>DATLAN010000638.1:0-14544 GCA_035527455.1 Thermoguttaceae bacterium
TGAAGGAGATTCCCAACGCGAAGCTCCGCGACGAGTTGGCCCGCATCGAAGAGGAAGGCGGCACCCCCGAACTGCTCAGCCGCCCCTCGATTGCCGACGAGTTGAACGTGGCGGCGGGCCTGCGGACGTTGTTCCCGGAGGATCAGGTGGCGTCGATCCGGGAGAAGTCGGAGAGTATCTTCCCGGCGGGGAAGTTCGAGTTCAATCCGATCCAGCTTCAAAAGGCGATCAATTTCCGGGCGAAGTACGACCAGCAGCGTCTGGAGGCCCGGGAGGCCCTGAAGCGGCCGGAGTGCCGTTTCGGCATTCCCTTCACCGACGGATTCCTGGTCGAGTTGAAATTCATCCCCGTCGTTCACCTCTGTGCCGACCTCGAGGCGTATCGGGCGGCCGAATCGCTCTCCGAAGCCGGGCTCGACGAGGCCGCCGAATCGCTCGGGTACATCTTGCGGCTGGCCTCGTGCCTGGGGGCCGAGAAATGCGCCCACACCCGACTGCACGCCGCCCAAATTCGCACCAAGGCCTTCGGCGTGCTCCAGGCCATCGTGAAGCACCCGGCCATCGAGCGGAAACAGCTCGAACGGCTCTGCGACCTGGTCGACGAGCAGTTGGAGTCCTGGCCCGACGACGCCCGGGCCTGGATCGGCGAGCGGTCCTCGGGCCTGCACTTCTACGCGATGGTCGCCGCCGGTCTGCTGGAGCATCTTCTTACGGAGGAGGAGAAGACCCGCTTCGACGCGCAAGGCGAACTCGAGGATTTTGCGGTCGCAGCCCAGCGGATCGTCGAGACGGACGTACTGTACTATATGGAAACGATGCGGAAGATCATCGAGAGTTGCCGGCAGCCGTATTGTCTGCGCGAGGACCTTTTCGACGAGATCAGCGAAGCATTGCAGCAGAGGCGCAACTCGCCCGACTTCCCGCTGGTGGCCGGGCGGTTGTTGCTGCCGGACATCCGGCAACAGCACGCCGATCAGGCCCAGGATCGGGCGAACTGGGAGGGTTGGGCTTTGGCGCTGGCATTGGCCACCGGCCGTCCCTTGCCGCCTTACAAGATCAATCCGCTCACCGGCGAAGAGTATTTCTACCAGGAATTCCACTACGAAGATCAACAGGACGAGATCGGCGTGCGGGGATTGAGCAACGACGAAGCCGATCCCGACCGCTGGATCATGGTGCCGGTGATGCGGGCCGAACGAGAAGCCGGTCCGCCGTTTTAGAGTGGGGCACGTTTTCAACGTGCCTTTTCCGTTGTAGGCACGTTGAAAACGCGCCCCACGTCAGGGCATCCCATGACACGCAAGAGCAGCCGCCGCAACTTCCTCAAGGGCAAATCGGCCGCCGACTCCATGGCCGACGCGCTCCAGAAGACCCTGCCGCACGGCGGCACGCCGGCCCCGACCGGCCGCCCGTCCGACGAAGCGTACTTCCTTCGAGTCTCGCGCCGGGCCATGGCCTGCGAGTTCGAGATCCGCTTCAGCGCCGGCCGATACGAGCACGGGACCGAGGCGGCGCTGAAGGCCCTGGACCTGGTCGACGCCCTGGAAGAACAGCTTTCCGTATTCCGGGAAGACAGCGAAATCAGCCGCATCAACCGCACGGCGGCCGAAGAGCCGGTGGAAGTCGAGCCGGACCTCTTCGAGCTTCTCCGACTGGCCGTCCGGTTGCACGGCGAAACCGGCGGGACGTTCGATCTCAGCGCGGCTCCGCTTTGGGAAGTCTGGGGATTCGCACGCCGCGCCGGCGCCGTGCCCGAGGAAGGGGTCGTGGCCGAGGCCTTGAAACTCGTCGGCAGCGACCTGGTCGAATTCGATCGCAGCAACAGAACGGTCCGCTTCCTTCGGCCCGGCGTGAAACTGAATCTCGGCGGCATCGGCAAGGGCTATGCGCTGGACCGCTGTGCGGAAGTGCTGCTCGGGGAAGGAATCGAGCATTTTCTCATCCACGGAGGCAATAGCAGCGTGCTGGCCCATGGTTCTCCCGAGCCGGAATCGGACGCGACGCCGGGTGGCCCCCTCCGCGGCTGGGAGGTCGGGATCCGCCATCCCTTGCGGCCCGACCGGCGACTGGCCGAGATTCGGCTCGATGGCCGGGCGCTGGCGACCTCGGGCTCGTGGGCCCAATCGTTCGTACACCGGGGGCGTCGGTACGGGCACATTCTCGATCCGCGGACCGGCCGGCCCGCCGAAGACGTCCTCTCGGCCACGGCCATTGCCCCCACGGCGACGCTGGCCGACGCGCTGTCGACCGCGTTTTACGTGATGGGACCGCAGGCGACGTCCGATTTCTGCCGGCAACGGCCCGAGATCGCCGCCGTGCTGGTCTGTCCCGTCCGCCACAGCGGCGGCATCGAGATCAAGACGGCCGGATTGGCCGAAGACGATCTCTTTCGGGTGGCGCCGGGAATCGCTCGTGCGCCGTAGACGAAGACGCCCCTGGGGCGTTACAATGACGGAATTGTGAATCGAGCGAGCACCCCGAGTATCGGCAAAGGCCCGTGTTGATGGCCCATTTCTTCCTGCTGGCCAACGTCTTCAGCGTTCACGCTTCTTATCTCGGCATTTTTCTGTTCATGGTGTCGACGGGAGCGGGGATGCCGCTGCCGGAGGAGGTCGCGATCATCACGGCCGGCTACTGGGCGTCGCCGGAAGTGGCGAAACTGGATCCCTGGCCGGCGCTGGGCGCCTTGTTGGCCGGCGGCCTGTTGGGCGACTGCATCATGTACTGGATCGGCCGCCATTTCGGCCGCGCCGTGGTGCGGCGACATCGCTGGTGGGCACATCACATGACGACCCCGCGCGAGGCCAAGATGGAGGAGATGCTCGACCGGCACGGCCTGAAGGTCCTCTTCGCGGCCCGATTCATGGTAGGCGTCCGTTCGCCGATCTACCTCTCCGCCGGAATCCTCCGCCTCCCGTTTCGGCAATTCGTTATTTGCGATCTGTTCGCCGCCTCGATCGTGATCAGCCTGTTCTTCTGGCTGAGCTATTTCCTTGGAAAGCCGATTGCCGAACAGATCGTCCGGATCTGGGAATTGCTGGTCGTGATCGGCGTCGTCGTATTGGTGCTGGTCGCCATCTACTACTGGCGCCGTCACCGGCGGAAGAAGGCCCTGGCCAACGCCCGGCCGCATGAAGAATCGAGTTCCGAGGCCGACAACGCGGAAGAGTCGGCCAGCGAAGTGGAGCACGTCGCGTAGTTCCACGCGGCCGTTCCACGCGTGAACGGCCCCAGCCCGGCTCCGAGTGTTGACAACACCACTTGCAGCGACCATCATGGGACCGTACCCAGCGCACGGGCATCTTCATTACTCATCACGAAACGTCGAAGCGAGAAGGAGACGTGGCCATGCAAACGACAGCGATCCGGATGGGGCTGGTGACGGCGATGTTCGCGGCGATCTGCCTTGCACCACCGGCCGGCGAGGCCGCCGAGGCGGCGGCAAAACGCCCCAACATCATCTTCATCCTGGCCGACGACCTCGGCTACGGCGAACTGGGCTGCTATGGGCAGGAGAAGATCCGCACCCCGATGATCGACGCCATGGCCGAAGGCGGATTGCGCTTCACCCGCATGCACGCCGGGGCGCCCGTGTGCCTGCCCACCCGTTGCACGCTGATGACCGGGCTGCACACCGGCCACGGGCGCTGCCGCGCGAATGGGGGTGGGGGTAATCACCCTATGCTCGAAGAGGAAGACACCACGGTCGCCACCGTACTCCGGGCGGCCGGCTACAAGACCGCAATGGTCGGAAAGTGGTCGTTGGGCGACCTCTTCGTCGGCTGCGTCGTCGACGCGAAGAACCGAGACGGCAGCGGAGCCATCTACAAACACGGCTGGGACTACTACTTCGGCGAGCCCAATCAAACGTCCTGCCACAGTTACTATCCGAATCAACTCTATCGATTCGACCGCGATGGACTGGTCGGCCGCAAGACGGACGGCAATCGGCTCGACGTGGTGCCGCTGGAAGGAAACGCGACGAACCAGACCCATTACACGCACGATCTGCTGACCGAGCAGGCGCTGGCGTTCGTCGATGCGGCCAAGGAAGGGCCGTTCTTTCTGTATCTTCCCTACACGATCCCGCACTCCCAGCACGTCGTACCCGAGCTGGAGCCTTACGCCGCCGCGGCGTCGTGGCCGGAAAAGGAGAAGGTCTACGCGTCGATGATCTCGCGGATGGATCGCGACGTGGGTCGGATCCTCGAACGCCTCGAGCGGCACGGAATCGACAAGAACACGCTGGTGATCTTCACCAGCGACAACGGGCCGGCCGCCCCGGGCGAGTTCAACAGCAGCGGCGGACTGCCCGGCCGGAAGGGGTCGTTCGAGGACGGGGGCATCCGCGTGCCGTGCGTTGCGTATTGGCCGGGCACGATTCAAGCCGGCCGAACGGCCGATCTGCTATCGGCCTTTTGGGATTTCATGCCGACCTTCGCCGAACTTGCCGGTATCCGGCCGCCGGCCCCCATCGACGGCATCTCCATCGTGCCGACCCTGCTGGGCCGAGGCGAACAGCCCGAGCACGACTATCTCTTCTTCCGCATGGGTTCCAGCCAGCGGATCATCCGCGGCCCGGGAGAAACCCGTAGCGACGAAGAGATCTCCGGGGAAGCGAATACCGACGTCATCGTGCCGAAATTCACGGCGAACCGGTTGTAAGAGCGGCCGTCCAAGGCCCGCTGTCTCGGATCGTTCTTGATAACCGCCCATTTGCCGTTATACTTTACGCAGATTGGCGTTCCGTCCAGAATCGTGGAATCTTGCGCAGGAGGAGGTAAGGTCATGCCCGCGGTCCCTCCCATGCCGGGTGTCGCCCAAATCGGCGAGACGGCCGGCACGTTGTGGTGCGTGTTGTCGGAAAACGGCCCCTTGACGATGACCAACCTGGTCAAACTGGTCGGCCAGCCGCACAATGCGGTGATGCTCGCCCTCGGCTGGCTCGCCCGCGAGGACAAGATTCATTTCGAAGAGAAGGGCCGTACCCGGGTCGTTTCGCTTCGGGAATAAAAGCGGGAGGCGTGTTGGACGCCTCCCCCAAGAAAGGTTTCAAGAAAGGTTTCTCGCAACGGGTGACGATCGAAGGTCACTACGTCGCAGAAACCCCAGCGGCCGGTTCTTTGGTCGCGGCTTTCTTCGCGTCGCGCTCGGTTTTCGCCTTGGCCGCCAATCGTTGGACCTCCTTGAGTTGTTCGGGCGTCAACACGGCGGCGACTTTCTCGTTGCGTTCCTTGGTCAAAGCGGCCAACTGGGCCTCCAGCGCGTCGATCCTCGCGGCATATTCCTCCTGAATCTTGTAGATCGCTTCCCGTTGCTTTTCATCCACGACAGAAGGGTAGTAGTTGGGCAAACGACCATGGAACTCCTTCGTCTTTTCCACGGCCGGTTCCGTGTCGGCGGCTCCATCCTGGCCCAATGCCAACCGGCCCGAACCTGACACCAATATGGTCAGCAAGGCCAACGTGGTCCAAAGCACGGCGCGGGCAAGAATCGAACGTTTCATCGCCTTCTCCTTTCAACATGGGTGGGTGGTCACTGATCGGTTGTCAGCGACCGGTTCTCGGTTGGTAATGCAAACTGGTCCTGCAAAAACGGATGAATGCCGGTCGGCACTTTTTCCGCGTCTCCATACAGTACTACCAGCCTTGGCAGGTCGTGCACTGCGATAGGCATAGTACCATCGTGAGTTGCGTATTGGAAGCAGTAGGGGTAAAAAACCCACCCGGCAGCAAAGGTCTGCCCGCGCTTGGTCGTGTATGTACGACTGGGGCTTGGGCATGGGAATGCCGGTTCTTACCCAGAGGGGACACCGGACCCCTACGATGGGTCATCGCAGTCCGCAAATGTCGCCGTACTTGACTCTTTGGCCGGTCGGCCGTTCGAATAGACCGATCGTTATTCTCCGCCCCTTGCCCTGCAAACTTTTTCGGCGTAATCTAAACTTGAAACCTGAAGAGGTTACGAATTCGGCATTTCGAGCAAGACCACGTGTCTTGAGCCACGAACATCCAGAAAGGGAAACTGGACGATGAGAACCCCCACCCTCCGTCTGACCGTCGTGATTGGCATTTTCACCCTTTACTTCACCCTGGCGACCGGCAACGTGGCCGCGCAGCCTGCGGTTGAGCCGTTGGCCACCCCCCCAGCAGTGGAAGAACAGCAGTCCCTGGAAGTCAAAGACGCGATTGAGCGTTTCAAGCAGGGGGACATCGCCGGGACGAGGGAGAAGCTCGAAGAGGCTGTCAAGAAGGACCCTGAATTGCCGCCCGCACTAATTATGCTATACCGCTTGTTTCAGGGGGCACGGCAGGAAACGGGAATGCGGCTCGCGCTGGAAATGGCCGTGCTCGAGACACCCGACGATCCGGAAGCCTTCATCGCACTCGGGGGATTCGCGCTGAGCGGCAGCCGCGTCACCGACGCTGGGTTGTTGTTCGATAAGGCGGCCGAGTTGATGAAGACGTTCCAAGGCAGCGCGAAGCGGAAATCGGCTCTCCAGCCGCAGATCTACGCCGGGTTGGCGACCGTGGCGGCGTCGCGTGCCCGCATGGTACCCCAGGAACAACGCGATGCCATGCTGACCGTCGCGCGGGGACACCTGGAGGCCTGGGAACTGGCCGATCCCGACAGCGCCGAAGCCAAATGGCAACTCGGCAACGTCTTGTTCCAATTGAGGGACCCGAACGCGGCCTTGGAGAAATTCAAGGAGGCCAAGACGGCCAATCCCGCCATCCGTCATTGGGCGACTCAGATGGCGGTACTTTATTACACCCACGCCGTTCCGGACGAAGCCAGCGCCAAAGACTGGATCACCTTCGCTTTGCAGACGGACAAGGACAGTCTGGATACCCAGTTGGCCGCCGTCCAGTTGTTCCTCGACATGGGCGACCTGGAAAAGGCCAAGGATCATGCCTCCACGGCGATCCAGCAGGACCAGACGTCGCTGCCGGCGAAGATCTTGCGTGGAACCATCTCCATGCACCAAAAAGACTACGTGACGGCCGAACGCTACTTCGATTCGGCCCATCAGCAGTCGCCCAGCAGTTTCGAGGCCACCAACAACCTGGCCCTGGCCTTGTGCGAGCAGGACGACGAGATACAGAAACGCCGCGCCCTGGAATTCGCCGGCACCAACTGGCAATTGCACGAGAAGAGCCGCAACGCCGCCACCGCCGCCTCCACGCTCGGCTGGGTCTACTACAAGCTCGGCCAGCTCCAGAACGCCGGACAAATGTTGCGCACTTCCTTGCAGGGCGGAAGCCGCTCGGCCGACACGTTCTATTTCGTCGCCCGGGTCTCCATCGACCTCAACCCGGAGCAAAACAAGGCCGAGGCCATCAAGGCCCTGGAAACCGCGCTTTCGACCAAGCGCCCCTTCTGGAAGAAGCAGGATGCCGAAGACCTGCTGAGACAATTGAACCGGTAGAACGCGATAGCCCCGAAGGGTCCAAGTGCGATAGCCCCGAAGGGGCGAAATGAGATAGCCCAGGGCAACGCCCTGGGAATGGAAGACGAACACACGTTAGAGAGCCCTGAAAGGGCGACATACTTTCTATGTCGCCCCTTCGGGGCTGTTTTAATGATTGAATGACCTCTCTCCCAGGGCGTTGCCCTGGGCTGCCCCATTCGAGCCCTTCGGGCTCATTCTCACCCCTCGCCCCTCACCCCTCGCCTCACCGCGATCCGGACGAATCGAGGGCCCCTAGCCGGGCGTCGATCCGGTCGCGAAGCTCGCCGGTGGCCGACTCGGCGGCCATGCCGTAGTAGATCTTCGCCACGGCCGGCTTGCCGCTCTCTTCCGCAGTGCGGGCGCGGATGAACAGGGCGACGGCCTGCTCGCTCTGGGCCGCCTGCTCCTGCTGGTGCAGCCGCCGGGCTTCGGCCACGCTGGGAACTGCTTGGCCGGCCGAGCTGGCTTGGGCCGCGGCCAGTTTCCCCGCCGGTCCGTCCACTTCAGCCGCGGAAGCACCATTTCCACCGACCCGATCCAAGTCGTTCTCGGCTTTTGGTGCGGGACCCGGCACGGCAGGCGGCGGATTGCCCGCGGCCATCGCGGCCCGCTCGGCCGCGTTGCCCGCCACGGCTTGCTGGGCCTCGGCCATCTGACGCCGCATCGCCTCCACCCGCGGATTGACCTGCGGCACCGGCACGGCCATCATCGGGTTGCCCATCGCATAGGGATCGTAATACGACGGGTAGTAGGGCGACGAGGGAAACGTCGAGGCCATCGGATAGCCGCCCACGACCGGGATCACCGAGATCACGAACGGGCTCTGGGACGTATCGGAGATGAAGCCCGGGTAGCCGTTGGTCAGCGTGACGCTGGGCGTTTGGGTGACGAAGCTCTGCTGGAATCCCTGTCCCGCGCTCCAATTGAAGAACCCGCTGACGCCGTTGCGGCGGAAGGCGAAACCCGAGTTCAGCCCGGCGCTGGGATCGAACTTGCCGAACTGCGGCGTGGCCATACTGGGGCCGCCGAAGGTCATGAAACCGTTGTCCCAGTTCAACCCCCAGTGGGTCCCGAACCGTTCATAGAAGCTGTCGCCGATGCTGTGAAACGGGGTGCCCACGGTGACCTGCTGGGCCGGCGCGTCGGCCGCGAAGAGCCCCAACCCTGTACACACCAAGACCGCCGCCAGTAGATGTCCGGACCGCATCGCCAGATCCTCCTGCCGCCTAAGTCTGTGCCCTTACGCCCCTTATTGTATCGGTTCGCGAGCCGGCACGTCAAGAAAGTCTCCCGACGTGGGGCACGATTCCATCGTGCCAGGCACATTGAATCGGGGGTTACGTGGTCGGGGATAAAGGGGACAGGCGCATATATTGGCGAAGGAGGGAGGTTTCGGTAAGATTGCGGTCATGCCTCGAACCGCAGGAGTCGCGCCGGGAGGGATGGTGTTTGTGTGGAGCAGCCGGGGATTCCGGGGACATGAACCGATTATGGTCGTTTGAGTAATTTCGATGGACGGCCTGGTTTTCCAGGACGAAACCTGCGACCGACCGTTCGCTCCAGGCGTTCCACAAACGTCGCGCTGCCGAAGGGGTAGCCGGTACGGCCGTGCTCTCGCAAGTCGCGTAGCTCACCCTCGGGGATCGCGCTGTCGAGCAAGCCTCGCCAATCGGGAACCATCGCCAGCAGCGGAGCGACTCGGACCAAGGCGTCGTCGTTGCCCGAGAGGTGTGCTCGTGCGCTGCTCCAACGCCAATCTGCAGCATCAAGCACCAGACCGGCCCGAACCGGATTCAGCTCCACGTATCTTGCCGCCGCCAGCAGGTAGGGCTCGTCCATCACGAACGACGCAAACCGCCCCTGCCATAGGTGGCCCCGCCACTTCTGGCGGAAGTTGATCCGCCGCGTATAACGTCGGTGGGCCTCGCCGATCGCCCGTGCCAGCGCGTCCTGCGACTGCGGCACGGCGATCAGATGAACGTGACTGGGCATCAGGCAATAGCCCCAGATCGCCACCCCACGCTCGGCACACCACTGGGCCATCAACCTCCAGATAGGCCGCATAGTCCTCGTCACAGAAGAACGTCTGCTGCCGCCGATTCCCACGCTGGGTCACATGGTGCGGCAGCCCCGGAATGACCAATCTTGCCAATCGAGCCATGCCGGGACTCTGCGGAATCTTTCCCAGTATGTCAATATCGGTTCGTGTCCCCGGAAGCACGGAAGCACGGAGGCCGACGCGGCGCTGCAAGACGAGTATCGGGAGGGTTGGAGCCTTTAGGGTCCTCGCAGGAATGGCCCGATCAGGCTGTGAACTGCTCGAAGGAGAAGTGGGGAATGTCCGCCCTTTCTTTGGCGTGTTCCACGGTGATGGCGCAGATATTGCCTTGCCCGTCGAGATCGAGCAGCGTGTCCATCACACCACTTGCTGCATCGGTCTAACACGAGGCGGGGGCAGCGGGCGGCCCTCCGAGTCGAAATGAGCGATCACTTCCTCGACGGCCTCGCATAATTCGCGGTACACCCGCAGTGGGTCATCGCCGTGGATTCCCGTGATCAAGTCGGGGCATCTCCCGATGTAGGTCTGATCTTCTTCGCTCCACTCGACCCATTTATGGTACCGGTCGCTCGTCCTCATTTCTCGACCTCCTCGATAGCTCGTCGAACTTGCTTCTCCTGATAAGGCTTCGCGTCATCGCCCGGCTCTCCGCTGAGCGTGACGGCACCGGGATACCGAATGTGCGTGTACTTGCGGTGCGATCCTTTGCCACCGCCGATCTGATAGAATCCCGCGTCTCGCAAGTCCTCCATCAATTCTCGGATCTTTCTTGGCATAGTCCAGGTATTTGCTCCCCGGGAAACCGCCAGTTCGCGTGCCGAACGCACCCGGTAGCTGATGCTTGTATTACCGTCAGTATGGCCGCCCCGCAATCGCCCGTCAAGTGGGGGGTCACATGTCCTCGGGGCCCGTTTCTCAGACGAACCGGGCCAACGAAGCGCGCCCGGTGGAAATGGGTTTCGACAACTTGAACGCTACGCCGGAAGAAAAGCGTTGACATTCGGCTTCTGCGACCTATTTTGGGGATTATGTTGTGGGAAGCACGTCGGTAGCTGTCGAACATGGCACTACCGGGGCAAACCCGGCAGTGGCCCACCGGGACCCGTGGCGGTCAGTAGGTCAGCAAGATTCAGGAGGTCGCGATGATGAGCAGACGTTCGTTGTGGACTGGGCTGTGTATTGCGTTTGCTTTGGCACCCTCTGCAGTCGTGGCGGTCGAGGAGATCCCCGCGCATCGGCAGAAGCAGATTCGCGACGCGGCGCCCGAACAAGCCGCCGTTGCCGCCAAAGAGCCGCGAAAGGTGTTGATCTTCAACACGCCGGACCATCTCTATGCCAAGGACCCGCACAAAGGCTACTGCATCCCCTACGGCAGCTACGCCCTGCAGGCGCTGGGCGAGAAGACCGGCGCGTTCAGGCCGGTCGTGTCCGCCGACCTGGCCATGATTCTGCCGGAGAACATCGCGGGGTTCGACGCCATCGTGCTCAACAACACGTCCGGGCCGTGGATCGTGCCGACGCAGACCGACGTGCAGCGAGAGGCGTTTCGCAAGCACGGTGCCGACCCGGCGGCCGTCGAGCAGGTGTTGCGCAAAAGCCTGCTGGATTACGTCGGCGGCGGCGGGGGGATCGTGGCGATCCACTTCGCCATCGGGGCCAACCGCCAGTGGCCCGAGTTCCACGAGATGCTCGGCGCCACCTTCACGGGCCATCCCTGGAACGAGGAGGTGGGCGTGGTGGTCGAAGAGCCCGACCATCCGCTCTTGGCCGCGTTCGCCGGCAAGGATTTTCGGCTGGCCGACGAGATCTACCAGTTCGGCGAGCCGTACTCCCGCCAGAAGGTCCGCGTGCTGCTCTCGCTGGACACCTCGACGACCAACATGGGCGTGAAGTGGATCCGCCGCGAGGACAACGATTTCGCGCTGGCGTGGGTCAAGTCGTACGGCAAGGGGCGGGTCTTCAACACGTCGTTCGGCCACCGCACCGAACTGTTCTGGCACGCCCCGCTGCTGCGGTTCTATCTCGACGCGATCCAGTTCGCCACCGGGGATCTGGAGGCCGAGGCCGCGCCGAAGTAGGTCAGGGCTTGCCCTGACGAAGATGTGCCCGAACGTCGTCATGCGGTTCCGTCAGGGCAAGCCCTGACCTACAAGGAGAGGAAACAACGCCATGCTGAAACGAACCGTCTTCGCACTGGTGCTTCTCGGTCTGATCGTGAGCCTTGGGTATGCGGGCGAGCCGCCGGCTGGCGAGGGGAAGCCCGACTTCTACGTCGGCGTCTGTGCCCATTTCGGCCAGAACAAGGGGATTCCGCCGTTGAACCTGGCGCTGATGAAGACGGCCGGGATCAACTCGCTGCGCGACGAGTTGAGCTGGGGCGGCGTCGAGCGAGCCCGCGGGCAATACGCCATTCCGCCGGACAAATCGGCCGTCTTTCGCCGCGCCGCCGAGTTGGGCATCGCGCCGATGTTGATCTTCGACTACGCCAACGGCCACTACGACGGCGGCGACCGCCCGCGCTCGCCGGAGGCCCTGGAGGGTTACACCCGCTACGCCGAGTTCCTGGTGAAGCATTTCGGCCCGGACGTGCGGCTCTACGAGGTGTGGAACGAGTACGACATCGGCATCGGCATGAGCGAGCCGTTCCGCCAAGGCGGCTCGCCGGAAGACTACGTGCGGATGCTCAGGCACGTCTACCCCCGGCTGAAGAAGCTGGACCCGCAGATCACGGTCATCGGCGGGGCGTGTACGGCCGGCGCGGTGCACCGCGGCTGGCTGGAGGAGATCGTCAAGCTCGGCGCGCTGGACTGCTGCGACGTCGTTTCGATCCACACCTACAACTACGGCGGCAAGGGAGCCGACCGCACGCCCGAGGCATGGTGGGCGTGGATGCAGGACGTGCAGAAAATGCTGCGGGCGTACAATAAAGATCGCGAGGTGCCGCTGTTGATCACGGAGATGGGCTGGCCGACCCACTCGGGCCAGACTAACAGCACCTCGCCGGAGCTTTCCGCCTCGTACCTGGGCAGGCTCTACTTGTTGGCCCGCGCGTTGCCGTTCCTCCGCGGCGTATGGTGGTACGACTATCAGGACGACGGTTGGCAGGCCGAATACAACGAAGACAACTTCGGCATCATCCGTCCCGACCTGACGCCGAAGCCTTCTTACTACGTGATGGCCGACGTGGCCGAGCTGGCGCGGCGCGGCGAGTGCTTGGGTCGCGTGGAGGCGGAAGATCCGGCGGTGTGGATCCTTCGTTTCCGTCTCGACGACCAGGAGATTTGGGCCGTCTGGTCGGCCGACGACCGGCCGCGTCAGATCTTGTTGGAGACCGACACGCCCGATCGGCCCTTGGTGGTCCACCAACTCGGCCACCGGCCGGTCGAACGCGGCTGGGGCCATCGCCCCTGGGCCAGCAAGGGCAGTGGCAGCCAACTCGTCCCCAACCGGGCGTCGTTGGTCGTGGATCATCGGCCCTGGCTGATTTACCCCGACATGGACAACGTGCGGCTGGTCGGCGCGACGGACTCGCCGGGCGGGAATAATGAATAATGAATACCGAACAAGGAATCACGAATGAAGAAGGTTGACGAGTGGTTGCTGCGTGTCGTGCGAATACTGGCGATCCCGGCGATTCTGATTTCTCTGCAAATATCCGCCCCGGCCGGGGAAGTTGACCTGCGGCGGCCCAACGTCGTGTTCATGCTGGCCGACGATCTCGGTTGGGCGGACACGACCGTGTACGGGAGCACCCTCTACGAGACGCCCCATATCGCGCGGCTGGCGAAGCAGGGCCTTACCTTCACCAACGCCTACGCGGCCAGCCCGTTGTGTTCGCCGACCCGGGCGAGCATCCTGACCGGCCAGTATCCGGGCCGGCTGCGGTTGACCACGCCCGCCTGCCACCTGCCGCAGGAAGTGCTCGATCCGCAGGTTCCCGACCGGGCCTCGCCCCACCACCACGTGGTCATGCCCGAGACGCGCACGCGGCTGCCGAACGACTACGTCACCTATGCCGAAGTGCTCAAGACGGTCGGCTACCGGACGGCCTTCCTGGGCAAGTGGCACCTCGGCCGCGAGCCCTATCTGCCGGAGAGCCAGGGGTTCGACGTCGTGGTCGGCGGCCGGCACCATCCGGGTCCGCCCGGCGGATACTTCGCCCCGTGGCCGTGCGAGACGCTGCCGCGGTCGCCCGACGGGGCCCACATCGACGACGCGATCACGACCGAGGCGATCAAATTCCTGGAGACGAATCGCCAGAGGCCGTTCCTGTTGAATCTGTGGTTCTATTCCGTCCACGCGCCGTTCGAGGCCAAGCAGCCGCTGATCGAGAAGTACCGAGCCAAGGCCAAGGCCGACCCGACGAATCTGCAAACCAATCCCGTCATGGGGGCGATGATCGAAACGCTCGACGACAACGTCGGCCGCGTGCTGGATGCACTCGAGCGGCTCGGTCTGAGCGAGAACACGCTGGTGATTTTCACCTCGGACAACGGCGGCAACATGTACAATTTCGTCGAAGGAGTCGAGGCGACCAACAACGCCCCGCTGCGCAACGGGAAGGGGAATATCTACGACGGCGGGCATCGCGTGCCGTTGATCGTTTCGTGGCCGGGCAAGATCGCGCAAGACGAGCGAAGCGACGCGATTGTCTCCTCGGTGGACTACTTCCCCACCATCCTCGATGTCGCCGGGCTGCCGCGGCCGGAGGAACAGGCATGTGACGGCGCGAGCCTCTGGCCCGTGTTGCAGGGCGGCCGACCGGACCCCGCACGCGCCGTCTTCTGCCACTTCCCGCACATGCCGCCGGCCACGGGAAGTCTGCCGGCCACGTCCGTACGGCAGGGCGACTGGAAGCTGTTGCGGTTCTACGGCGACGCCTCCGAGGGGACCGACCGCCTGGAACTGTACCGCCTGGCCGACGACCCGGGCGAATCGCGCAACCTGGCCGGGAGCGATCCCCAGCGCGCGGCCGATTTGAACGCGCTGGTGGAAAAGCACCTTGCGGATACGCAAGCACTCGTTCCCAAGA
>DATLAN010000639.1:0-13417 GCA_035527455.1 Thermoguttaceae bacterium
TTTACTCCGTCTTCGACGACCGTCGGATCGATCGTACCGGCACAAACCGTACTGACCGCTCCGATTTCGACGTTTTTGCCGATCAGCACGCCGCCGACGTGGGGAATTCGGATGGTCGGTTTGCCTTCGGCCAGGGCGAAACCGAACCCGTATCCTCCCAACACGGCGTTCTCCCGGACCACGCTTCCTTCGCCGACGGTGACCCGAGGTCCGATTCGGGCCCCGCTCATCACGTAGGCGCCGGGATCGAGCACGCAGTCGTCTCCCACGGACGCCCCGGGCTCGACCACGGCGGTCGGATCGATGCGGACGTTCTCTCCCAGAAAGATACCGCGGTCGGCCTGCCAGTCCAGCGCGCCGCGCATCGACTTGTGGTCCCAAAACCGGCCGAGCAGTTCCGCGAAACTATAGCGAGGGTCGTCGGAGTAGATCAGCCCGTGGGCTGCCTCCAGCGGCTTGCCCAACTCCTGCTGAGACTCGTCGAGCAGAATCAGACAACCCGACAAGGCCTGCAACCTGGCCAGCAATTCGTCGGTGAGTTGCTTGACGAAGAGCAGGGAATCGTTTTCCGCCCGAAAGGCCGAACTGACGGTAGCAATCGACAGGTGCTGCCGTCCTCGCAACTGCGGGAGAAGCTCCTTCCACTGGTCGCTCGACGGCCAATTGATCACGCGCGACCTCCCGGCGATTCGTCGTCCTGTCCTTCCACGGGAAAAACCGCTGGGCAGTCCCTGGCCAGCGACCGTTCGAACGCCGCCTGGTGCCGCTGGACGAATTGCCGCAGCGTCGGATACGGCGCGGTCGGTCGTTCGTTCCACCAGATCGGATGGACCAACACGTGTAGCGGGCGTCCTTCGCGGAAGGCCTCCGATTCGGTCGGAAACCCGAAACGAAACTCCCCGCGCGAATCCGACAGGTAGAGGATCGACCGGGTGAATTCTCGCATGTACGTGTGCTTTAGCGGCGCCGTCAGTGCCGCATTGCCGCTCAAGACCAACGGTCCCGGCCGATGAAAGCTTACCACCGAGACGGTACGTCCGAACCAGGTCTCCAGCAATTGCGCCTCCAGACGGCAGAACCGGGCAAACTCGTCCACCGTCGTGTCGGCGGGATAGGCGGCGCAGTCGAAGTGCAACCCGAAATGGTGCCCCTGTTCGAGGATCTCTCGAACCACCGATGAACCTTCGCCCGAGAAGACATTGTGGTGGTCGCTGCTCACCCGGAAGAACCAGGTTGCCCGGATTCCCGCCTCCGCCTCGATCCGGGCCATCGGGAGCGCTTTGGCCGGGTCCAGATCGATATCGTGCCGCAGCAGCACGAACCGGCTCTCTTGCTGGAGCAGAGACTCCGCTTCGGTGAAGGCCGCGAACCGATAGCCCTCCGCCTGGAACCTCTCCAGCATGGCCCGGTAGGTCGCGTAGGAGAAATCGTGGTTCTGGCCCATGTTCGCCCGCGCCGCGGCTCGAGGGAACGAAGCCGCGCTGGTTGGGGCTTCGTCGAAACACCCAATTGTACGCCGATTCCGGGCCGCTGCAACGACCGGTCGGGCTTGGACTTGCGAACGCAGGCGGCACCAAGCCCCGAACCGCGCAGAAACGACTTGTTCAATAGGGTGGCACGCCCTGAGGAACGAAGGGCGTGGTTTGGCAGGTTTTCCACGCCCTTCGTTCCTCAGGGCGTGCCACCCTCGCCAAAAAGAGTGCAAGTTATCTTGTCTTGAGTCTCTCGGAACTGGAATTCGCCGTGGAAGGGAAAGGCGAAACTCCGGACCGCGGGCCGGTCAAGATCGAACTGACCATCACCAAGGACACGATCCACGGCAGGCAGTTCCGCGATGGGGAAGTGATCGACCATGGCGAGGGAAGCTACTTCCTCGATCTCAGCGCCAACCCTCCCACCCTGGACGGCGTCAAGCTGCGAGGCGGTCGCAACAAGGACGAGTGCCTTGGCATTTATTCGCTGGAAGCCGACACGCTGAAATGGTGCGTCCGCAAGAGGGAACGCCCCTCGGAGTTCGAGAGCAAGGACAAGGCGTTTCTGCTGATCCTCGAACGTCAGAAACCGTAGTCCGCCGGGTGCCCGTGCCCGGAAGAATCAGCGCGGACCCTCACCACACCCCGGGCATCAGCCTATAGCGGACGCGCCGGGCGTACGGCTCGTATCCCGCCAGTTCCTTCCGCAGCGTGCGGTCCTCGAAAACCGTGCGGACAACCATCCACACGGCAGTCAACGTCGCCGGGACGAACGCCCACCACGAACCGAGCAACAGCGGCGGGGAAAGGATGAAACCGACGATCGTGCCCAAGTACCCCGGGTGCCGGACGATTCGATAGGGGCCGGTGTCGATCACCCGGTGTCCGCGGTCGTGCTGGATCCGCACGGTCTTCTCGAAATGCGGATTGACGATCATGGCCCAGGTGATCACGACGAGAAAGAACCCGTACAGCGAGGCCCCCAGCGGCCAGAGCCAACCGGACATGCTCGACCAGCCGAACCGCCCGGCGTCAAGGGCGGTGATGACAAGCTCGGCCGAATAGATCAGTCCAAACACGGCCAGCCAGACCTTATCCCAGGTCTTGGTGCCCCGACCGATCCGAGCGCGTCGCCGGAGCACTTCGGGGTTCTTGCGCCAAACGATCAGGGCGCTGGCGGTGTGTCCCGCCGCGAGCAATCCGACGTACGCCCAGCCGGCCGGCCAATCCGTTCGTCCTGCGAGCCAGAAGAAGGTCCCGAGGAAGACGACAACCGTAACCGTACTTGCAAAAACCTTGAGGCCACGGCGGATTAACGAACGGGCCCAACTCGCCGTTTCTGTCGTCATGGCGACGCTTGTGAGAGTTCGCGTTCGTGCGGGTGAAGGGAAGACAGTCGCCCTCCACCATTGGGAGTTATTGCTCGGAGACCTATTCCCGCGGAAGAATCACGCCTTTCTCTATCATTTCCGCAACCCAATCCTCTCTCAACATCGGGCATTGCCCGAGAAGCCTCGCTTTGTTTGGCGACAACCGGATAGCTGAAGGGACGTGATCGTGGCCTTCGTCCTTCCTCGATCCCCGGCGAATACCGAACTGTGTGATGAGTTGGCCCTCGTGGTAGACAACGAACAAGTCGTGCGGCCTGTTCGTCTTCGGATGGAGAACCGCTTGCAGCTTGTCCGCAATCTTCTGCGCAAGTTCCTTGGTGATGATCGTCGGCATATGCTATTGACGTCTTCGCATGAAACTTCTGAGAACTGCGATCTGCCGAGCCGGTTCCGGCCCGAGCTTGTCTTCATTCTGCTCGAGCTGATCGAAGATGTCGACGATGAGCACCTTCAAATTCGCCACCGCTTCCTCTCTTGTATCACCGGTCATGCCGATGTTGGCGTCGAAGAGCGTCGCCAAGTACCCGTCGTCGGTCGGCCGAACGACGAACTGCATGTCGCGCAGTAGCTGAAACGGTTCCGGATCAAGGGTAGTTACGGGAACGATTATCGACTGAGAACTCTCGAGTTGACTCACACGAGTCTTCAGCGCATTTATGTCTTGCTCCAATTGAACCAGACGCAAGTACTCTTTTCTTTTCGCAGCAACCACTCCAGCCAGTTGATCAATTGCTGCCCCCAACTGTTGCGCCCAGTTCTCTTGCAGTGTATCGGCGGGCTGCTCGAACGAGGAGGGCAGATCGAAAGGATCTCTGCCTAGTTCGCAGGACGCGACCATTTCATCTTCAAGCCGTCCGAACCCCCAAACCGGCGGATACCCCGATCCCCCGTGTCCCGGCACGAACCCGCTGATGCGATTCTTGGTGAAAGGCATACTCAGTTCCTTGGCACGAATACGTTGAACACAGATTCGAGCAACTCGCAACAGTGTTCCAAGTAAGAATCGTCTATCTTTCTTGTTATTTCGGCTTTCAGTTGAATCCTCGCATCGCCGCCGTCTCCAGGAACCCACCAGCGCAACTCGTGTATAGGAGCACCGTCGACGGCCAACGTGACCCCAGTAGTCTTCAGCGACACTTCACCTACCTGAGTTTCGACCAAAGTGGAACGAACAATCTCCGGCAAATCTGTCTGAGATAGCCTGTACAATCCAACTATTTTAACATTGACCTCATGTCCCTCCACCTTCTTCATTGCCTGCCGAATTTCAGAAATCTTGTTCTTGGGTGTTGGCGGTGAGCCAAGGAAGTGCTCCCTCGCAGCTACGTCAATATGAATGTGCCTACCCAGGCCCCTTCCGAAGTAAACTCGCACGTACGCGGAGCGCCCGGCCGCCCTATATCGCGCTTCCAGCGGATCTTGCTTGGCCAGCCACTGCAAGAAGTCTTTGTCTTCCGTCACGACTTGACCGCACGCTGTGAGAAAGCAGCATTTCGTGTTTTCGAATTTTGGCAATCGCAGCGCCATCGGAATCCATCCTGAAGTAGTGGGTACGCGGCCAAGGAACCTTCTCCAAAATCATAACTCTCGGACCTGTAATCCGCAAAGACGTTCGACAGCCTCCAGCCTGTCTGGGACCCCGTCCTGCTCAGAATGCTACTTGGCGCAATGACAGCGACGCACATTCGGCAGAACCTTCGGAAAACAGCCGGAACGGCACCCAAAGCATCGCTGACAAATGTCATAATATACGATATAGGACCCTGGTCAAGATGCCCGCCCCGGAATCCTTGCCCATCGGGCACTCCAAGGATCCACCTGTCAGGGTGGCAAGTAACGAGACCCGATGCGCCACAAGGACAGGGCGCCATGTTGTTCGGCCCGTAACGAGGTCAACGTCGCACATTGACAAGCCGCAGACTATTATTTACAGTGGAAAGGTTAGGCGTTTCCTTGGTCTACCACCGAACTGGGCGGGGGGTTGTGTGACTGAAAAGGCGTGGGGTGGTGTTTTCGACCAGACGACGGACCGTCGCGTGGAGGAGTTCACCGAGAGCGTGAGCTTCGACCGCCGGCTTTATGCGCACGACATCGACGGCTCGCTGGCCCATGCCCAAATGCTGGCCAAAGTGGGCCTCGTCTCGGCCGATGAGTGCCGACAGATCGAGCAGGCACTCGAGGAAATCCGCCAAGAAATCGAGCAGGGGAGCTTCGCGTTCTGCACCGAGCTGGAAGACATCCACATGCACATCGAGCGGGCGCTGATCGACCGGATCGGCGACGCCGGACGCAAGCTCCACACCGCCCGAAGCCGAAACGACCAGGTCGCCACCGATCTGCGGCTCTGGACCCGCGAGGCGATCGACCGGATCGACCGGCGGCTGGTCGAACTGCAGCGGGCGTTCGTCGGTCGATGCGACGCCGACGCCGAGGTGATCCTGCCCGGCTACACGCACACCCAACGGGCCCAGCCGGTCCTGGCCCCGCATTATTGGCTGGCCTATTGCGAGAAATTCGAGCGCGACCGTCAGCGGTTGGCCGATTGCCGCCGCCGGGTGAACGTGTTGGGACTGGGCACGGCGGCCCTGGCGGGAACCAGCCTGCCGATCGACCGCCGGTTCGTGGCAGAGCGGCTGGGCTTCGAGAGCGTAGCGGCCAACAGCCTCGACGTATCGAGCGATCGCGATTTCGTGCTGGAGTTCGCGTTCGTCCTGACATTGATCGCCGAACACCTGAGCACCTGGGCCGAAGAGTGGATCCTCTGGTCGACCATCGAGTTCGGGTTCCTGAAGCTGCCGCAGGCTTTTTGCACGGGTTCGTCGATCATGCCGCAGAAGGTCAACCCGGACGTGCTGGAGTTGATCCGCGGCAAGACGGCCCGCGTCATCGGCGCCCTGCAAACGCTGCTGGTGCTGGTGAAGGGGCTGCCGCTGGCGTACAACCGCGACTTGCAGGAGGACAAGCCGCCGCTGTTCGACGCGTTCGATACGGTCGAAGCGTCGCTGGAGTTGGCCGCGCCGATCGTGGCCCAGGCGGAGTTGAATCGCCGTGCGATCGCCGAGCGGCTCGATCGCGGGCATCTCGACGCCACCACGTTGATGGAATACTTGATCCGCCGGGAAATCCCGCAGCGTACGGCCCACGAGCTGGTCGGCCGGTTGGTTCGCAAGGCGTTGGACCGCGGCGTGCGGTTGCAGGATCTTGCGCTGGAGGACTTCACCGCGGCGCACGCCGGTTTGGACGAAAGCGTCTACGACGTGTTGGGCGTGGAGAAGGCCGTGGCCGCCATGACCAGCGAAGGTTCCACGGGACCGGAGCAGGTCCGCAGGCAAGTGGAGCGTTGGAAAGAAAAGCTGACTGTCACGTAATCATATCGCAAGGTCATAGAACGCTGCCGTTTAGCGGGCTTGCCTTGCCCGCCGTTTTCCTCGCCAAGGCAATCCGGCGCTGTTGTATCAAGAAGACACGTACAACCACCCGAGACACGCACCATGGACCATCGCAACCGAGTATCGATCGGGCTGTTTCTGGCCTTCATCGCCGTGGGCACCGCCGCGGCGATCGGCGCCCAGCCGCCCGAGGACGGGGCCGAAGTGCCGCAGTTCGACAGCCCGGCCGTGTTGGCGATCCTGGAGACCGAGCCGACCACACCGGCCGAGTGCGCCCGAGCGGCCAAGATCCTCGCCCAGTTGGAACGTCCGGACCTCAGCCGGCAGTTCTTGCAGCGGGTGATCGACGCCAAGCTGAGCGAAGACGAGCTGGCCGCCTTGGCCGACCAGTTCGGTTCGGGGATGTTCATCAACCTGGCCGCCCGAGAGGAACTCCTGCCCGAGGCGAAGACCGTGGCCGACGCCGTGTTGGCGGCTGCCAATCAGGTCGTTCAGAAGCGGGTTCCCGAGTTCATCGCGCAGCTCCGGGACCCTTCGCCCGACGTGCGGCGCGGGGCGATGGAGAACCTGAAGAAGGCTCGGGCGGCGGCGATCGGGCCGATGGTCGCCGTGTTGGCCGATGCCGGTCGAGTGGCCGAACACGGCAGAATCCTCGGGGCCCTGATCGCCATGCGCCGCGAGGCCGCCGGCCCGCTGATCAGCCTGTTGGAGCGATCCGATCCGCGACTGATGGCCCAGGCCATTCGGGCACTGGCCGCCATGGAGGCCAAGGAGTCGCTGATCTACCTGCTCGGGCCGTACACCTCGGACGCGAGCGACCCGGCCATCCGCGAAGCGGCCGCTACGGCGATCGAGCGGTTGGTCGGGCACCTGCCGAGCAAGCCGCAGGCGATCCGCTTATTGCGGGAGCGGGCGCAAGCCTATTTCGACGGGTCGCAGCCGGTGCGCGCGGAAGCCGACGGCCAGGTCACGTTGTGGAAGTGGGACGCCGGTGCGAAACAATGCACTTGGAGGAAGTACTCGCCCGAAGATGCCGCGCTGGTGCTCGCCGCCCGGCTTGCCCGCGATGCCTTCGCGCTGGCTAAGGACGACGCGGAAATCCGCCTGCTGTACCTGGCAACCATGTTGGAGGCCGCGGCCTACGAGACGGGCCTGGACCGGCCGCTGCAAACCGGCGAAGGGACGGCGGTCGAGGAGGCTACCGGCTTCGGGCCCGAGGTCATCGAAGACGTCCTGGAGTACGCCGTTGACGGAGGCCACACTGCGGCGGCCACCGCGGCGGCACAGATCCTGGGCCGCTCGGGCAAGACCGACTTGCTGCTCCGACAAGGCGAAAGCCCCTCGCCGCTGGTGCTGGCCGTCCGGCATCCGGATCGGCGGCTGCGAACGGCGGCCGTCGGCGCGGTGCTGCAACTGCAGCCGAAGGGTCCATTTCCCGGCTCCAGCTACGTGCCCGAATCGCTCGCGTTCTCGGCCGCTTCCACCGGCACGCGCCGCGCGTTGGTGGCCTGCACTACGACCGACTTCGCTCGACAGCTTGCCGGCATGCTTTCCGGGCAGGGGTTCGACGTCGATACGGCGACGACCGGGCGCGAACTGATTCAACTGGCAATCGCCTCGCCCGACTACGAACTGGCCCTGATCGACGTGACGATCGAGGGGCCGACCGCCGATGTCCTTCTCCAGCAACTCCGGCACGATTACCGCGCGGCGAAGCTGCGTGTGGGCTTGATCGCTCGGGACGGCTACTTGGAGCGGGCCCAGCATATTGCCAGGTCGGACGCCACGGCCTTGGCGTTTTCCCGGCCGCACAGCGACGAGTCGATCGCCTGGCAGGTCGAGCAGCTCGAAACGCTGGGCGCCCGGACATTCCTCGCCCACGCCGAGCGGCAGCGTCAGGCCGTCGAGGCATTGCAGCGATTGGCCGAAATCGGCGGTTCGGACAGCCGCCTCTACGACGTCTATCGCTGGCAGCAAGCGCCGCTGGGGGCGTTGTATGCGCCCAAGCTCTCGGTACACGCGGCCGCCGTGCTGGAGCACTTGGGCACGCCGGAAAGCCAGCGGGCGCTGGTCGAACTGGCCAGTCGCTGGACCCAGCCGCTTCCCACCCGCGCGGCGGCGCTGGCGGCCTTTCGCGGCAACACGCGGCAGTACGGCATCCTGTTGACCACCGAAGAGATCCGCCGGCAGTACGACCGCTACAACCGCAGCGGCGATCTGGACGAGAAGACCCAGCAGATCCTCGGCGCGATTCTCGACTGCATCGAAGCCCCCACGCAGACGATCCCGGTCGTGAAAAAGGGCGTGGCAGAAGCCGAAGTGGAGGCTCGAGCAGAGCAAGCTGAGAATTAGCACGAAACGCTTTTTCGGCGGTTTGGCGATAAGTCTGGGATGTTACAGCGGGTGGCACGCCCCGAGGAACGAAGGGCGTGGAACCTCGGGAAAACACGCCCTTCGTCCCTCAGGGCGTGCCACCCCAGAGTTTACCGCAACCATGCCGAGAGCCGTTTGGTGCTCGCGGACAGTCGCGGATTTCGGGGGGCTGTCGTGAGGCCGGGTTTCCGCGTAGTATGGGTGTCATGACTGCTTCGCCCTCCCATCCCGATCCCCAGCCCACCGGCCCGCCGATTCCCGGATTGATCGGTTCCGGGCGGGCGATGGAGGAAGTCTATCGGCTCACCCGGCAGGTGGCCCGATCCAATGCCTCGATACTGTTGCTGGGCGAGACGGGCACCGGCAAGGAACTGATCGCCAAGGCCATCCACCGGCTCAGCCCCCGCGGCAGCGGCCCGTTCGTGCGGGTCAATTGCGGGGCGTTGGCCGAAAACCTGCTGGAGAGCGAGTTGTTCGGGCACGTTCGCGGGTCGTTCACCGGGGCGGTCGACAATCGCACCGGTCGGTTCGAGGCCGCCCATACGGGAACCATCTTCCTCGACGAAATCAATTCCACCACCGGCAAGCTCCAGGTCAAACTGCTCCGCGTGCTCCAGGAACACGAGTTCGAGCGGGTGGGCGATACGAATACCGTTCGCGTCGACACCCGGGTGATCGCCGCCAGCAACCGTGACCTGTTCGAAGAGGCCGAGGCCGGCCGGTTCCGCGAGGACCTTTATTATCGGCTCAACGTGATCACGATCTACCTGCCGCCCCTGCGCGACCGCCGCGAGGACGTGCCCGAACTGGTCCACCACTTTCTGAAGGTCTACAGCGAAGCGAACGACCGACACGTGCTTCACCTCGCCGCGGAGGCCCGCGAGGCGCTTCGGGCGTACGATTGGCCGGGCAACGTGCGGGAGCTGCAGAACTACGTGGAGCGGGCCGTGGTGTTGGCCAGCGGCGACGAGTTGACCTGCGATCTGCTGCCCGAGTCGGTCCTCGGCCGCCGTCCCCGCCGGATCGGCCGCCGCCGCGGAGCGGACCTCGAGACGTTGGCCTCCGAACTGATCGAAGAAGGCATTTCGGCCGCCGGTCCCCAAAGCGAGAACCTCCACGCCGCGATCGTCAACCGTGTGGAGCGCGAGTTGATTGCCCAGGTGATGGCCGCCTGCGACAACGTCCAGATCAAGGCCGCCGCCCGACTCGGCATGAACCGCAACACGCTGCACAAGAAGCTGAAAGAATACGGCCTGGAAAAGTAGCGCCGCCGGGAACGGGAATCGGCCTAAAGAGCCCACGCACGTTCAGCCTGAAGAGCTGCAAATATGACAGCCCGGGGTCGCCGAGCGGACCCCGGGCTTTGTTGTTCAACGCCTACCGCGCGGCTTCTTGCACCGCTGGCGGCACGTATCTCGAATCCCCGGATGACCGGGGCGAGACCTCAATACTCCCGATTCTTGATAATGCCCGGCATCGGTTGGGGGTAGGTGCCGTCGGCTTGGAGCTGCAAGGGGGCGGGGGAATCCATCGTC
Organism: Thermoguttaceae bacterium; assembly: GCA_035527455.1. Taxonomy (GTDB): domain Bacteria; phylum Planctomycetota; class Planctomycetia; order Pirellulales; family Thermoguttaceae; genus DATLAN01. The sequence continues at coordinate 10,161 of DATLAN010000639.1, forward strand.
AACTTGTCGACCTCGGGAGCCAGTTCGTGCTCGTGGTTGAGGATCTCGTCGAAGGTGACGGTCTGACCGGTGTGGCCGGCCATGCGGCCCAGCGAGGAAACCATGCTCGACTCGGCGCCGCGCTTGGCCTCGTTGTATGGCTTGTCCTGGCGGATGGCCTCCATCAGGTCGTCCCATTCCAACTGGTAGGGGTTCGGCTCTTCCGGAGGTCCCCAAACCAGATCCTCCTTGGCGAAGTTGTGTCCCTTGTAGATGCGGACTCGGCCCGGGTGGTGGCCCGAAGTGGAGATCACGGCCGAGCCTTTCGTACCGTGGACGTAGCTGGCGAACCCGCCCTGGCAGCCGGCCATGTTGCGGCCGTAATAGAAGAGCTTGGTCCCGTCGGGATAGGTGTACTCGACCGAGTAGGTATCGAGGTTCTGGTCGATCGAATTGCCGCGGTAGTGACGGCCGCCGAGCGTCTGGGCCTCGACCGGCCAGTCGCCCTTCATCCAGGAACACTCGTCGATCTGGTGGATATAGAAGTCGTTGTACACGCCGCCGCTGGCCCAAATGAAGCTGTGGAACCGCTGGACCTGGTAGAGCAGCTCGCTGATGCCCTCGGGCTTCGGGCCGGCGCCCGTCCAACTGCCCATCCGGTAGCCCCTCAGCGCGATGATCTCCCCAATCTGACCGTCCTCGATCCGCTTCTTCAGCTCCTGCCGGCCGCGACAATGGCGGACCATCAGTCCCACGCCCACCTTGAGGTTCTTCTTGTCGGCTTCGGCGGCCAGCTCGATCATCCTGCGTGTGGTCGGGCCGTCGACCGTCACCGGTTTTTCCATGAAGACATTGAGGCCTTTTTCGATGGCGTAGGTGAAGTGGACCCAACGGAAAGCCGGAGGCGTGGCGAAGATGGCCACGTCGCCCGGTTTGAGGCAGTCCATCGCCTTTTTGTAGCCGTCGAAACCGACGAACAGCCGATCGCTGGGCACGTCGACCTGATCGCCGAACCGTTGTTTCAGCGAGTCGTATCGGCCGGTGACGCGGTCTTCGAAGACGTCGGCCATCGCCACGAGCTTGGTCGGACCGGCCTGGGTGGAAAGGGCTTGCGACGCCGCGCCGGTGCCGCGCCCGCCGCAGCCGATCAGGGCGATCTGGATCGTGTTGTTCTCGGCCGCGTGGACGCGCGGGACGACGGCTCCGGCGATGGCCGAGGCCGCGGCGATCCGGCCGGTATTCTTGAGAAACTCGCGGCGCGACGAGCCGCTCTTGGTGGGTTCGCTCATGGCAGGTTTCCTCCTAGGGGATGGGTGTTCGATGGTGAAGGTAGGCCGTGGGTCACGTTTCAACACATCATAGTCCATGCATGCGGCCGCCGCCACCCGGCCGTGGATGTCCCGGCGCGGCCGGATTGTCGCTCCGGCCGGCCTCTGATATGCTCAGCACTTGGTGAACTCTCGACCCGATCCACCGACGCACAAACCGTGACCCGATATGACGCGCGAAAAGAGCCATGCCGCATTTGCCCGAGCCAAACAACTCATGCCCGGCGGGGTCAACAGCCCGGCCCGGGCGTTCGGCGGCGTCGGCGGCGAGCCGATCTTCTTCCAGCGGGGGGAGGGAGCTTACCTCTACGATTTAGACGGCAACCGCTACATCGACTACATCGGATCCTGGGGACCGATGATCCTCGGCCACTGTCATCCCCGGGTGGTCGCGGCGTTGGAGGCGGCCGTCCGCCGGGGGACCAGCTTCGGGGCTCCCACCGAGGCCGAAAACGAACTGGCCGAACTGCTCATCGACGCGATCCCCTCGGTCGAAAAGGTCCGGCTGGTCAACTCGGGCACGGAAGCCACCATGAGCGCGATCCGCTTGGCCCGTGGATACACCGGCCGGTCGATGATCGTGAAGTTCGCCGGGAACTATCACGGCCACGTCGACAGTCTGCTGGTGGCCGCCGGCAGCGCCGCCGCGACGCTGGCCGTACCCGATTCGCCGGGCGTCACCGAAGGGACCGCCAAGGACACGCTGATCCTCAGATACAACGACGTGGCCGGCTTGGAAGCTGTGTTTGCCGAGCACGGCCCGCAAATCGCCGCGGTGATCGTCGAACCGGTGGCCGGCAACATGGGCTGCGTGAAGGCGTCGCTGCCGTTCCGCGAGGCGTTGCGGGAAATCACGCGGGAACACGGGGCCGTGTTGATCTTCGACGAGGTGATGTCCGGCTTTCGCGTGGCTTACGGCGGGGCACAACAGCTCTTCGGCATCACGCCCGACTTGACCACGCTGGGTAAGATCATCGGCGGCGGGCTGCCGGTGGGAGCTTACGGCGGCCGGGCCGATATCATGGACCACGTGTTGCCCGCCGGGAAGGTCTTTCAGGCCGGCACCCTGAGCGGCAACCCGTTGGCCACGGCGGCCGGAATCGCCACGCTCAAGGAGCTTCGCGACGGCAACCCTTACGAGCAATTGCAGCGACTTTCCACCCGGCTGGCCATCGGGCTGGAAGAGGCGGCCAAGGCGTGCGGCATTCCCTACGCGATCGGCTGGTTCAACGCGATGATGACCTTCTTCTTCAGCGACGAGCAGGTCACCGACTGGGACGTGGCCGCCCGTTGCGACACGAAGCGATACGCCAGGTATTTCTGGGGCATGATCGAGCGGGGCGTTTACATGCCCTGCAGCCAGTACGAGGCGTTGTTCCTCTCCACGGCCCACACCGAAGAAGACATCGACGCCACGATCGCGGCGGCCGGAGAAGTGATGGCGGAAGAACTCTGACAGCCGACTTGTTCGGCGCGGCCCCTTATTATGCCGGCGTATCCGCAGCAGAAGTCGCAGAAGCCGGGCGTGGGATTTCCCATCATCCGCGTCTGCGTGATCGTGTCGTTGGCCGCCGCCCATGCTCCTTACTGCTTGAAGTGTCGATCGGCGAAATCCAGGTAGCGTTGCCAATCGTAGTCGGTCACGTTGTGCCCGCCGCGGCGGATGTGGTAGCCGAGCGTGCCGGCGGCCGGTTTTTCCGGCTCGGGCATCTCGTCGGCCGGCAGGCCCTCGGTGCCCAGCAGGCGATAGACCGGATCGGCCCCTTTCACCGAGAGGAACTCGCCGCGGGGATCGGCCCAGCGGTCTTCTTCGGCACTGGCGACGTAGGCGGGCCGGGGCGCGATCAGGGCGATGAGCATGTGCTGGTCGAGGGGCAACTCCGCTTCGCGGCCGTTGTACTTCTTGAAGTTGCCGCAGAACCAGTGGGGAAACGACGTGTTGATCCGCGC
>DATLAN010000640.1:0-3072 GCA_035527455.1 Thermoguttaceae bacterium
GGCTTGGGCGCCTTCTACTTCGGCTACGAATCGGCCATGGCCAGTCCCGTGCGGGTGGGCGTGCTGGGAACCGGCGACGAGGGCAACGTGCTGATCGGGGCGATCAACCCGAAGTATATCGAGGTCAAAGCGATCGCCGACATCCGGCCGTTCAACGTCCACCGGGCCTTCCACGGCGATTACGGCAGCAGCCCGGAATTGCTCAAGGTCCGCTGCGGCCTGATGACCAAGTACGGCTGGTCGAGCGAGCACGAAGCCCGCAAGCACGTCAAGGAATACGGAACGTATGACGAATTGCTCAAGAACGCCAGGCAGCACGGCATCGAGGCGGTGATCATCGCCCTGCCGCTGCACCTGCACGCGCCGGCGGCCATCAAGGCGATGCGGGCCGGGCTGCACGTGCTGACCGAGAAGCTGATGGGCCACAGCGTCCGCCAGTGCAAGGAGATGGCCCGCGTCGCCCGGGCGACCGGGAAACACCTGGCCACCGGACACCAGCGGCACTACAACATCCTCTACGCCGAAGCGACCGAGATGATCCGCCGCGGGCTGTTGGGCGACCTGCACTATATCCGCGCCCAGTGGCATCGCGGCAACCTGCCCGGCGCGGATAGCTGGCAGGTGCCGATGCCCAAGGAAGCCAAGGCAGACGACGCGCTGGCCGAGAAGCTGGAGTCGGACTTGAAGAGTTGGAGGAATCAGTTGGCAAACGCCCGAGGCCGCGAGATCGACGTCTGGCGGAAGAAGGTCGCCCATATCGAGGCCCAGATCGCCGACAAGATCCTCTGCGAGATCGCCGAGGGCAAGGACAAGCCGCCGGTAGAAGAATACGGCTACCTGGCCAAGCAGTACGAGATGGCCGACGGAACGATCTATCACCGGCCGGCGTTCGAGCAGTTGGTCCGCTGGCGGCTGTTCGACGAGACCGGCGGCGGGCTGATGGCCGAGTTGGGAAGCCACCAGCTCGACGCGGCCAGCATCTTCGTCTCGGCCGTCCACGGCAAGAAGCAGCATCCCCTGAGCGTGGTCGCCGCGTCCAACCGGACGCTCTTTCCCCGCGACCGCGACGCCGACGACCATGTCTATTGCATCCTCGAGTTCCCCGCGCTCGGCTACGACGCGAACGATCCGGTCGCCGCCCGTAAGAAGATCGGCGTGCAATACGCGTCGATCAACGGGAACGGGTTCGGCGATTACGGGGAGATCGTTTACGGCACGAAGGGGACGTTGATCCTGGAGCGCGAAAAAGTAATCCAAAAGGCCTCGGACGACAGCCAAAGCAAGATCGCGGCCACCCAGGGATCTGCCATGGACACGCAGGCGAGTGGACCCGCTCAGAAGATGGAGGCCACGGCCCAGCGGGACGTCAGCCGCGGCTATACCGAAGAGGAGGAACACTGGGCGTGGTGCATCCGCAACCCGGCCCCGGAAAACAAGCCCCGCTGCCATCCCGAGGTGGCCTTGGGCGACGCCGTGATCGCGTTGACGACCAACATCGCGGCCAAGGAAGAGCGACGGATCGTGTTCGACGAGGCCTGGTTCGACGTCGACAGCGACGTTACGCCGGAAGGCGAAGTGCCGAACGTGGATCGGAAGGAGTATACGCTCTGAGAACTAGATGAAACGAGATGAGATCAATCTTGAACGATCAGCACGGAGAAAAGTGATATGAACCTGACTCCCGAGCAGAAGGCCATCGGGCGGGAGAACTTCTATGCCGCGGTGGGCAGCGGCGTGAAACTCGACGGCGAAAGGGAAAGCCCGCGCGATTTCCTCAAGGAAGCCGACCGCCGAGGCGTGACCTGCGGCGGGCGGCCCAATGCGAAGATCGACAGCCCGCTGAACCCGGCCTCCAATCCCAGCCTGGGCGAGTATTACTTCCACCACGACTCCCCGCCCGCCAGCCGGCTCCGCGTGGGTGTGATCGGCACCGGCGACGAAGGGAGCGTGCTGATCGGGGCGATCAACCCCAACTACATCGACGTCCGCGCCATCGCCGACATCCGACCCTACAATATCCACCGGGCCTTCTACGGCGACTACTCCAGCGCCACCGCCCGGAGCGTGCGCTGCGGGCTGATGGCCAAGTACGGCTGGAAGACCAAGGAAGAGGGCGGGGTGAAGGAGTATGGGCCTTACGAGGAACTGATTGCCAACGCCCAGCGGGACGGGATCGAGGCCGTGATCATCGCCCTGCCGCTCCATCTGCACGCCCCGGCCGCGATCAAGGCCATGCGGGCCGGGTTGCACGTGCTGACCGAGAAGCTGATGGGCCACAGCGTGCGGGAGTGCAAGGAGATGGCCCTGGTGGCTCAGCAGACCGGCATGATCCTGGCCACCGGACACCAGCGGCACTACAACATCCTTTACGATCGGGCCGTCGATCTGATCAAGCGCGGGGCGCTGGGCGACCTGCACTACATCCGGGCCCAGTGGCATCGCGGCAACCTGCCCCATTCCGACAGTTGGCAACAGCCCATGCCCAGGGCGATCAAGCCGGACGATCCGAAGTCCCTGGACATGATCCGGGATCTGGAGAAGTGGGCTCACAAGTTGGAGGAAGCCAAGCAGAAAGTGGAGGATCTCAAGAAGAAGAAACCGGCCCAGGGCATCGCCGACTGGGAGAAGAAAATCAAGAAGTGGGAAGGGGAAGTTCGCAAGTGGGAGCGTGAAATCGACAAGTACCAGTCGCTGGTCGATCAGGTCAACGCGCAGATGCGGGATGCGACCCTGGACGCGGCGCGATACGGCTACAAGGACGCCGAGATCCGGGACGCCGCCGGCAACGTCGTTTACCGACGTCCGGCCATGGAGGAACTGATCCGCTGGCGGCTTTGGGACCGAACCGGCGGCGGATTGATGGCCGAATTGGGCAGCCACCAGCTCGACGCGGCCAGCATCTTCATCGCGGCCGTTCACGGAGGGAAGAAACAGTATCCCTTGAGCGTGGCCGCGGCCGCCAACCGGCCGATCTTCCCGCCCGACCGCGAGACGGACGACCACGTCTTTTGCCTCTTCGAGTTCCCGGCCCCCGGCTACTACGAGGAGGACGGCAAAACCGTCAGAGACAAG
>DATLAN010000641.1:0-6480 GCA_035527455.1 Thermoguttaceae bacterium
TCAGTTTCCGCTGGATTTCTGCAAATGGGTCCTCTCTTCCAGAGGAGGCTGCTGAAAAAGTGGTGAGGAAGCATGTGGGGCACGTTTCCAACGTGCCTTTTCGGTTGTGGGCACGTTTCCAACGTGCCTTTTCGGTTGTCGGCACGTTGCAAACGTGCCCCACGTTGGGGTGAACACGATGCGCCGAGAAAGGTCTTGCCATGTTTGCGCGTCTCCCCTGTACCCTCACCCCCGGCCCCTCTCCCTCGGAGGGAGAGGGGAGATTGAGTCTGCGTCCCGCAAAGGTCCACTGACAACTGACAACTGAAAACTGACAACTGACAGCTACCCGCCCTCTTCCATCACCGCATCGACGGCCCGATAGGTGATGCTGAGCTTGGGGCGGTTGGTCGCCACCGACATCTCGCGGGAGGCCAGATCGAGTCCGTCGGAGGCGCTCGAGTAGTCCTGGATGATGAAGCCGAAGTTGCCGGACGGATCGTCGATCCAGGATTGCACCCGGGCGATCCCTGCGGCGTTCAGCTCGAAGGTCGCCGGTCCGGTCGAAGGCGACACGATGGTTCCAAGCACGGTGAACCCTCGGTCGCCCGCGCCCAGCACGCCGGCCGTTTCCCAACTGCTTCCGGCGGAGGACTCCTCCCACGTGGCCTCGTGTTCCAGCCAGTCCCGCGCCAGGGCATAGACTTCATAGGCGTCGTCCGTCTTCCCGGTGATGTCGAACGTGAGAGAGACGAATTCCACGGTGCTGCCCGGGGCGATGCTGCCGAGATCCCATCCGATCAGGATCGCCTTCCAGGGGTCGCCGTCGGCCTCCAATTGCTCGTCGGTTCCGTAGTTTTTCGTGGGACGTGCGAGTTTGATTTTGGTGTCCCGCGTGCCGAGGTAGCTGCCCCCCTCGGACACGCCGTCCTGGAAGAAGGCCGTGATCGGAGCCGACGACTCGACCACCGTGATGGTGATCGTTTCCGAGTCGGTCGCTTCTCCGTCGCTGACGCTGAGGATTACGGCGTGGGTGCCCACCTGACCGGCCGAAGGCGTCCAAGCGAACGTTCGCGTGTTCGGGTCGAACGTCGCCCCGGCCGGCAGATCGGCGGCTGAAAAGGCGAGCGTGTCGGGCAGGCCGTCCACCAGATCGGCGTCGGTCGCGGAAATCGTGAAACTCAGCAGGTTGCCGACACGTGCCGATCGGTCGCCGATCGGGGCGAGGGACGGTGACTGATTCACCTCGCCCACGGTGACCGTAACCGTTTCCGCGACGGGATCGGCGCCGTCGCTGACGGTAAGCGTGATGAAGTACGTGCCGTCCTGGTCTTCCCCGGGAATCCAGCCGAACGCTCGGGTGTTCGGATCGAAGAAAGCCCCGGCCGGCAGATCGGAGGCCGAATAGGTGAGCGTATTGGGCAGTCCGCCCACCAGATCGGCGTCGGTCGCGGAAACCGTGAAGCTCAGCAGGCTGCCTTCGTCGACCGATCGGTCGCCGATCGGCGCCGGGACCGGGGGTTGGTTCACTTCGTGTACGGTGATCGTGATCGTCTCGGCGGCGAAGGCGATTCCGTTGGTGACGGCAAACGTCACGCTGTATTGCCCGTCTTGATCCTCCAGAGGCGTCCAGGCGAAGGTCCGTGCGTCCGGGTCGAAGACGGCGCCGGGCGGCAGACCGTCGGCCGAGTAGACCAACGGGCCGGGTTCGCCGCTGAGGTCGGTGGCCGAGATGGTGAAGCTCAGCAACGTGCCCTCGTCGATCGACTGCTCGCCGATCGACTCCAAGGCCAAGGTTCCCACCGTAATCGTGACCGGCTGCGAGGCGGCCAGATCGCCGTCGGTGACGCTGAACGTGACGACGTACGTGCCGACCTGCGGGTCCGAGGGCGTCCAATCGAACGTTCGGGTGCTCGGATCGAACGTCGCTCCCGGCGGCAAGTCGGCGGCCGAATATGTCAGCGTATTCGGCAAACCACCGACCAGATCGGCGTCGGTCGCCGAAACCGCGAAGTTCAACGGGGTATCGGGGATGGCCGACTTGTCGCCGATCGACGTCATGACCGGAGGCTGGTTCACTTCGCGTACGATGATCGTGATCGTCTCGAAGTCCGTGTCCGTGCCGTCGGTCACGCTGAACGTCACGTCGTACGCACCGTCCTGGGTCTCGGAAGGCGTCCAGTCGAACGTCCGCGTGCCGGGATCGAAGGTTGCTCCGGCCGGCAGATCGGCGGCCGAGTAGGTCAACGGGTCGCCCGGGTCGACGTCCGTGGCCGAGATGGCGAAGCTCAGCAGCGTGCCCTCGTCGATCGACTTGTCCCCGATGGGCGACAATACCGGGGGCGTGTTGTCGTTGGGTATCGCACTGGTCACCGTCAGCGCCGGGCGGAGTGTCGCGGTCGCCGCTTCGCGGGAACTCAGTCGCAGCCCGTCGCCGTTGTCGTAGTTCTGCAGGACGATTCCGAAGTTGGTCGCCGGATCGTCGACCCAGGCCTGCACGGCCGCCACGCCCGCGGCGTTGAACTCGACGGTAATCGATCCGACCTGCGGAGCCGTGATCGTTCCCAGGACTTCGGCACCGCGATCGCTGCTGCCCTGGACGCCCGCGATTTCCCAGGAGTTTCCCGAGGCGGCGGCGATCCACGTCACTTCATGCTCCCGCCAATCCCGCTTGACCGCATAGATCTGGTAGCCGTCGTTGGAGCGGTCGGTCACGTTGACCGTAAGCGATACCGACTCGATTCGCTCGCCGACGGGAATGTTGCCGAGGTCCCACTTCAACAACGCGGCGCGATCGATGGTGCCGTGCAGTTGGAGCGAGTCGTCCGTCGCGTAGTTCTTGACGGGCTGGTCCGACTTGATGCCAGCGTCGCGCGTTTGGGCGTAGCCTTCGACGCCGTCCTGGAACGTCCGCGTTACGAACACCGGAGTCTCCTCGACGGTCACGATCAGGTCGTCGAAGCTTTCCAACTCCCCGTCGTTGGCCGTCAGCCGCAGGACGTAATCGCCCAGGATCGTGAATGCGGCGGTCGTTTCGGGTGACGACGCGTCGCCGAACGTGACGGCGCCCCCCGCCGGACCGCCGACCAGCGTCCAAATCGTCGAGACGAGCGACGGCGGCCGCGGCAACCCGTCGTCGACGACGCCGCCGTGCAAGTCGGCCGTCTGCACGTCGAAAATGGTCCGGTCGGGCCCCGCGTCCACCACGGGGGCCTGGTTCTCGCGCGGCGAGGTCGACAACAGGGCCCCGCTCAGCATCCCGTCGCCGGCGGCGATGGCGACCAGTTGGTCGGTGAAGTTGTGTTTGATGCTGGAAACGTTGTTCACCGAAGGGCCGGGAATCAACGTCTGCTTGGGGCCGAAAGCAATCGACGAGAGAGAAGACTCCCGATAGACGATCGGCCCCAAGGTGTCGAATTCCCGATAGATCACCAGCAGTCGATCTTGCACCTCGCTGAGGACGACGATCGGGCGTGTTCCGCCCGTGTCGACTTCGTACAACGGGTCCCAAATACCCGTGGGTCGGCGCACGAGCAGGCCGACCTGCGTGAAACCGGTCGTGTCGTAACTGGTCTTGATCGCGGCATAGAGCGTTCCGTCGGACGCGACGGCGACGTTGAGGTGGTCGTCCGCCATGCCGCCGCCCACGTCCAGGGCCGACTGGGACGCCGGGACTTCGTCCGCCGACCACGATTCGGGGGCGTCGCCGTCGTAGTGTACGCGGAAGCCGAACCGCTCGGTGACCTGGTCGGACCAGAGCACGCCGACCGAACCGTCGGGCATCGCCGTGATCACCGAGATGTCGTCGCTGTTGATGCCTTGTGCGACGATGATCGGGGCGCTCCACGTGGCGTAAGGGAAATCGCTGTAGCGCACCTCGACGTCGGTTCGTGCGTCGGAGGCCACCCACATCCGCCCGGTCGAATCGACGTCGATGGTCGCCGTCTCCATGTCCGCGTGCAACGACAGCACGGAGAGAGCAGGGCGTTCGGACCAGAGCCGATAGGTTCCCGGATCGCCGGGTACGTATTCGACCGACGCCAGATATGCCGTGCTCTCGCGATCCAAGAGGATGTGCGCGACGTCCCCGAGCGGCTTGACGTCGGCGTAGAACCGGCCGGCGGACAGATTCAACACGGGTGTCCAGGTCAATCCATCCAGCCGGCGCACCCACGTGCCGCTGAAGTCGGCGGTGACGGTCCACCAGAGATCGTCGTGGGACCACACCTTCGACTGGGGTTTGTCCCGAGTATCTCCGCTGATCGGGATTTCCTCCAACGGATAGATGCTCGGGGTCGGGGCGGCCTCGCCGGCAGGGACATCTCCCGGCGATGCGAGCAGATCATCCGGGTCCAGGATTTCGCCGGCGAGCAACCGCCGGTTCTCCAACCATTCGAACCGCAACGGCCGGCAGTGTCGTGGCCGCCGGCGAGGCGTCGCGTGGGCATGCTTCGAAGACATCAGATGGTACTCGGTGGTCCTGCGAGGTCTGCTTCCGTGCCTCTAGTTCGACCTGTGCCCCGTAAGTATTGTAGGGAACGGCTTGTTGAGGACGATCAAGAGCCTGGTGAAGGCGTGGGGGCGATCTGGTGAAGGTCCGGCCGGGAGAAGTCGCCGGAGGCCAGCCAGTCGTCTTTCAGCAGCGTCCAGAAATCGGCGGCCAGGCTCTCGCGGACGTACGCGTAAGGCAGCCACCCATAGCCTCCCTCGCCCCACTCGGTGCCCCAGGAATTGCGCACCAGCAGGGCCCCTTTGTCGGAGCGGATCCAGCGGGCGTCGTCGTATCCGACCGCCGTCACGGCCTGCCCCCCGCGAACCGCGTCGAAGATCGTGGGAAATGGGATATCCGCCTCGGCCGTAACGGAGGTGCAGACCGGAAATCCGAAAACGCAGGCGAAGCCGGCAACCAGAAAGGATTTCACGTTTTCCAGCGAAGTCTGCCCGGTCTGGCCGCGCCCGTCGAGTCGAACATAGCGGAGCGAAGGGAATCGCCGGGCCGAAGAGTAGGCGAACGCGTCCGGTTCCTGGCGGGCCTTTTCGACCTGATACGGCCAGTGTTGCTCCGGCGGGACGCCGAAATGGGTGACCGCCTGCCACGTCGCCCGCAGGCAAGCACCGCTTTCACCCCAGCGGTGCAGCAGCCGGCCGGCCGTTTTGTGAACGAACAGTCGGGAGGGTTCGATCAAGCGGCCGCTGGCGCGCCGTTCGAAGAACTGCAACAGGGCCACGCAGGCGTGGGCGACGCTGGTCCCCAGGTTCCCCTGGTCCTCGACGCCGCCGCAATACTCCCGCCAATCCACGCGCGGAGGACGCGCCCCGCTGGGCTTCAACTCCTCAAGCGCCTCGACAATCTCTTCGTGATTCGGCGTGTAGTCGCGCGGGTCGGGAAGATCCCGGTGCCAGCCGAATCCATAAGGTATGAAACTGTGCATGTCCTGCCTTCGTGTGCCGTTGCCGCGTTTCCCCAAGGAAAGTTAGGCGGGACCAGCGGAAGGAAATACAGGAAGAATGGTGGCACTCTGGCGAAACGGGGATGTACTCTTGCTCTGCAAATGTCCGCGTCCGGTAATTCTTACAGCCGACCCCGCAGGGTCAGCCTTCGATGCCCACACGGGTCGGAAATCATTCCCGAGATGGCCGTCTGCTCCCGGTCCTATTGTGGGTTCACGGAAGAAATGCCCCACCCCAACGACCGAAGCTCCCCCGAAAAGCCGCGATTCGCGCCGCCTTAAAGCAATATATCCTCGCTTATGTTATATAGTGTTTATAGCCTTTTTGGCGAGCGATGGAGTCAAACTCGTTGACGGGATTGAAGGGCCTGTGTACACTAACATTTTCCTTTTCGCTTTTCAGGCTGTCTCCTCCCCTGCCTGGACGAACCACTGCAGTTCTCGCAGTCGGCAGGCGTCGCGCCTCGGGGACGGCCGCACACGGATTTCTCTTCTCCCGATCCATTCCTACGAGGAAAGTCGAATCATGCACCGCAATCGCCTCGGGAGGTTCCGGAACTCCTCCACCCGGCGCGACCGCCTGACTCGGACGCGCAGCCGGATTGCTTCAGAACCGTCGGCCACCCGCTTCACGCGCCGACTCCGCTGCGAACCGCTGGAAGATCGTACGCTGCTGTCCGCATTGGGCATCGACCAGGCCGTCGCACTGGCCGCCGAGCCCGTGTCGAGCCGGGGCATTTGGCTCTCGGCGGACGAAATCATGCAGTTGCCCACCAGCGGAATCGAGTGGGAAACGGTCCTCTCGGCCGCCAAGGGAAGCATCGGCACGCCCGACATCAGCAACCAGAGCGGCAACGACGACGTCAAAACCTTGGCCAAGGCGCTGGTCGGCGTGCGGCTGGGCAACCAACAGTACATGGCCGAAGCCCGCAACGCCGTCATGGCGGCCATGGATACCGAAGACGGCGGACGGACGCTCGCCTTGGGCCGAAACCTGGTCAGCTACGTGATCGCCGCCGATCTGGTCGGGCTGGACCCGCAGCAGGACGCC
>DATLAN010000642.1:0-4358 GCA_035527455.1 Thermoguttaceae bacterium
ATGGCGCGGCCCAGTTGGCACACGCCCCGGGCGAACTTCAGCCGCTCGGGCCGTCGGATGTCGAGTTCCGACGCCAGCAGATCGGCAAACACGCCGTCGGCCACGTCCCACGCGTCGATCCTGGCATATTCGCCGGCCACGGCCATGATCTTCGACGTGGCGTTGCTCACCAGCGAACTCTCCGGATGATCCGCGATGAAACTGCTATAGGCCGCAATCGCCGCGGCGAACTCCTCGCTGAGCTTCGCCGGCACCGGATCGTCGCTCTTGCGATCGGCCATTTGTTTGGCGAGCATCTTCCGCGCCTGGGCGTCCAGGGCAGTAGCTCGCGAGAAGGCCGCCCACTGGGCCGTGCTCGTTTTGCCCGGAAGCGACTGCGAGAGCACGTCGATCCCGGCGGCGAACCCGGCCAGATCGGCGTAGACCTCGGCCGCCACCAGGTGCGCCGCGTGCTGCTGGAAGAGTTCGGCGACGTTGAAAATGGCTTCGGTCGCCGGGGGAACGAGCGGGCTGTCGGGCCGATCGGTGATGAACTTCTTCCAACCGGCGATGACGGCCTGGAATTCCGGCCCCAACGCGATCTGGTCCGACCCGCCGTATTGCTGCAGCAGTCGCGCCAACTCGCGCCGCGCGTGCTCGTCCTGGAGGCGGACGAGCTGGAACGCGGCGTACTCGTCGGCCGCGTCGACCGCCTCGTCCGCTTTTATGTTGATGGCCTCTTCCGCGACGTCGTAGTATTCCAGCGACTTGTAGTGTTGGACCACGCTGTCCCAAACGCCGCGGATCTCCGCCAGGATCGCCGGTTCCTCGTCCAGCCCGGCCTGCAACTCGCAGCATCGCTTCAGGGCGTTGGCCAGCACAGGATCGAGTTGCCGAGGCACGGTGAAGCCGGCCGTGGCGAGTCGATCGTGTTGACGGGTAACCTGCTGGATCCACAGGCGGATGATCGCCAGGTCGGCCTGTCGTCGTTCCTTCTCCGGCAGGGCGTCCTTCACCGTCGTATACGCCTCTTCGGCGACCGCCCAGTGGCCGTGCGCGATCCACGGCCGGACGTGATCGGCCAATTGAACCAGCGCGTGCGGCGCATGGGCCGCATGACCGGCCACGTGGCCCTTCAAGATGGCCAGGAACTGGTTCTGGTGCTCGGACAGCTTGGCGTTCTCTGCCGCACGGCCGGCCTTGATGTTCTCCTGAAAGACGTAGGACGCATAATTGGTGGCCACGGTGTAATAGGAGTTGATCACCTTCGGCCAACTCGCGTGCGTTTCAGCCACGGCGTCGAGCAACTCGACGCTCAACTCAACGGCCAGTTTTCGCGACTCCGACTTCGGCACACCGGCCCGTTCGTTGATGATCTCCAACACCGTATCGGCCGCCGACGTTACGGCCGCCGCGTCCACGTCGGCCCGGATCACCGGCAGCGCGACGTCCAGCGCCCACGCATCGGGCCCCTTCAGTCCCTGGAATTCCGCCGTGGGAAGGACGCGCGAGGCAGTTGCCCGCAGACGCTTGGCCAGGTTGGCCTGATCGATCCAGAACGGTTCCGTCGGATACTCGGTGCGGATCGTTTGGAAGACGGCCAGCACGTCGGTCAGTTTGTCGGGCAGCTTCCCGCGCTCAACGCCTACGGGAAGATGTCCGGCCTGGGCCAGATCGTCCAACCACTCCGCGGCGATGATGTACTTCGTGGATGCCAGGGCCTTAAGCGTCGCCAGCCGCGCGCTGGGCGGCAGCGGTGCCGCCAGCAGGGTCTCCATCGCCCGGACGGATCCCCAGTGGGCCCCGTGATTCGTGTATTGGGCTTTCCAATGGTCCAGGAGTTGCTTGCACAAGGCGTCCGCCTTGTCGGCCGGTTGGAATTGCCCGTAGATTTGCCCGGCCAACGCCAATGCATTCACATCGTCAATGCTGAGACCCGATTCGGCCGTCGGTTTGGGACCGAGCCGGGCCAAGGCGAGATAGGCGTCCACCAGCCCACGCATGGCTTGTTCGGCCAATTCGTGATCGGCGTTGGCGGCCAACCACAGGTGCATCGCTTCGACCCGAGCCGGCGTGATTCCCTGCTGCAGGTCGAACGCCAGCAACTCGTACCCGGCCACCATCGCGGCCGGCGTGCCCGGATGCTCGGCCAGGAGCTTCTTCAGCAACTCGAGCCCCTCGCCGGCGGCGTCCCCGCCGGAGTGAATCTTCGCCCTGCCCGTCAGAAGAGCGACCTGCACGGCGTCGGCCTCTTGCGGATGGTACACGGGCAGTTCGCTCAACACGCGCAGGGCCTCCGGATAGCTGCCCATGCGAACGAACGACTCGGCCTGCAGCAATTTCACCTTCGCACGCTGCGAGTCGGAGACCGCCTTGTCGCCGAGCACCTTCGTACATTCTTGAAGTGCCGGCGCGAGTAGTTCTTCCTGGATCAACACCTCGATGAGCTTGATCCGGGTATCGACGTCCGCGGTGCGGGTCTGCAAGGCGTCGAGCATCTGCCGGGCGAAGGGTTCCTCGGGGGCCAGGGCCAGGGTCTGTTTCCAGGCGGCGATCGCTTCGTCCAGTTCGCCGAGCTGGTAATGGGCCTTGCCCAACAGCAGGAAGACCTCGGGATTCTTGGCGTCGGTCGTCGAGGCCTTTTCGGCCAAATCCCGGGCCTGGGCGAAATCGCCCGCCTGAAAGGCCTTTTGGGCCGCCTGATACGCCTGCTGGGCGTCGGCCTGGGCCAAAGCCACGGCCGCCGTCGCCGCGAGAATCACCACCGAAAAAACCACAGGTATGAACCGCTGCATGGTCTTGCTCCTTCTTGCTTCTCTGCCAAGTTTCGCTGCCTAAG
Organism: Thermoguttaceae bacterium; assembly: GCA_035527455.1. GTDB lineage: Bacteria > Planctomycetota > Planctomycetia > Pirellulales > Thermoguttaceae > DATLAN01. The sequence continues at coordinate 2,819 of DATLAN010000642.1, forward strand.
TAGGGTGGGCACCGCCCACCATTTGGCTGGACTGGAGACGAACACGAACGGAGTGGCGCAACCCACCCCACTCAGCTTAGACCCATTTCCGACCAAGAAGTTCCCAGCTTGCCCGCCGAGAAAAAACGGCCCTGCCGGACGAATCGCCCCGATCGGCACGAGCGAACCGGTGAGTTATTGTAACTCTACTTCGGCCCGGGGCGTGTAACCAGTTTGTAACAAGTCTTCGAAGCCAACCGGGTAGGTCGGCACAGCCTGACCTACCCGGCTGTTTGGCGGCAAGAGGATACGGCGGCACTGGCTTTGGCGCTGATGTTTCTCGGATCGTGGATATTTCCGGACCGAGGCACCCCCAGGCAAGTTCAACCGGAGACGGAGTGAGCCGTGGCGTTCTGGATCGACTTCTGGACGGTGGTGCTGATCATCGCGGTGGCCTTATTCGCGGGACTGGCGATCGTGGTCAGCATCGGGGGAATATTCGACGTCGGCAAGCTGTTCCGCAGTATGGACGCGAAACACGGCGCACACGACGAGGCCACGGACGCCGATTGCGGGTGAAGTTCCAGTACAAAGACAAGTTCATGCAGTTGAGCTGCGAGTAGCCGTTCAAGCCAGCGCCTCGGCCGGCTCCTCCGCGGGTTGTTCGCAGCAGACCTGGTTGCGTCCGTTGTTTTTCGCCCGATACATGGCGTGGTCGGCGCGTTCGACCAGCGACTCGAGGGTGTCTCCCTCGCGGGGCGCGGCCACGCCGATGCTCAGCGAGACGGAGACTTGCCCGTTGCGGAGGGACACGCGCGAGGCCCGATCGGCCGTTCGGCTTCGGAGGGCTTCGGCGAGTTCCCTGCCGACGTGCAGTTCGGTGCGGGGGAGCAGGACGGCGAACTCGTCGCCGCCGTATCGGCCCACCAGATCGCCTTCGCGGACCCACTGGTTCAGCCAGGTTCCGATCTTCGTCAGCACCCGGTCGCCCGCCTGGTGGCCGTGCGAATCGTTGACCCGCTTGAACTGGTCCAGGTCGATCAACATCAGCACGAAGGGATGCTTCTCCCGCTTCCAGACGTCCAGCAGCAAATGGAGCTTCTCGGTGAATGCCTTGCGATTGGCCGTCTCGGTCAGCGCGTCGGTTCGGGCTTCGCGCCGGGCGTGGTCGATTTCCTGGGCCTGTTCCTCCAAGCGATAGCGATTGCAGACCAGGTCGTCCTGCAGGCGCTGGTTGGACGTCAGCAGCGTCACCATGTGCCCGAGCAACTCCTGCCGGACGTCCTCGAAGTCTCCGCCGACGTGGAGGTTCTCCACGTTCTCGGCGTTCTCCTGGATTTCGGAACTGTGCGTCTTCACGTCGGTGCTCATGCGCTCGGCCGACTTCAGCAGTCCGACGAGCACCTTCAGCGTGGCTTGCCGCTCGACCTTCGCCAGTTCCGAATCGCGTCCCTTTCCGCGAGCCTTCCCCAAGAGAAAACCCGCCACCAGACCCACGCATACGCTGCCGAGCACCCAAGGGACGATGTAAACGAGAGAGTGCATACTTCTTGCCGGTAAT
>DATLAN010000643.1:0-3234 GCA_035527455.1 Thermoguttaceae bacterium
AAGGAGCATACTTATGGCTGGTAGTAAGAGAACGATTGAAAGACTGGCGTGGGAGAAGCTGGCACACTACATGGGGCCGTATTTCTACGGTACCGCCGGCGACGTGTTCTGGGTCGATAGCGGCGTGACGACTTCGGGCAACGGAACATTCAAAAGCCCCTACTCGACCATCGATGCCGCGATTAACGCCTGCACGGCGAGCCACGGTGACGTGGTGGCCGTCAAGTCGCGGCATGCGGAGACGATTAGTGCCGCTACCATCGCCGTCATGGACACGATTGACGTGGCCGTTGTGGGCATGGGCGAAGGCGACAATCGGCCACTGCTGTCGTACTCGTTGGCGGGGGGCAACATCCCGATCAGTGCGGCGGGCTGTTCGCTCAAGAACGTTCGCCTGACGGTCAGTGCTGCGGTTGACGTGACGGCGATGATCGCGGTAACTGCGGCCGGCGTCACGCTGAAGGACATCGAAGTGCTCAACCCGGCGGCCACCTACGAAACGGTTCAGGTGGTGACGGCGAGTACGGCCGCAACCAGGCTGGTGATCGACAACGTGACGGTGCGCGGAAGCACGGGCAGCGCAATGACCCAATGTTTCGATCTCACGGCGGTGACTGATGCGACCATCAAGAACTGCCACTTCAGCGGGTCTGCCGACAACTGGATCGAGTTCTCGACGGCCTGCACGAATGTGATCATCGAGAACTGCACATTCAGGGACGCTGTTGCTCCGACCCTCGGGTTCACACATGACATTCTGGATACGGCTGGCACGAGTACGTACCGTGTGATCAACTGCTACGACGCTTATGCTGGCGCCAAGATCGATGGGACAGAGACGACTGGAATTGGGCTTTCGGTGCCCGAACAGACGCTTAGCCGGTCGAACATCATGGATGATACCGCTGCCAACCTCAAGGGGTGGACGTACTGCGGGTCCATTGAGATCACTAATCTGTTCGGCGTTGTTACAACGGTGATGACGGCCGACGCCACGGCATCAAAGTTTCAATTCAATCCAGACGCGGCCGGCGCCGTTGATCTGTGTGCAGCACCGACTGATGGATTTGCCAGTGATGCGGTCGGTACGGCATATTATCTTGTCGGAGACGCTGCTGCGACCGTTCTGACTGAAGTCGAGGCGAATGCCGCTGCGTACGACATTGGCGAACCTGGGACAATACGGTCCACAGTGATTGTGCAGTCCCAAGCGACCGGCACAATTGCTCATACCGCGGGCCATGCAAGCCAGACGGGCGTGTGTCGCTGGTCGCTACGGTACAAGCCCGTGGATCGTGGCTCGTTCGCGTACAAGACTCCGTAACAACCACACTAGGACTTGGGGCGGGGACAACCCACCCGCCCCGGGGCTGATAAGGAGCAAAGAGAATGGCTACGTACGTGACTCACGATTTGGGAGAACGGTTCCTTGCGCGGGCGAGGTTCGCTCCGTTTGGAAGCGCGGCCGTAACTACGCCCGATGCGACCGACCAGATGTATATTCAGGTGTTGGAGACCGACTGCCTGTACGATGACGCCGGGCACGCGGATGGTGCGAAGTGCCTGCACACCGTTGCTGGCGCCGATGCTCCATTCGCCACCGTTGCTGCCGGCGATCATCTGTTTCTCGCGGGCGGGCCCGGGGCCACGGTCATTGCGGGCGCCATCTCTGAGGTGGCAAGCGTAACTGCCGGCGACGAGAGCGTCTTGTTAACAGCATCGCCCTACGCGGGCGACATCGCGGGCGGGATCGTGGTGATGCGCAGTTTGAGGCTTGCCATCGGACTCGATGCCCGTACTGTTCTCTCGGAAAGCGATACTATCAGCGCAGCCGAAGCCTACGAAGAGGACGGGACCGGGTATGCACGTGTGTTGGTAGACCCAATGGATTCTACCAAATGGACGATTGATCAGGACGCGACAACCGCCGATTACCAGGCCACGAGCGTGCAGGTGGCGTTCACCGCAGGTGGCACCAATTGGCAGGCCAACCGCAATGCGTTCCTGGTGGCCTTTACCGGCACCCTCGCCGCACCGGCCAACGCAGTCCTGATTGCCTCAATCCAGTTTAGTGACCCGGTGACTGTCGGAAATGGCGAGAGCCACCCGTTCAAGTTCCGTCTCAGGTTCTCCGAGGCTTAACATGCAGCCGGTGATAACTGCCAAACTTGGGATCAAGCTAACGGTTATTGGCGGACCGCCTGTCGTGACGGCGAGTATCGGCATTAGCGGTTCCATCATCGACTACAAGCCGCGCATGGCAACGGTTTCTGTTGGTGTACGTGGATCTCTTGTTGGAAGCCGTCCATGCGTAACACTGACGGGCGAGATTGGCGTTGCGGCTAGCATCGTCGATTCCACCCTTCCTACCGATTCCCGGACGACGTGGGTCTCGACGGTCGATACGGCGCAGACCGAATGCCACGAGACTCAGCCGTTCGTGCGCGGCAAGACGGTCCAAGACGCCGAGTACGGCAGGCTGACGATCTATATTCGCCAGTTCACCATTCCACGTGGAAACCACGGACAGGCGATTCTCCAAACGATTCTGGCGCCCGGCGCGCACATGAAAAACATCTGGGCCGATGAATGGTTCTCGCTGGCACTCGATGGACCGAAGGCAATGCCGGGGGCGACTGTCCGACAGCACGCGCCCGGGGGCGTGGCGACAGGCAAGGACGCGGTGGAGGTAACGTTCGCCGCCATCAAGACGCTCGATCCGATGACGGCGGGCGTCTACAATGCGACAGCACGACGCCTGGTGGCCCGCGATGCGTTTGGCGAGACCTGGGTCGAGTGGGGAATCGCAGCGAGCATGGCGACTACGGGTGTGCCTACGCCGGGGACAGTCTTGAAGGGGTTCGGCGGAGTCTACTCGCCGAAGTGCGTTCACGTAGACCCGAACGACCTTGCGCTGCCCGGGCGATTGTTGATCAAGACCACGTACCGCAGAAGGTTTGCAAATCCATTCATCCTGAAGCCGGTCTCCGTCGAGGATGTGTTCACGGCGAGCGGCGTGGTGTCGATCCGAAAACGCACAAGCGCGAAGACGAGTACGGGCGGCACGTTAGGGGAGATCCACTTCTGATGAGTCTCAAGGATTATGACATCAAGAGCCAGGAGAACCGCTGGAACGAAGAGTACGGCGTCGAGGAGTGGGTGATCGTTTACACGATTCCCACCACCCGTGTGCAGGCGGAGCAACTCAACTTCCGTGTCTCGATGGCGAACTTG
>DATLAN010000644.1:0-4469 GCA_035527455.1 Thermoguttaceae bacterium
CCACGTCCGCCACGGCCAGTTTCATCGCCCCCGACGAGCCCGGCAAAACGATCCACATCCTCCTCGAAGTCACCGACGCGGGCAGCCCCCCGCTGACGCGCTATCGGCGGATTGTCTTCACCATCTTTTCCAAAAAGCTCCAGGACCCTTTTTGATGAGGCCTGAAGCTACAGCCGATCCAGTAGCTCCTGTTTCTTCGCTTGAAATTCTGCTTCGTCGATAAGCCTATCGGCTCGCATCTGCTGTAGAGTCGATAACTGGGCATATGTGTCCCTGTTTCGCGCGTTTCGCATCTCGCCGGGCTGTGGCTTGGGGTGCCGTTTATCCATAATGCGCACCCCAAATCCGCCACCAACAAACGCGATCAGAAGCACAATCCAGAAGCTCCACCAGTCGTGGCTAAATCCCAAGAGACCGGTCAGGAGGCCGCCCCCGAAACCCGCGAGGGCTCCTATTGATAAAGCCTTGGATCGCGTCGTATCCACGTGGCAATATGGACACTCGTATGCAAAGAGCGAAATGTCCTTCTTACAGTTATCGCATAACATAATGGCGTTCCTCGTTCCTGCTGGTCACTTGGCCACCTTGCACCTGATTGTCCCTTTCCCCGCTAGTCAGCACGCCGAAGGCAAGGTATGTAGCCACGAATAACAGCACCATAGTGGCGATATCCACGATAAGGTCGATCCAGAACTGCCGTCGCAACCAACGGCAAACGGCGTAAAGCCGACTGCACTGGAACTCCTCGTGGATTTCCCCATAGTACGAGCCCCACATGATGAACTTGTTCGTCGCCGCAATCAAGACTTGCAGAGCGACACCAAATAAGAAGAGGCAGCCGATGCATTGCGCTTGCCCTGAGTGAACGACGGCGTCCCACACCCTTTCGTTCGTCAGCAAAACAACTGGTCCCCCGATCCCGTACGCAATGAACCAGCTACGAAGAAGGCTGGAGTAATGCTTGTATACCCCGAAATACTCCTCCGACATCGATGTTCCACTCGGATCTTCCACCATCGTCTTCTCTTTCTTATCTCGCTCCAGGCACTCAAACCGCGCGATTGGAATAAGCTATCTCATGATACGCAGCTTCTTGAGCACCTTCCGCTTACGGGCCCGACGTCCGCAACGTGCGTGCCTCCAAGGTAAAGCTCCCGCGGGTGGCACCGTCGATCTTGCGGGAGTGATTCTACCATGTCGTTTGGCTCTTTCGCAAGATCGCCGGTGTTGCTCGGCAACAAGAGGAATTCGCAAAGCCGTTCTTATCGGTGCGGCGGCCCGCTGTTGGCCGAGAAAGCGCGTTCGGAAAGTGGTCCGTCGTGCGCGGCAAGGGGTAGGACGTGCTCGAGACCAAAGCCTCTTGTCGCTCCGCGACCCCGACGAGTTTCCGAACAAGTCGACTCATGCGGCAACGCCAACTGCCGGAAAATCGACGGGGCCACCCGCGAGCATGGTTTTACTCCCTGTTAGAAAGTTCGCCACCTGTCTTCGCTCCATGTCTTAACAAGAGCTTTACGACTTCTGGTCCCCCATATTCGCGTGCGAAATCCAACGCTGTTTCACCGTCCGAGTCAACCGCATTTACGTCCGCGCCGGCCCGAATCAAGAATTCGGTGACTTCCATTTGGCCACCGAGAGAAGCGCCCATGATCGGCGTATGCCCACCGAATGGCGTAACAAAGTCAACGTCCGCACCGTTCCTGATAAGCACTTTCGCAACATCCAGTTGTCCGGCCCTCGCCGCCTCATACAATGGAGGGCTGCCGCCCCAGATCCTGTTGGCAAGCTCCGGCCGCTTCCCAAGGATTGCCTGCACAATCCGCACATTTCCAGCGACAGCTGCTTCCTGCAAATAACTTTCGTTTGCCACGTATCCCCGCACAACCGGCGTGAATTCGAGAACCCACCAGAATACCCCTACGGTCAACACGAGGAACGCTGCCAACAGAGAGCACGCAATGAGCAGCCACTTACCTCTCACTCTGCAACCGTGCGGAATTCCACGTTCACGTCCCATTGACTCACCTTTACCCATGAGGACGTTGCACGAATTGTAGCATCCCAAATCGGAATTCTAAGCGTGTTCACTGCCAACGCGGGTGGCACCGTCGATCTTGCGGGAGCGATTCTACTATGTCGCTTGACTCATTCGCAAGATCGCCGGTGTTGCTCGGCAACAAGAGGAATTCGCAAAGCCTTTCTTATCGGTGCGGCGGCCCGCTGTTGGCCGAGAAAGCCGTTTCGGCAAATGGTCAGTCGCGCGCAGCAACGGGCAGGACGTGCCCGAGACCAAAGCCTCTTGTCGCTTCGCGACCCCGGCGATTTTCCGAACCAGCCGACCCAGGTGGCCACGCCCATTCCGGAAAATCGACGGGGCCACCCGCGTCTTGCCCATGAGGGTCCACGACTTTTCAAGTTTCCGCGCTGGACTTTCGCCTTGGGCTGGGGCAAGATGGGGGACGGGTAGTCCTTCTTCTGGATCGCTGGCGTGAAACCCGAGACGTTACGGCCGGACGAGGCGGATGGCGTGGGGGGCGGTCTGCGCGGGGCGGGCGGACGTAAGGCGTTGGCTGGCAAGGGGTTCGGAACACCCACGGCGATCGACCTGCCGCTTCTTCGGCCGATGGCACCTCGGCCGGGCTCTAACATGTTGGAGAAATTCTCATGAAAACCTTCCTGGCGACCTGCGTTTTGGTTCTTGGGACCCTGGCCCTGTGGCCTGCCGTGCAAAGTCCGGCCGAGGAGCCGTGGCCGGGGGATTTGCCCGTGGTGGATGATGGCGTGCGGCAGCTTTTGCAGGACCGCAGCTATGCGGAGGCCGTCGAGGCCATCGATCGGGCCGCCGCGGTCGATGGGGCGGCGAAGGATTACCTGACTTATCTCAAGGGCCGGGCGCTCTATCTGCAAGGGGAGCACGACGCGGCCGTCGCCGTGCTGGATGGGCTCGAAAAGGAGTTCCCCGAGAGTCCGTGGGTTCGCAGGGCACGATTCGCCAAGGCGGTGGCGCTTGCCCGCAAGGGCGACTTCCGCGGCGCCGAGTTGATCTATCGGGCGGAGGCCGAGTACCTGCTCTCGACCGACCGCAAGCAGCAGATCGCCGACATCTACCTGGAGTTCGCCGACGCCTATTTCCAGCCGCCCAAAGATACGGACCAGGAGCCCGATTATCAAAAGGCGCTGGACTTCTACCGCAAGGCATTGGAGATCGGGCCGGAGGCGGAGAAGCGGATCGAGGTCGAGTTTCTCGTGGGGCGGTGTTACCAGAAGCTGGGCAAGTGGGACGAGGCGATCGAGCGTTACGAGCGGTTCATCGCGGAGCACGCCGGCAGTTCGTTGGACATCGACGCCCGGCACCAGTTGGGCGAGTGCCGCTTCGAGCAGGGCGACCCCAAGCAGGCCCGTCGCGTCTGGCAGGACCTGCTGGCCGAGCACGCCGGCGCCGATTCGCCGCAGATCGCCGAGGTCACGTACAAGCTGGCCCAGACCTGGGGCATCCCCGCGCCCGGGAGCGACGAAGACCTGGCGTTGGGCACGGCGGCCTTGAAGACGTTTCTCGAACGATTTCCCGAGCACGAGTGGGCCGGCCGCGCGCAGTTGGCCATGGCCCGAAGCGCGACGCACCGCGGGCGGCACGAAGAGGCGGTGGAGTATCTCAAGCGGTTCCTGGCCGATCCGCGGTACGCAGACTGCGAAGAGATCCCCGAGGCCCGCAACCTGCTGGGGCTTTGCTACCAGGAGCAGGAAGAATATGCCGAGGCCCTGGCCGTCTGGCGGGAGTACCTGGCCAAGCACCCGGCGCACCAGGCGTGGAACGACGTGCAGACCGAGGTGATCAGCACCGAATACAAGATGGGCCTGGAGAAGTGCGAGGCCGAAGAGTACGACGAGGCCCGGCGGCTGCTCGGCGAGTTCCTGGCGAAGTACCCGCTGGATGTTCGCAATCCGGGCATCCTGCTGCTGTTCGGCCAGATCCACCACGAGCAGAAGAAATACGACGAAGCGATCGCCGACTGGCGGCGGCTGGTCTCGAAGCATCCACGGAGCGACGAGGCGTCGCAGGGGCAGTACCGGATCGCGCTGTGTCTGGAACAGGAGCTGGGCAAGCCGGCCGAGGCGCTGGAGGAATATCGCAAGCTGAATTGGGGCTCGCACGCCAACCAGGCCTGGCAGGCCGTCAACCGGCTGACCGCCCCGAGCATGAGCATCACGACCGAACGCGTCTTCCGCAGCGACGAGACGCCCCGGCTGAAGCTCACCACGCGAAACGTCGAGTCGGTGACCGTGCGGGTGTATGAAGTCGATCTGGAGACCTATTTCCGCAAGATGCACCTTGCCCGGGGCGTCGAGCAGTTGGACATCGCCCTGATCGATCCCGACCGGACGTTCGAGTTCGCGGTGCCGGGGTATGGGGAGTATGTGGAGTTGGAGAGCACGGTGGAGGTTAGGGGCGAGGGACGAGGGGCGAGGGG
>DATLAN010000645.1:0-15332 GCA_035527455.1 Thermoguttaceae bacterium
AAGCTGGCGGCGGTCTTCAAGGACGCCCACGAGAAGCTCGGGCTAAAGGGCGACGTGGAGTTGGATCGGCAGCAGTGGCTGGCGGTGCAATCCAACCGGTGGGGAACCATCTGGCTGATCCCCTCGATCATCTGCTTCGCCCTCCTGGCCGTCTTCGCGGTCGGCTTCCGCGAAACGCCGGCGGAGGGGCAAAAGGACGACGAGGAAGGAACCGGCGGAGAATAAGCATTCGCGCAGTAGTAACTGAGCGTGTATGCGAATTCGCGACAACCGACAAACTGCAGAAAAACGCCCCCGGACTGCGATCCGGGGGAAATGAGCAGCGAAAGCACCGGCAACTCGACGCGATATATCGAGGATCACCCCCCGGAGTGCAATCCGGGGGCGTTTCCCGGCGGCTGGCTGCTGCTGAACTCGCTGTGCTTTCAGGAATCTACTCCGGCAGCGGTTTGCCTTTGGTCTCGGGGGCGAACCAGATCAGGACCATGCCGACGAGGTAAATCAGGACGATGATGGCACACGCCTTCGGATAGCTGCCGTCAAAGGCGATAATCAACACTGCGGTAAGCTGGGCCCCGCCAGCGGCAAGGATACGGGCGAAGTTAAAGGCCACGCCTTGACCCGTAGCACGCACGCGCGTGGGAAACAGTTCGGGGAGATACAACGGCAGCCAGCCGTAGAAAGCAGCCGACGTCAGCCCTGCCACGGCGGCGACGGCGATGAACTGGGCGTTGTACTGGGAGAGGCAGTTGAACAGGTACGCACACGAGATCAGCGAAGTCAGACAGAGCACGAAGTAGGCGGGCCGACGTCCCAGCCAATTAGCCAGCAGCGCTCCGATGAAACACCCGAGGATCGCGCCAATGGAAAGCACCGTCTGAATCCATCCCTTCGCGTGCGGATCCTTGTGCTCCAGTTCACCAATTGTCCAGACCAGTTCACCCGTGGCGGCATCGAAGGAAACATCGGTTGCTTCCGGGGCCTTCAGCTTGATCGACGAGGCATCAAATATGTCAATCTGCAGACGGTCTCCGACCGTAACACCGGTCCCGGCTCGCCTGCCTCGGTTGGTGACCGTCACGCGGTACTTGAACTCCTTTCCAGGCGACGGAGTCTTCTCGAGGTTGTGAGTTCTCTTCGCTTCGTAGCGCGGGGCTGCCACGTCGTCTACGGGGTGACCCTGTGGGGAATCGGCCGCCCCGTCATCGCTCACCTTCAGGTACTCGGCAGATTCCAATGTACGCAGAGTGACACGATCACCCGCCGATTCCAAGACGCTGACGGTCACTTCCAGCGTCCGCTCCCCGCCAGCTAATTGGTCAGTCCAAATCGGCAGAAATCCGGATACCGCGCCCCAGGTGGCGATCAGCGGCACGCCGGCAAAACAGATTCCCAAGAGCGTCGGCCGGAGCAGACGCGTCCCGAAGACCTCTCGAATTGGCTTGCTCTTGCTGGCCTTGACGGATTCTTTCCATCGCTCCGACTCGGGGATCATCACTAGCACTAAGACCGCCAGCACCGCCGGCGCGGCGCCGACAACCATGATCCAGCGCCACGTCTCTTCATCAACGATGAACAACACCGCTATTAGGGAAATAGCCAAGAAGCCGAAATTGGCCGCGGCCCCGATCACCCCCGCGAGAATCGGGCGAAACTTCTCCGGCCAGCACTCCATGACCAGCGCCACACCAAGGGCCCATTCGCCTCCCATTCCCACTGCTGCGCAAAAACGGAGCACACCCAGGTGCCAGGGAGCGGTGGCAAAACAACACAAGCCGGTAAACACGGCATACACTGCGATACTCAGCGCCATGGTTCGCACGCGGCCCAGCCGGTCCCCCAGCCAGCCGAAGAGCAGCCCGCCCGCGGCGGCCCCGAGCAGAAAACAGGTCATCAACCAGCCGCTCCAATCTCCCACGATGGCCTCGGCCGGGTATTGGGTCACGCCGGATTCGGTCACCGTCTTCATCAGGTCGCGCACGGCAGGCCGAGCCGCCAATGGAAACAACCCCATCTCCAGACCATCGAACATCCAGCCCAGAAACGCGGCGATCAGGACGTACCATTGCTGGCGAGTCAGCGGCTTGTTTTCGGACACGGGCGTTACCTCCTTCTTGCTGGAACGAAGCGCGCGGGCGAGCCCGTCGGTTCGCCGGCTACTTCGCCGTGTAATCGGGATTCGGCTGCGGCATCTTGGCGCCGCTCGATTTCAGGAACGCACCGAGCTTCTCGTCCAACTCGCAGACCTTCTCGGGCATCTGTGCGGCCAGATCGGTCGTCTCGCCGAGGTCGTTGGCCAGGTCGTACAACTCCCGCTGCCCGGTGGAGTAATGCTTGATCAGCTTGAGATCGCCCTGGCGGATGATGCTGTACGGCCCCAACCCGCCGCGATAGTGGGGAAAATGCCAGTAGAGGGCGTCGCGCTGGAGCGTGCCGGTCTGCTCGAGCACCGGCACCAGGCTCGCCCCGTCGATCGTCCGATCCTGCGGCAATTCCACGCCGGCGATCTGAAGCAGCGTGGGGAAGTAGTCGACGCTGGTGACCGGCACGTTGCAGACGCTACCGGCCTCGACCACGCCCGGCCAGCGGACGATCACCGGCACGCGGATGCCGCCTTCGTACGGGAACCCCTTGCCGCTGCGCAGCGGGAGGTTGCTGGTGGGGCCCAACAGGCCGCCGTTGTCCGAGGTGAAGATCACCACGGTCCGATCGGCCACGCCGCACCGCTCCAACGTCGCCATGATCTTGCCCGTCGAATCGTCCACGCTCTCGACCATCGCGGCGTAGACGGGATTCTTCTGATGGGTCGGCGGTTTGGCGTCGTACTTGGCCACGACGTCCTTCTTGCCCATCAGCGGCGTGTGAACGGCGTAGTGGCAGAGGTCCAGGAAGAAGGGCTTGTCCTTGTGGGCCTCGATGAAGGCCACGGCCTCGTCGGCCTCGCGGTCGGAGAGATACTCGCCCGGGGTGCGCGGCGGCAGATTGGGGATCTCGTAGAACGGACGGCCGGATTCATAGGGATCGAAGTAGCTGGGCGGCTGTCCCAGGTCGCATCCGCCGTGGTTGAAGTCGTAGCCCTGTTTCTCCGGGAATTGGTTCTCCTGGCCGAGGTGCCATTTGCCGATGAAGCAGGACGTGTATCCGGCCGGCTCGAGCGCTTCGGCGATGGTCAGTTCGTCGAGTTCCATGAACAGGGCGTTCTTGGGGCAGATCACCGGCTGGTTCGGGCTGCCGACGTAGCCGGCGGGGTTCTTGCCGTCGGGGCCGATGATGCCGCCCTGGAATTTCGACCGGATCCAATCGGTCACACCCACGCGGGCCGGGTAGCGTCCCGTCTGCACGGCCGCCCGGGTGGGCGAACAGACCGCACAGGCCGCGTAGCCGTCGGTGAACCGCATCCCCTGCGAGGCCAGTTGATCGACGTGCGGCGTCTCGAAATACGCGCTCCCCTGGCAGCCCAGGTCGGCCCAGCCCATGTCGTCCACAAGGATGAGAACGAAGTTGATCGGCCGCTCCGCCGCCGGTTGAGCCGAGGCGGCCGTGCCGGGAAGCACACCCACGGCGGCCGCCAACGCGGCGAGGACAACGATACGGGCAAAAAGGATCTTCCGGGTACGCCAGGTCATAGCCTTCTCCTCAATGTGAATCGAGTGTGGGATTATCGTTGAAACGATGACCATCATCGTAGATCCGTGCTTCCTCGTCAAGCGTGGGGCCACGACGGCGGACCGTCCCGCGAAAGTCCCTCCCAGGCACAATGCGGTCTTGCGGGGGGGTTTGGCAGCTTGATGCCCAACAGCTACAATGCTCCCAGTTTCCCACGTTTTGCCCCCTTCATAGAACAACGTGTACAGGAGAACCGAACATGAAAAGACCTTGGAAAACGACCACGCTGGCGATCGTTATCGTCGCTTTGCTGAGCGGGCTGCCGACGGCGGCGGCGCCGGCCGCGAAGGCCCCCGACCTGCTGGAAATCCCCGAAGTTTCCCGCGATCAGGTGATCTGCTTTGCCCTCTACACGGTCCAGGACAACGTCCTGAAGCTGACCGCCCAGCTCTATCCGCTCGGGGAAGGCGAAGACCGAACGGTCCGGCTGGAAATCCGAGACGGCGACCAGTGGAAAGAGATCGCCAAGACCCGGGTGATCGAGGAAGGCTGGACCGCGACGTTTCGCGTGGAGAATTGGGACTCGTCGAAAGACGCCGAGTATCGCGTGGCCCACGGCAAAGAGGCGTTCTATGCCGGCACCATCCGCAAGGACCCGGTCGACAAGGACGTGATCGTGATCGCGGCCTTCACGGGCAATTCGATCTATCCCGGCCACGGCGGCGACATCCCCAAAACGGATATCGTCGAGAACGTCCAGAAGCTCGACCCCGATCTGCTCTTCTTCTCCGGCGATCAGGTCTACGATCACAACCGCCACTACGCCTATTGGCTGAAGTTCGGCCGCGATTTCGGCGAGATCATCCGCAATATCCCCACGATCACCATTCCCGACGATCACGACGTGGGACACGGCAACCTCTGGGGCGCCGGCGGCAAGCTCTCCAACACCGGCGCCGGGCACGACGGCGGGTATTTCAAGCCGGTGGAATACGTCAACGAGGTGCAGCGGGCCCAGACCAGCCACCTGCCCGACCCGTTCGACCCCACGCCGGTGCAGCGGGGCATCACCGTCTATTACACCGACCTGACGATCGGCGGGGTGAATTTCGCCATCATCGAAGACCGCAAGTTCAAGAGCGGTCCGGAGGGCCTGATTCCGCAGATGGGCCCGCGGCCGGACCACATCAACGATCCCAATTACGACCGTAAATCCATCGACGTGCCGGAAGCCCAACTGTTGGGCGAGCGGCAGTTGAAGTTCCTGCGCACCTGGGGGGCCGACTGGCACGACTGCGAAATGAAGGCCGTGCTCTCGCAGACGATCTTCTGCGGCGGGGCCCACATCCACGGACGCCTCGGCGGAAGGCTGCTGGCCGATCTGGATTCCAACGGCTGGCCGCAGACCGGCCGCAACAAGGCCCTGGCCGAGATCCGCCGGGCGTTCGCCATCCACATCGCCGGCGATCAGCACCTGGCCTCCATCTTCCACCACGGCATCGACGAGTTCGACGACGCCTGCTATTCCTTCTGCGTCCCGTCGATCGCCAACCTGTATCTCCGCTGGTGGTCGCCGCTGGAGCCGGGCAAGAACCGCCAAGAGGGCATGCCCGAGTATACCGGCGAGTATTTCGACGGGATGGGCAATCGGGTGACCTGCTGGGCGGCGGCCAATCCGTCCGAGGAACCCAACGGCGGCAGCAAGCTCACCACCCGGGCGGCCGGCTTCGGCGTGGTCAAGTTCGACAAGAACGCCCGGGAAATCACCCTCGAGTGTTGGCCGCGGAACGTCGATATCGCCGACCCGAAAACCGAGCAATACCCCGGCTGGCCCAAGACCATCGAGCAGGAAGACAACTACGGCCGGCAGGCGGCGGCCTACCTGCCGACGCTCGAAATCAGCGGCATGGCCGACCCGGTCGTGCAGGTCATCGAAGAGTCGACCGGCGAGATCGTCTACACGCTTCGCATCAAGGGATCGTCCTTCCGCCCGAAGGTCTTCGCCAAGGACACGTACACCGTGAAGGTCGGCGAACCGGGCACCGAGAAGATGAAGGTCCTCAAGGGGATGAAGGCCTTCGGTCCCGACGAGAAGGTCACCGTGAAGATCGAGTTGTAGAAGTAGTCCGCCGGTCCCCATTTTCAGGCATTAAGTCCGGGATGTCTCGGCGGGTGGCACGCCCTGAGGAACGAAGGGCGTGATGCATCGGGAAAACACGCCCTTCGTTCCTCAGGGCGTGCCACCCGATGTATTGGTTCAGTCCGAAATGGAAGGCTGCACCCTGGGAGCAACGATACTCCCGGGAAAGTACCGGTGCCTCTTCTCTGTTCGGAGTTGTTGCTGATGTATCGTCCGGCAGAATGGCTGTTCCGTCCCTACACGTTACTCTTGCTGCTGACGGTTTTGGCCGTTGCGAATCTGTGGTGGCGGCACCGCGAGGCTCGCCGCCGGTTGTTGTGGTTGATCATCCCGTTGTTGGTCCTCGTGACGCTGAGTACGCCGGCTGTGGCGTTCCTGGTGCTGGGAAGCCTGGAGTGGTCCGAGATCGAGTTGCTCGAATGGCTTCAGAAACTCAGAACTTGACACGTCACGACTAAGGGCATCCGTTCAGTGCAAACCATCCTGGTCACCGGCGGCGCGGGTTTTATCGGCGGGTGCTTCGTCCGCCAGATTCTGGCTGAGGAAGAAGTCCGCGTCGTCAACCTCGACAAGTTGACGTACGCGGGCAATCTCGACTCGCTGGAATCAGTCGCTAACAATCCGTCGTACGTCTTCGTCCACGGCGACATCGGCGACCGCGAGTTGGTCAACAAGCTCCTCGAAGAGTATCGGCCGACGTGGGTCGTCCACTTTGCGGCCGAGTCGCACGTGGATCGATCGATTGACGCCCCCGGTGCATTCGTGCAAACGAATGTCGTCGGGACCGTGGAACTACTCGTCGCGGCGCTGGAGTATTGGCGATCGGCCGACAGGAACCCGCAAGAATCGTTTCGATTCCTCCACGTTTCGACCGACGAGGTTTACGGTTCGCTGGGACCGACGGGCAAGTTCACCGAAACGACGCCCTACGCTCCCAACTCGCCCTATTCGGCGTCCAAGGCCGCTTCGGACCATTTTGTCCGCGCCTTTCACCACACCTACGGGCTGCCCGTGCTGATCACGAACTGCTCGAACAACTACGGGCCCTTCCAGTTTCCCGAGAAACTCATTCCGCTGGTGATTCTCAACGCCCTGGAAGGCAAGTCGCTGCCGGTCTACGGCGACGGGAGCAACGTGCGGGATTGGCTGTTTGTGGAAGACCACTGCCGGGCGATCCGCCGCGTGCTGCAATCCGGCCGCTGCGGCGAGGTGTACAACATCGGTGGGAACTGCGAACGCACGAACCTGGAAGTCGTGCAGGCCATCTGCGAAGCGGTCGACGAGCTACGTCCCGCTTTGCCGCACGCCCCCAGTTCATCGCTGATCACGTTCGTCAAGGACCGTCCCGGTCACGATCTACGCTATGCGATCGACGCGACGAAGATCCACCAGGAACTGGGTTGGCAGCCGGAACACGACTTCGAGTCCGGGCTGCGGCGAACCGTCGAGTGGTACTTGGATAACCCCGCATGGGTCCAGCGCGTCACCTCAGGTGTCTACCGACGCGAACGGCTCGGGCTTCTGGATTCCCCGTCGCCGACATGAATCGAACCAGCTACAGGCAACGCACCCTTTTCGATAACGATCCGGTCTGACCGCGAATGCTGCTTGACCTGCCGCGCTGCCTTCTGCCGAATCAGTTCGGCGTGGATTGGCTGGAGGTGTTTGGCCTGGGCATACACGATGTCCCACTGGGTCGAGGCCGGCAGAGCATAGCAAGAATGCATCGAATGCCCAAGGTCGATTCGATGCGACGTCCCCTGCGGAAATCGGCCGGCTCGACAGCCACCACCACACGCATCTGCGGCGTGATCTGGATCATGACTCGCCCTGCCAGAAGCTCCGGCTCAATGCCGGCAGTCTGCTCCGGGGTGTTGGCAGTGACAGCATCTCTTTCGACCCGCTTCTTGAGCGAGTAGTAATCGAGCCGCAAAGCCTTGGCCGTCCGGTGAAGCCCGTACTTGCCGGCCAATTTCACGGCGGCAGCCCACAGAGTTCTGCGTCGACAGCCAACGATACCACACGCGTCAGAAAGATTCATACACGCTTGCCGGAAAGACACCGTTGTTCAACAAGCAGGCGATCGACAACGACGTGATGGCCAGGCTCGCCGTTTCGGTGTGCCATTCGGGAATAGCACGTTTCCACAGCAGCTTGCCGTTGAACACCGTGACGGAGACCCTTCCGCAGTCTCCATTTCTGAAGATAGCGTTCCCCGTCTTCTCAACTTCCGCCGGATCGGTATCGAGCGCCTGGACAAGGTACCAGACAAGCCACCACACCGTCCACGGTGGACATGAACAGATGCTCGCCGGCAGCAATCATGCCGTCGAAGACCGGCAGCATGTTCAGTCTGGTTTCGCGGATCGTTGCGCCATCTTCGGCGGACACGGCCCAGAGCACGCTTCCGTCGCTGCCGGTGAAGAGTTCTGCCTGGTTCCTGAGCCGTTCCAAGTCTTCCGACGCACGTGACGCGACATCGGGTTCATTCACCACATCTGCCGGTCCGCACACGAAAATGGTGTCATGCGCCTTGACCATGGCTCTGGCCAGGATTGGAATCTCCACGCTCCAACGCGTGGCAAACTGCGCTGTGGGACCGCGCCGATTGTTCCCTTCCGTCGAATCCTTCTCCGGCGGCGGGAGAGTTCGGTCCACGCAGAACAACCGGTATTCCATGGGCACCGTCCATCGCCAGTACTCCTGCCTGCGACCGAACACGTAGACGTTGTCCTTATCGAGCACCATGATCTTCCCGCACGGCGCCTGATGACCGGTGCCTCCATAGCCGGGCCCGCCCAGGACGCTGCGCCCGTAAATCCAGAAGGCCCGATGCCAGTAGTTGTCGTCCAGAAAGCCGTTGGGAACGAACAGATGCGCATCGTCGCCGCGCTGCTCATTGACAGGAACGGGTTGGACCCGCGAGCGTCTGCCCATGAGGTCAAACGGCTGAGACCGCATGAAGAGATAATCGCCCTCGCTGCTGAGAATGTCGGAGGACGCGACCGGCATATCCAACACCCGAACAAACGCGTGCAGATCGTCACCCGTGTTAGGGTCTTTTTCATCCATCTGCACCTGCGACAGAACCTCGCCGGTCTCCGGGTCGAGCCGGTAGAGCGTGAGTCCGCCGTCGAGGAACATGGACCGGCCCGCAATCACATAGGCGACGTCGTCTCGAATCAGCACACTGCCGTGTACCGGCCAGACGGATTCCAACTGTTCCCATGCCATGAGCCGCTGATCGCACGGAGCAGCGAGAAAACGCCAGACCAGTGCGCCGTCGGACGCACGCAGGCAGTAGACATATCCATCCGCACTACCGAAAATCACCGTGCCCTTGTGGAAGGTAGGCGGGGAGTCGACACGCCCTTCGCTGATATACTTCCATTGAATTTCTCCCGCGTTCTGACCGAGGGCATAAACCGTATGCGCCTCCACGGCGGCCACATAGACCTTTCCGCCCGCCACGACCGGCTGGCTGAGCTTTCCGCCGATCTCGGTTTGCCATTTCACGTCGAGATTGTCGACATCCACTACGGTGTCGGTTGACCCGCTACGAGCCGCGTTGCCCCGGAACGTGGGCCAATCCGTGGAAGACGCAGGCGCCGCCTCGTAGCCGCCGACTGTTCCGAAAGCCGGTCCTTTCAGCAATCGCTCGTCGACCGTCGCCCTGTCCACCCCGAACGTGCGCGGCCCGGCCAGCGCATTGAACCCGGCGAGCTTGGCTTCCGGATAGCAGGCGCAGGGATGGGAAGGGGCATAGATCAGGCCATTGGCCGGCATGATCCCGTAAACGCAGGCACCTCGTGCCCAGTGGTGAAGGTGCCATTGCCCGGACTGCGTGTCAATCATCTCGATACCGGTTCGCGAAGTCAGGAAGAAGTTCTCCGTGGCCTTTGCCCGATGACAACGATGATGAAACCAGTAGCAGTCAGCACCCCGTGGAATCGTCCTTCCCGGCCGACCCGTTTCCAGATCGTACGAAATGAACTCGCCTGTGCTGGGGGAAACATCCGTATATTTGCTGTCGAATTCGCCGGGCTTGGAATTGAGGCTGCCGCACCAGACAACGTCACCGATCACGAAGACATCCTGCGGTGACTGGTAACCGGACGGCAGGTGCGGTTGCTGCCACTTGATCCGTCCGGTCTGCGCATCCAGGCATGTCATCATTCCCTTGCTGCCGGCGTGCTCGTGCCAGTTCTCGCCGCCCACGTACAGAACGCAATTCTTCGCAGCAACGACCGTGGGCGCGAAGTAGGTCGGCATGGTTTCTCGCCCCGGAAGCTCCTCGGATTTCCACGATTGCTTGCCGGAGGCGCGGTCGAACGCCAGGATGGTCGGACCGTCGCAGAGGTAAACGTTCTCCTCTCCGGCCGTCAGCGTGACCGGCGCGATCCAGGGAAGTTCGTGCCGCCAGAGGATGGCCCCGTCCGACTCCCGGACTGCCATCACCGTTTTGGGCGCTTTCTCCCATCGGCCTCCACGTTGCTCGGGATCGATTGTCGGGTGAACCACCAGGTACAAGACGCCGTCTTCGAGAATGATCTCCTCGGTCCGGTCTGTTTCCGCGTAGACCTTCAACAACTCGCCTGTCGTGGCATCCAGCTTACTGACCGGACTGAGAAGACCGAGGGTTACGTAGACAGCGTCCCCGACCGCCACCAATCGCCGTGGCGTCTTGGACGGACCGCTTTTCAACGGCCACAATTGGTCCGTCCATTGACCGATTTGCCTGCGCCAGAGGACCACACCATTAAAAGCGTCCCTGGCCACCAACTGCCAGTCCGCATCCCACAGAATCGAAGCGCGCGGGCCTTCGTCCACGATATAGAACAGCCTCCCGCCCGCAGTCACGACGGCGGGGATGCTGGAAGACTTATCGTGGTGTCTCGAGTACCTCGGACTGCCTTTCCATTGCAGATGCCGGATGGGCGCAGTGATGGCAGAGTCCCTGCTCACCGCGTTGTTGTCTGCAGCATGCAGATAATGAGTCCACTCGTCCAACTCGGGAGGAACCGGTTTGACTTCCTTGTTCCAGCCTGTGTCCGTCGGCTCTAACAGAACACCGCCGGGCGCGAGCACCCGCATGAGTTCGACGTTCGAAACACGGAATGGCGAACTCACCACCAGCAGATTGACCATGTTGTCGACGTAGGGGAGATGCTCGCCGTCGAAAACTGCGGCTGACACGCTTCCAATGGACTTCTCCGCCAGGAAGCGTTCCCGTGCGATCTCAACATTGGACGGATCCGTGTCCAGGCCATGAACAATATATGCATCGTTCGGTTTCAGCGCAGCCGTCACCTCCCCGTCGCCACAGCCGAGATGCACCACAAAACCGCCCTTGACCCCGCTTGCCTTGAGAATCGCATGTTCCGCCCCGCAGAGATCGTCTCTTCCGAGGGCCAACGCGAGAAACACCGCTGTTGTCATTAGCAGACGCGTCATTGAGTTTGCCTTCTTTCATGCTGGGTCACGTTCTCAGTCACTCACTACTGTCGTTCTTCTGCGTAAACCTTCTTGCGGGCCACGAGCCAGGAACTCAGCCTTGGCAGTCGGTTGTCACCGGGAAGGACCAACGGGCCGGAGACCGTTATCGGTGTGTCCCTCACTACTTGTTTTCTGTGATGATCTCACTCATCAAGCCTTTGAGTTGTTCAACCTTCTCGGGGTATTTGTGGGCCAGATTGGTCGTTTCCCCGATATCGCTTGCCAGATCGTAAAGCTCCTCGACCTTTTCCCGGTTCGTGTCCACGGCAAAGCCGGGAACGCTGTGTTCGGCCTTCAGGTATTTCCACCCGCCTGAGCGGATTGCGTTATTCGTATAGAGAAAGGTCTCTCGCCCCTTGTCGGTCTTGCCGAGAAGGAGATCGGTCTGGTCGATCCCGTCGATCACGCGATCATCCGGCACCTGGAAGCCCGTCAGGTTGGCGAACGTGGGCATGAAATCGATGGTCGCGAAGAGGGCGTCGGAGACTTTGCCGGCGGGCACCCGGCCCGGCCAGCGGACGATGCAGGGCACGCGGTATCCGCCCTCGTAGCACGAGCCCTTGCCGTTGCGCAAGGGGCCGGCGTCGCCCCAGAAGATGGAACCCTCCGGATGCCCCTTCTTGTGCTCGTAGTACGCCGGCTGGTTCCACGGGCCGTTATCGGTGGTGTAGATGACCAGGGTGTTCTCGCGCAAGCCGAGTTCGTCGAGCGTATCCAGGAGGCGTCCGGTTTCGTAGTCGAACTCCTCCACCACGTCGCCGTACAGGCTGCCCGCGGACTTGCCTCGGAAACGGGGCGAAGCGTCAATGATGGTGTGCATCATGGTGTGGGCGAGATACAGGACGAAGGGTTTCGCGGGATCCCGCTTGTTTTTCAGGAAATCGACGGCTTTGTCCGTATAGAGCCGGGTGAGGCTGCCCATGTCGCGCGTGCCGCCGGCCTGGTCGTTGTTCTCGTGAAACGCGACGCTGCCGCCGTCGTTGGCGCCCAGCGTTCCGAAGTAATAGTCGAACCCTTGCGCATTGGGCATGCGCTCGATAATGGGTTTGCGATTGGAAACATCCCATTTCCCGATGCAGACGGTCTGGTAACCGGCTTCCTTGATCAGCTCCGCAAAGGTGATCTCGTCGGCCGGCATCCCCCAGCCGCCACTGCGAACGGGATACCGGCCGGTCAGCAGGGCCGAGCGCGAGGGACCGCAGACGGCCTGGGCGTAGAAACTGGTGAATCGCGTGCCTTCCTCGGCCAACCGATCCATGCGCGGCGTCCTGTTTTTCTCGTTCCCATAGCAGCCCAGGTCCGCGTATCCCTGGTCGTCGGTGAAGATGATCAGGATGTTGGGTCTCCGTGCTTTCTCCCGGGCCGCCTCCGTTTCCCCGGCAAACAGCTTCGGGCTACCGAACGTCAAGAGTGCAGCACAGACCAGCATGCTACTTGACCAAGCGCGTCCGAGTTTTGCAACTTGTCTCATGTCCGATCTCCTGTTGAGTGAGCGTGTCGTGTTCAGAGTCATCTATCGCTTACTTGTCTCCTCGTTGCCCTTGCGTTCGAGCCGGACGCGAGTGCGACCGTCGTTGCCTTCCGAGAAGGCATAGTCGTCCGACTGGTCGGGCCAGGCGATTCTCAAGCTGGTCCCGGCCCGGGCCGTCATCGGCAGCGGATCTCCGTGTCGGTAGGGATAGAGCAAGACGACGAAATGGCCGCGGTCCGTTTTCGGCGGCAGCGAGATTCGTTGGTAGCATGCCCAGGGAAGTCCTGTTCATTGTGTGTTGGGTTGTTGTGCTCATTGCGTGTTGTTGTTTCCTCGCTACGGACAGGTTTCCACCCGGGCATGCGGCGTGCGCAGGCAGATCTCAGCGTATCCGGATGATCGTCAGCGAATGCGGCGGCAGGTTGACCACGCCTTGGTTGAATTTCAGTTGCGTCTTCTCGGGCACGACCCGATTGGGGCGCTCTACGTCGTTGAAAGCTTCGGGCGAATCGCCGGCAAGGATCGTCGCGTCGAACGTGCCGTCCAGTGATCGATCACCCAGCTTGACCGTGCAGGCGACGGTCTCTGAAGGCTGGCGGTTCACCAGCGCGATGGCCCACCGCTTGCCCGATGCGTCGGTTGTGGCGACCGCATCGAGTTGGTCGGTCCGGTGACCGGGTGTGCCCGCCTCCAGGTTGAGCGGGACGACTCGATCTTCGAGTTCGTTGGCGTACATCGCCAAGGTGTGGAAGGTGGTTCGCCGCACGATGCCCCCGGGATGGACGTACAGCGGACCGCGCGTGTTCACGATCGGGGCAATATTGGCCATGCCCACGTCCTCGCAGTGCCGCAGGCAGGCGTTCAGGAATGAGGCGGTGAACAACGCATCGCCCATCGTGTACTGCTCGGCGATGTCGTTGATGTCGCGCTTCGCGATGAACTCGGCAGCCTTCTCATCGTCGGCTTCGACCACATTCTTGCGCGGGAAGCCCGGGTGCATCCAGCCGCGGAGGTTCCACTCGTCGTAGGCGATCTTGATCTTGCCCCGGCAGCCGGCCTCCTCCATGATGTTGATCACGGAAGTGATCGTCTTCTCCGGTCCGCTGCTGAATCCGATGCAGTTCTGATAGGGGGTCTTTTTCTCTGTCCGGAGCCAGTACTGATGCACCGCCATGTAGTCCAGGTCCTGACCGGCGGCTTCGAGCAGCGGCAGGTTCCATTCGCGTTTGTCCAGCCAGGCCGCGGCCGCCAGCTCGATGTCCGGATCGACGCTGCGCATCATCTCAGCGCACCGGTGGACGAGCGGTCCCCACTGCTCCGGCGTCTTCCGGCCGATTTCCCACCAACCGTAGTTCTCGTTGCCGATGCTCCAGAACTTGACGTTCAGCGGCTCCTCGTGCCCGTTCGCCTTGCGCAGCTCCGCGAATTCACCCTCGGTGGCGTTGCAGTATTCCACCCACTGCTTCATCTCCTCGGGCGTGCCGTTGCCGGCGTTGGTGCAGATGTACGGCTCACAGCCGACCAGCCGGCACCACTCGACGAACTCGTCGGTGCCGAACGTGTTCGGATCGGTCACGCCCCAGACCGGATCGGCTACGGGCTTGCGCGTCTTGCCCACGCCGTCTTTCCAGTGGTAGCCGCTGACGAAGCATCCGCCGGGCCAACGCACCACCGGGAGTTTCAGCTCCTTCATCGCCTCGATCACGTCCTTGCGGAAGCCGTTCTCATCCGCCAGGGGCGAGCCGGGCTCGAACAGGCCGCCGTAGATTTGCCGGTGGAAATGCTCGATAAAGCCTCCGAAGAGCATCGGGCTGTACGGCTTCGAAGGCGCGGAAGTGTCGATCGCGACCACGACTTCCGCCACCGGCGGGGAATTGGCCGACTGCTCGGCGGCCTGTGCAGCGTCATCCGCAAACGCCAGCGCCGGCAGGAGCAGCGACAATGCAACCAAAGGGAATCCGCTGAGAATCATGTTCAAGCGTGTCATGGTTTCTGTGCCTCTTTCCAGGTTTCGTATTCTTCCAGGACTTTTCGGGCTTGGGCCGCTTTGCGTTCCCATGCCTGTCGCTTGGCGTCATCGGGTGTTGGCACTTGCGCGGCGCTGGGATCTTCCGGCGTCTCTGCCAGCCGATATTCGCCATCGATCCAACAGGGCCAGTCGTCGGTACGGAATGGAGCCGCCGGCCCGGCACGGTTGCCGAAGTCCCCCACCGGATGAACTCCCCACGCATAGCGCACGGCGACCGGGTCATCGACCAGCGCGCTCGATGCGGCGAACTTGCCGCCGTCGACCGCCTCCACCCCGGCCGGATAGAAATGGCGATCTGCGCCGGCGATGACGAATCCTCCGGGCGCCACGCGCAGGCCGTATCTCGAACTTGGATAGCTGCCCTTGGTGAACGTCAGCAGGATCCGATTGCCGTCCTTCTCCCACGATTCGAGCAGCGGAATATTGTACTCGATCCCCTCGACTCCGTAGACGTCGGCCAGAGCCCAGCGGGCCGCACGTTCGCCGATCGGCCGCTTGTAGGGAGAGTGCATTGGGTTGTGCGCCAGGACGTTGGTACACACCAGGCCTGTGCTGCCGTGTTGAAGATGAGCGTTCGTCTGTGCCTCGCG
>DATLAN010000646.1:0-35575 GCA_035527455.1 Thermoguttaceae bacterium
GTCCATCTTTCCCAACTCGTCCTCCATGATAGCCTTCGCCCGATCCTGGTTGAACCCGCCCGACCCGGCACCAATCAGCGGAAAGGCGATGGACTGGAAGCCTTTGTCGTGGGCCAAAGCCATTGCATTTCGCACGCATTGGCGGATCGACCACTCCGACGCCCGCCAGAGCATGTTGATCCCGGCGACGTGGATGATGGCCTTGAAGGGGAGTCGGCCCGCCGATGTCAGCACGGCCCCGCCCAACGGGATCGAGCCGTGTTTGCGAAGTTCCTTGAACGGGCCGGTGCTGCCTCGCCGCTTGATTGCCCCCGACACGCCCTGCGGCAACAACAGCCACCAGGGAATGATGTTGCGGTTCCAGGCATTGACGATCACATCAACGTCTTGGTCGAGGAGGTCGCCGTGGATGAGTTGGAGGTTCATCTCGGTCCCGATATGCGGGCTGCGTTTTCACTTTTTCTTCTTGGCAATCTTCGAGACGATACGCTGGGCATCACTTGCTCTTCTTCCTGGCCTTGTTCAGCCTAAGCGTATACTCCGACTCGCCAAAGCTGTCGTATTGCTTGACGAACACCTCGTACTCCTTGCCCAAAAGCGGGAGGACCATCGTTCCTGTCGGTTGGCGGGTCAGCTTGGCTCTCTTGACGATCTCCCGGAGGACGGCTTCTCGGAGTTCCTCGGGAATCGCAACGGCTCCAATCCCCGTGTGCCCGAAATACTGGTAAACCACCAAATCTCGGTCTTCCCATTCCAATTCCAGAGAGTCTGCCCCAACCTGTACGGCCTCTTCGAGAATACGAACCAATTCCCGGAATGCCTTCGCAGATTTGTCGGCGTCCTTTGGCATGGTTGAATCAGCCCCCATACGGTCAATCTATAGACACCCGGTTACTCGCTTTCCGCCTTCTCCACCCTCTCCCCACCCCCAACATCCCAAAACGGGAAGTTGGCAGCAACCACCACGCACCAGAATGCCCTCCAAACGCACCAGAATCAATTCTGTTCAATTAAAAAAAGAAAAAGGACTTGGGAGTCGTCCAGAGGCCGTGTAAACTTGAGGGATGGCTAACCATCGAGAACAACAAGCTGACTCTGGACTTCATCATCCCAGACCTTCAAGATGAATTCTCGGTCACCAAGGCCACCGCACATTGGGATGGGACACTGGAAAGGAAGGACAACCAGGTGACGGTTGCAGGAACGGTACACTTTGGCAGCACCACGGATTATAAGTCTGGAGATTCCGCCCGCCTATCCATGAAGGGCAGTTTCAAGGCAACGCTGGAAGGAACCGTCTTGAGCGGCTCCACGGAGGAAGAGGGCCAAGTCCAAACGAGTTCTGGAGGGACAGGCTCAATCCAAAGCAAGACACGATGGCGAATCGACGGTTTCACCCCTTGAGACGCCGGGGATACCCGACTCCGGTATAATGCTGTCGAGTAGGGAGACACGTTCCAGCGGCAACAGTCACCCGACATAAGGAGTTGGTTCCATGCTCTACGCTCGGGAGTCGCAAAGCCCGATTGATGAAGTGGTGAAGAAACTCGAAGTCGCCGCAACGGAGAACAAGTTCGGCATACTTGGCGTTCACGACCTAAAACAGAAGATGAACTCCAAGGGCATCGAGTTCCAGCGGGAATGCCGTATCTTCGAGGTCTGCAATCCCGCCAAAGCCAAGACCGTACTTGACACCGATATGGCAATCTCAAACGCTTTGCCATGCCGAATCTCGGTGTACGAAGAAGCGGATCGAGTGAAAGTGTCCACGATTAGACCGACCGCCCTGCTGGCGATGTTCGGTCGGCCTGAACTTCAGCCGGTGGCCCAGGAAGTCGAGGACACGATGATCCGCATCATTGATGCAGCCTGCCAGTGAGTCTCCTCCAAGAAACTCTGGTTCTGGCAAGAACGTATCCCCGTCAAGTGGAGAAAGCCATGCACCGTTCACTCCCCGGAACCATTGCCACCCTGATGCTCGCCGCCGTCCTCTGTGTACTCGGTTGCGGGCAGCAGGCCGGTTCCCTTGCGTAGTTGTTGTGCGAGAGCGTGGTCAGGAAACTGGTCAAGCGGTTGCAGGGAGGATCGGCTTCACGTCCAACAGCCGTCAATCGTAAGCCATAATCCCCTTGCTCTTATCCACCTGGAAGGTCTGCTTGCCGCATTTCGGGCAGCAATTGAAGCCAGGGCTTTCGGCGTCCGCTTGGGTCGCCTGCAACGGCATGAACGGCTTGGGGCAATTGGGGCACTTGTAGAGATCGATCTTCTTGCCCGACGCCGAATCCCACACCTGGGCAACGGGTTCGGGCTTCTTCTCTCCTCGGTTCCACCGCAGGTAAACGAACTTCATCGAGTCTACGCAGAAGCTGTAAAGGGCGGACAGAAAGCGTAGCGGCGGGCGGGCGAAAAACGTAGCTCCCGAAGTCTAGCATCCTTGCCCCTGCGGATCCCTTCCACCGTGGTCAAAGCGTCGTAGATGCCAACCGATACCAACTCGCGGGAAGCCGCCCATTTGAACATGCGTACCACGTCACGCATCAGACTATTGACGTAGGTCCGTGCCAGCCGTTCACCCGGCTTCAGCATATTGCCTTTTTCGTCAAACTCAGCCGAGTTGGCATTTCCTCGTGAAATAATGTGTTCTCGAACGGACCGCAATTTGTTCGGTCCGAAATCGTGAGCAGAGGTACTCCCGTACAAAGACACGAGTGGCCCGACACCCGCCTTGAAGCGGTCATTGGTGGCCTCTCCGTTCTTGACATAGTACCGACGGGCGAATTCGTCGTACTCAACGACTAGGGCCGCGACACTCAGTTCTGGGCCGGCGGTGACCTTCAATGCCAGACCTGTTCCTGAATCGTCTTTCTCCTCCCGATGATGCTCGGCCAGAAGCCGATGATACTTCTCCCAGCTTTCGGGGGAATTGAATGGACCAAGGTAGCAGTCGCGGAATCGACCGTCAATTCTCAGGCGAACCCGGGCTTGACCGCTACGACGGTGGAGAAGATACGAGGGGTTCGTGTTTCTCGGACGGGCCATGAGATGCAACTCCATTGCCATTCTGTGGTACGAATACCACAAAACATGCGTGGTTTTGAGCTGCACCTTCCCGAAGAAGGGTTGGCCTAAATCTAGGCCCCAGCAGTGTTTACGTCGAGTGGGCGATACGGGACTCGAACCTGTGACCCCTAGCTTGTCGAGCTAGTGCTCTAACCAACTGAGCTAATCGCCCTCCCTGAAAGTATATCTCTGACAACCTCCTCCGTGATTGTCAAAAGTCTACGCCGTTTTCCTCGTGGCGCCAAGGTCCGATGAGTTGCCACGGCCTGGTCGAATTCCGGCCGCAAACAGGGCGCATCGCGGCGATTGGCGGTCAGCGGAAATCACTCCGCTGCCGGCAGAGTCAGGACGAAGCAGGCCCCATCGATGACACCCTTGTCGAGTCGTAGATCGCCGCCCATGTCGCGGGCCAGTCGGCGGCTTAGGGCCAAGCCGAGCCCCACTCCCGGGGCAGTCCGGGCCGCTTCGTGGGCCGACTTCGAGAAGCTGTGAAACAGCCGCCGCCGGACCGAAGGCGATACGCCCGGCCCGTGATCCTGCAAGCGCACTTCGGCCGCACCGCCGTTCTGTTGGAAAGCAAGGTGGATCCGCTTATCGACGGCGCCGCACGCGTATTTGCAGGCGTTGTCCACCAGGTTCAAGAGAATCTGCTCCGAGGCCGAGGCGTTGGTACGGACCTTGGCCCGGCCTGCCTCGCCGTCAGTCTCCACGACCAACTCCATGCCGGCCTGCCGGGCCCGATCGGCCAGGCGGTCGGCGATCGGTTCGACCAACCGCTCGAGCGTCAGCGTCTGGAGCCGGCCGGCGGTGCGCCCGCGTTCGAGCCGGGCGTACGAGAGGACGTTCTCGACCAGGTGGGCCAGCCGCGAGGCCTCGACCCGGAGTGTGCCGAGGTAGTGCTTCTGCTGCTTCTCGTCGGAGACCATGCCTTCGAAGAGCATCTCGGCGTACATTTGGAAGGTGGTCAGCGGGGTGCGCAGCTCGTGGGTGACCGCCGTGACGAACGATGCGCGACGTTCGCTCAAACGGATGACGCCGGCCACCAAAGCGGCCACCGCCACGGCCGCCAGCAGCACGCACGTCCAGGCGATGGCCAGCGTCATCAAGATCGGTGAAATAGCCCCGTCCATCCCTGCATTCGACGCGGCCGGCACCAGGGCTTCCGTGGGCCGCGTGCCCGGGACCAATCGGACCGGCAAAGCCGCCAGCAAATGGGGCTCTTCTTCCGCCGGCGCCTCGGGGACGGGCTCGAGGTCGGCCTCGGGCAAGATGTCCTCGATGTTCTCCAACAGCCACTGCTTGATGAACGGCCAGTCGAGCAGGCATCCCTGGAGGTATTCCTCTCCGCCGACGAAAACACGCCGGGCAAGAACGAGATGGTCCTCGACCCAAAGCGGCTTCATCAACACGCCGCTGATGTCGGTCGAAGGCAGCCAAGGGTTGTTCCGCCAGTTCCACTTCTGGTTTTCGAACATGATCGTGGTGCTGTTGGCGACGATCTGGCTGCGGTTGTTCAGCTCGACCGCGTGGCGCCCGCGCTGTTGCAGGTCGTTCTGCTGTTGCCGACTGGTGACCCGTTGGGCCGGGGTTTGAGCGAACGGCGGAATCGCCTCGGCCGCTTCCGGCGTCGGCTGCTCCTCGGGCAACAACGCCGCCAACCGGTCGCGATCCAGGAGTGCGGCGACCTGGTCCAACTGCGACTGAGCCGCATCGATCGTCGCCTCGGCGAGAAAATTCGGCACGGCCAGCTCGCGATTGCCGTTTCGCGGGATCTGCGGCGAAGTGAGCGTTCCGTCGGGCTCGAACTGGAAGTGAACGCGGATGCTCTGCGACTCGCCCGAGAGCAACGGCGAAGGGATCAGCATGTCGCCGCCGCCGCGGTCGGCGAACATGCGTCCGTAGGCGCGATCGATCGGCAGGAACGAACTGTAGGCGAAATAGGGACGGATGCTCTCCTGGGCGACGAACGGGGCCAGCTCGGAATCCAGCCGCCACAGCGCCACCCGAACCTTCTCGTCCCAGGCCGCCTGTCCCCGCATTTCGGCCTCCTGGCGCAACGCTTCGGCCCTTTCCTCCTGCGCCTTGGCTCGGGCTTGATCCGACTGAAACGCAGACAGACTGATCCAGCCCATGGCCGCCAGCACCACGGCCAGGCAGAGCACGAAGGCGATCCAGATGTGCCAGGGGCGGTTCATGGGGGAGTTGTCAGTTGTCAGTTATCAGTTGAAGACCACGGGATACGGTCCGTTCGTCGTTCGTCGTTCGTCATTCGTCATTCGTCATTCGTCATTCATACTTCCTCCTTCCTCCCGCCGGCAAACATATATCCCTTTCCCCGAACGGTCAAAATCACCGCCGGGTTGCCGAGGTCCTCTCCGAGCTTCTCGCGGAGCCGGGCGATGTGCATGTCGATGGTTCGGGTGGAGAGGCCTTGCGGGCTGATTCGCCAGACGTTGGCCAGCAGCTCGTCCCTCGCGATGGCGCGGCCTGCGTTGCAGGCGAGGTAACGGACCAGGTCGATCTCCCGCTCGGAAAGCTCCGTCCGGCGCCCGTCGTCGAAGCGGACCTCGCGCCGGGCCACGTCGATCACCCCGCCGGGGATCTCGATCTCGTCGATGTCCAGGGGTCGCTCGGCCGTGCGGCGCATCACGGCTTCCACGCGGGCCAACAGCTCCTTGACGCTGAACGGCTTGACCACGTAATCGTCGGCCCCGTCGCGCAGCCCCCGCACGCGATCGGCCTCTTCGCCCCGGGCGGTGAGAACGATCACCGGCAGGGTCGGCCGCAGCCGGCGGACCTCTTCGAGGATCTCGAACCCGTCCGGGCCGGGCAACACCAGGTCCAGCAGCAGCAGGTCGTAATGCCGGCGCAGGGCCATTTCCCGGCCCGTCTGGCCGTCGGCCGCCTCGAGGACGTCGTAGCCGGCGAACCGCAGCGCATCGACGATCCCACGGCGAATGGCCGAGTCGTCTTCGACGGTCAAGATTCGCTGTCGCGCCATGGCGTCACCTCGCTACTTCCAGCGTACATGATTCTCTTCGGTTTTGCCAGTGTCCTCAGTACGATTTCACGTACCGTTCGTACTGATAGACGAGTGTTCTTTCCTCGCCGGGTTCCAGCGTCACGGTCCAGCGGATCGAGCCGGCCCGTTGGAGGAGTTGGAGCTGCGTCGGGTCGACGGAAATGCTGCCTTTCTCCGTCACTTCGGTCGGCTTGCCGGGGATAGGGTTCTCGACGACGATCGTCACGCTGCGCTTTTCATAGTTCCGCAGCAGGAGCTTGCCTTCCAAGGTGACCAGGTCGAGATAGACGTGGTCGTCCGGCGTGTGGGCTTTGAACTTGCGGTCGATCTCTCGCTCGATTTTCTCGTGGGCGACGTTGATGGCCGCGGTCACCGGCAGCTCGCTGTTGCCGCCCTTGGGCGTGTACTTCAACAGGTCCTCGCTCAACGGCCGGTCGTCGCTCAAGGCCAGGCAGGGGCCGGTCGTCCAGGCCGTGTCGGTGTTGTTGTGCAGCACGAGCAAATGCTCCATGCGCGCCGGCGGCGACCAGCGGTAGATGTGCGAATAGGTGATCTTCCGCTTGAAGAGCGTGATGATGGCCTTCTCGCCGAGGCGCAGGGTGAGGTCTTCTTTGGTATAGACCGTATAGTCGGTCGCCGCCGCGCCGCCGAGCTGGGGAAGATTCCCGAGGGCGCTGCTCAGGTCGCCGCCGTCGGTTGGGACCGACTGCTCGACAACGCCGGCGGGCAGATCGAACTGCGGGGCCGTAATGCCGTTGGACACCATGGCCGACCGGTTGGCGATCTGGTTCATAACCGCCTGGGGCGCC
Source organism: Thermoguttaceae bacterium (assembly GCA_035527455.1). Lineage (GTDB taxonomy): Bacteria > Planctomycetota > Planctomycetia > Pirellulales > Thermoguttaceae > DATLAN01. The sequence continues at coordinate 6,892 of DATLAN010000646.1, forward strand.
ACGGCCGCGCCGATGGTGCGGATCACCTGGCCCACCGCGATCGGGGCCATGTAGTCGGTGTGGACGAAGTGCGGTACGCCGACGACCAGGTGGACGTCCGTGTGGATCAGGTCTTCCGCCTCGTTGACCAGCGTGCCGCGGAGGCTCAACTCGGCCGTCGTCTCGTCGATGATCTCCAGCGTGTACTCGGGAATCCAGGTGATGCCCTTGCGGAGATAGGCCATCCCGAGCGTCGATTTCTCGGGCGGCTGGTCCGCTTCGCTGGCCACGTGGATCCTCAGCGGCATTTCGAGAATCTGCATCTTGGCGACCCCGTCGAGCGGGACGGCGAAACTGTTGCTGCCGCTGTCGAGCACGACGAACTCGGGGCCGACCGAGATCAGCGTGCCGGCTGCGGTGCGGTCCTGACCTTTGTACGTGTAAGTCAACTCGACTTTGAGGTTCTTGCTGGCTTCGAGGCGTGCCCGTTTGGTCTCGGGGTCCTTCGGTGTGTCGAGGCCGTCGAACTCGACGACTTCACCCGGCCCGGCACCGACGACGTCGACGATCTCTTTCTCGTCGTGTGCGAAGATGGCCAGCGTGCCGAACGCGGCCGGCGGGATGCGCTGGGCCGCGCACCAGCCGTCGCGAAGCTCGACCTCGCCCTCCCGCATGAAGAAGCCCAGGCCGTTCTTGAACACGGCGACCGACCGGGTGCGAGGTTTCCATAGGTGCGGGTTGTCGTCGTCCGACGCCGCCGGTTCTTCGGCCGCGACGGCAGCCTGACACGTCAAGAGCGCCAGTGCGAACGCGGTCGCCAGAATCACGGCCAGTCCGCTCTTCCACTCGACAAGACTTCGGGTACGTTTCGTCGCCGGGGTCATCGGCAGGTCTCCTTTACGGTGAAAAGGGTAAGCATCATTTCCCGCGGGCGGCCGTTCCGCCCGACGGTCCTATTCTAGCCGAGAGCCGTCCCCACCGGTGTAACGGGTTTGTAACAATAAAGCCGCGACCGGTGGTCGCGCCGGGTAGGATCGCCGGGAATCGCGCTTCACCGCCGGGCGCGACCAGAAGGCGCGACCACCGGTCGCGGCTTTTTGGAACAGCCGGGCGCGACCACCGGTCGCGGCTTTGTACGCTGGACATTGTCGGATCGATCGGGTAGACTTTTGGCAACCTTGGACACTCGGAGGAACTCCATCATGTTTCGGACCAGACTGCTTCGTCGGGCGGCGACCGTCGTGCTCGTCGCCTGCTCCTCGGTTTTCTGCGGTACCGCGTCGGTTCCGGCTGCCGAGAAGCTCAACGTGCTGTTCATCGCCGTGGACGACCTGCGTCCCGAGGCCGGCTGCTACGGCAACGCCACGATCAAGACGCCCAACATCGACGCCTTGGCCGGCCGCGGCACCGTGTTCCTTCGGGCGTACTGTCAGCAGGCCGTGTGCAGCCCGTCGCGAACCTCGCTGCTGACCGGACGGCGGCCCGATACGACGAGGGTTTACGACCTGCAGACCCACTTCCGGCTCAACCTGCCCGACGTGGTCACGCTGCCGCAGTACTTCAAGCAACACGGATATCACGCGCAGGGATTGGGCAAGATTTATCACGGCGGATTGGACGACCCGCCGAGTTGGACGGTTGGGCACTGGAATCCCTCCGGTCCCGGCTACGGCAAGCCGGAGACGCTGGCCGCCATGGAGCGACTCGGCCGGGAACTGCGGGCCAGGCACGGGTCGTCGGCCTCGGAGGTGCTCCAGCGCGATCCGAAGACGGGGGCCGTATTGCGCGTTTCGCCGCCGAAGTACCGCGTTCGCGGCCCGGCCTGGGAAGATCCCGACGTGCCCGACAACGCCCTGCCCGACGGGAAGACGGCCGATCGGGCCGTCGAAGTGCTTCGTGAGATCAAGGACCGGCCGTTCTTTCTGGCGGTGGGATTCTACAAGCCGCACCTGCCGTTCGTGGCCCCGAAGAAGTACTTCGACCTGTATCGCCGGGAAGACTTGAAATTGGCGCCCAATCCGCTGCCGCCGAAGGACGTGCCGGAAATCGCGTTGCATACGTGGGGCGAGCTGCGCAACTACCTGGGCATTCCCCAAAGCGGTCCGCTTACGGACGCCGTGGCGCTGGATCTGATCCACGGCTATTACGCTTCGACCAGCTACACCGACGCCCAGATCGGCCGCGTGTTGGACGAACTCGACCGGTTGGGGCTTCGCGAGAAGACGGCCATCGTCCTCTGGGGCGATCACGGCTGGCAGTTGGGCGAGCACGGCCTGTGGTGCAAGCACACGAACTTCGAGATCGCCGCCCGCGCGCCGATGATCTTCAGCGCCCCGGGCCAGAAGAACCCCGGGGCCAAGACGGACGCCCTGGCCGAGTTCGTCGACATTTATCCCACGCTGTGCGAGTTGTGCGGACTGCCGGCCCCCGAGGGTCTCGAAGGGACCAGCCTCGTTCCCGTCATCAACGGCACGGCGGACGCCGCTTCCTGGAAAACGGCCGCGCTGAGCCAGTATCCGCGCGGCGGGGTGATGGGCTATTCCATGCGGACCGACCGCTACCGGTACACCGAGTGGGTCCCCCGTGGCGGCGGCGCGCCGGTCGCGCGGGAACTCTACGATCATCACAATGATCCTCAGGAAAATGCCAATCTGGCTTCCTTGCCGGAGCACAGGACGTTGGTCGAGCGGCTCAGCGGGCAACTCCATGCGGGGTGGCAAGCCGCGCGGCCCAAGAAGTGATCGCCATTTGACGGTTCCTTGGTCCGGTGGCACGCCAACCGGCGGCACCATCGAGGGCCGGATGCCCGTTCGTTCTCATTTGCCTGGCCCGTGCCTGCCCATCAAGAAAACCACCTTTAAGTGGTATTCGTATGGCACCACGGGTGGTCAACCGGAAAAAATGTTGGCATTTTCATTAGCGGTATGATAGGGTGAATTTATTGTCCTGTCCCCGGCACGTTCGAGGCCCGGGCGGAGCGGAATCGTCGTTGGCGCGATCACCTCTATTCGGCACGATTAGGCCCATGGCAAGCTATCTGAATGTATCGCTGGTCGGCATGCCGGGCGTGGGCAAGAGCACGGTCGGCGTGTTGCTGGCCAAGAGGCTCGCGTGGGGATTTCTCGACACCGACGTGATGATCCAGGTGATCGAGGAACGGTCGCTGCGGGATATCATCTACACGGAAGGCCTCGAACGACTCGCCCATATCGAGCAACGGCACGTGTTGGCTCTGGACCGTCGCGAGTGCGTGATTGCGGCCGGCTGCACGGTGGTTTACGGCCCGGCCGCCATGGAGCACCTCAAGTCGTTGGGGCTGGTCGTTCACCTCGATTTGCCGCTGTCGATCCTCGAACAGCGGCTGGCCGGCCTGAATGGGCACGGCCCGGTGTTTTCGCCCGGCCAGACGCTTCACGGCATCTATCAACAGCGCAGTCCACTCTACCGGCACTACGCCGGCGTCGCGGTCGATTGCGCGGACCTCACTCAGGAAGAGATCGTCGACGAGATCGTCAAGTTGATGGGGTAGTTTTCAGTTCTCAGTTCTCAGTTTTCCGTTTTCAGTTCTTGCTCTCAAGGTGTGCAAGTAGGCGCGGACTGCTATTTCGCCCTCTCTTGCGCCCATTCCGCCGTTCGTCATTCGTCATTCGTCATTCGTCATTAGGCATTCGTCATTAGGCATTCGTCATTCTCCCAATGCCGTTCCCGCCGCGTGCCACCAATCCCCCGGTCCTCGGCCCGCCCGGCAGTTGCCCGAACGATCGCAATCTGTTACCTTAATGGCTTTGTGGTCATGATTCGGCAACCCCCACGCGGTGTCGAGGGCCTTTCCCTTTCGGCGGTGCCTTGCCGCCCGCGCACGACGGCACGCTTCCCATGGAACGACTGATCAGTTTCTTCGGCCTGTTGACGATGATCGGCCTGGCGTGGCTGATCTCCGAGAACCGCCGGAAGATGAATTGGCGGCTGATCGTAAGCGGCGTCGTGCTGCAATTCCTGCTGGCGGTGCTGCTGCTGGGTACCCCGATGAGGGACCATGTGTTCCACGCCGTGGACCATGCCATGACGGGCATCATCGCGTGTTCCGATGAGGGCGCGCGATTCGTATACGGCGAGTTCTTCTACAGCGAGGGATTCATCGAGGAGTACCACGCTCCTCCGTTCTTCGTGTCCGTCCTGTCGGCGGTGATTTTCTTTTCGTCGCTGACGGCCGTGCTGTTTTATCTGGGCGTCTTGCAGTGGTTGGTCCGGATCATGGCGCGGGTGATGGTCTGGGTAATGGACGTTTCCGGGGCCGAATCGCTTTGCGCCTCGGCGAACGTGTTCGTCGGCATGACCACGGCTCCGCTGATGATTCGGCCCTACCTCGACAGTATGACTCGCTCGGAACTGATGGCCATGATGACCGGCGGGATGGCCACGGTGGCCGGCGGCACGATGGTCGCCTACGTGAGTTTCGGAGCCCAGCCGGGACACCTGATGGTGGCGTCGCTGCTCTCTGCGCCGGCGTCGCTGGTGATCGCCAAGATCATGGTTCCGGAGACGGAGGATTCGCCTACCAAAGGCACGGTCAAGGTGGACGTGCCGTGTACCGACGCGAACCTTCTCGATGCCGCTTGCCGAGGCGCCGCCGACGGCCTGAAACTGGTGCTGAACATCGCCGCGATGCTGATCGCCTTCATCGCCCTGGTCTACTTCATCAACTGGGCTTTGTCGCCTTTGACGGAAATCAATGGTGCACCCTTGACGCTCCAACGAATCCTCGGTTGGGTTGGCGCCCCGTTGGCGTGGTTGATGGGCGTCGAGTGGAAAGACGCCCACACGGTAGGAGTATTGCTCGGGGAGAAGACCGTCTTCAACGAGTTCGTGGCCTTTCGCAACCTGCAGGGGTGCGAAGACCTGTCGGCGCGCTCGCATACGATCGCCACCTATGCGCTCTGCGGATTCGCCAACTTCGGCTCGATCGCCGTGATGATCGGCGGCGTCGGCGGCTTGGCGCCCCAGCGGCGCAAGGATTTCGCCCGGTACGGGTTCCGCTCGATGATCGGCGGGGCGCTGGCCGCCTTCATGACCGCGGCGATTGCAGGGATGCTGATCTAGCCCAATCTCGCCACTTTTCGTTTTTCGTCCATGAGACGACCACCCGCCCCGCGACCCCGTCTTGCCCGAAAATACTTTGGAAAAAATGAATTCCCGGCTAGAACTGGCAAAGTTGGGCTAGCAACCGATCGCAGCAAGTCGTCAAAAGGGGGGACGCAGTTCGAGCACCAGCCGTGAAACGGCCGCCGGGAACCGTTACGCGAAAAGTTCTGCGACCGGGACCCCGAAGCCGGGTAGGAGTTCAGCGCCGCAATATGTTCCGGACGCCGAGGCCGAGTATGATCCACAATGCCGCGGCCGCCTCTTTGGCGTCGATCTTCGACGAGCCGCGCTGGCGGTCGATGAAGGTGATGGGGGTTTCGCCGAAGCGGGCGCCGAGGCGCTTCAGGTGCCAGAGGACTTCTTCCTGGAAAGAGTAGCCGCGGCTGCGGATGGCGGTGAAATCGAGCTGGGATAATAACGACCTGCGATAACAACGGTACGCGCCGCTGCAGTCTCTGGGCTTCAGGCCCAACAGCCAGCGGGCGTAGCAGTTCACCCCGCGGCTCATCACGTGACGCCGAAGCGGCCAGCCCTCCACGCCGCCGCCGGGTACGTAGCGGGAGCCGATCATCACGTCGACCGGCGGGCCGTCCGGCGGGTCCATGCCGGCAATCAGGTCGCCCAGGTAACGCGGCTGGTGGCTGAAGTCGGCGTCCATGTTCAACACGTACCGGTAGCCCTGCTCGATCCCGTAACGCATGCCGGCGATCGTGGCCGTGCCCAGCCCGAGCTTGCCCTCGCGGTGCAGGCAATGCACCCGGGCGTCCTCGGCCGCCTTGCGATCGCACCAATCGCCCGTGCCGTCCGGCGAGTTGTCGTCGATGACCAACAGATCGACCTCGGGCACCACGCGAAAGATCTCCTCGACCAGGCCCGGCAGGTTCTCCAACTCGTTGTAGGTGGCCACGGTCACCAGCGTTTTTTCGGCATTGGACATCGGCTGGGGTCCCCCTCTTGCAGACCTGCGGAGTATAAGCAATTGTAGCATAGGCGGGGTGAGGGGCGAGGGGTGAGGGGTGAGAGGCGGGGGGAGAGTGGGGAGGGGCGAGGGGCGAGGGAAGAGGGGTGAGGGGCGAGGGATGGTGGGGGTTGATGTGGAGGACTCTTTGGGAGGGCGACCCCGCCGAACGCAGTCGGCGGGCGTTAGTTTGGATCCTTCAACCACTCTCGACTCACCACTTTCCACTCTCCACTGCTTGCGTTGTTTGGTGTATACTTGACGGTTTACCCTGCCACTCGCCTTTGATCCTGCCCGTATGATTCGTCCGTCCGGTCCATTGCCTCTCCCGTCTCTGGTCGGCTGGCCGGCGGATGAACCGGTCTCGGCCCAGCCGTCCAGTGCGTACGGGCGGCCGTTCTGGTTGGCTTACGCGGCGAACATCTTCATGATGACGGCCGTGTCGCTGCTGTTTCGCTACGCCGATTTCGTCACCCTGCTGGGCGGAACCGAGTTGCATCTCGGCTGGATCGTGGGCGTGGGCATGGTCGGCAGCCTGGCCATGCGATTGGCGGTCGGTTCGGGCATCGATCATTACGGTCCCCGGATGATCTGGCTGGGCTCGATCCTGCTCTTCTCTGCGGCCTGCTTCGCCCATCTGCTGTTGACCACCTGTCACGGCCCGGCGATCTACGCGGCGCGGATCGTCTGGTGCTGTGCGACGGCCGGGTTCTTCGGGGCGATGATGACGTTCGTCTCCGGCCGGGCCTCGGTGGCTCGGATGGCCGAGATGATCGGCATGTTGGGCACCGCCGGGTTCCTGGGGATGATCCTGGGGACCCAGTTGAGCGACTATCTGCTCCAGACCAGGCCGATCGAGCGATGGCAGGTCGAGCGGATGTTCGCCGCCGCCGGGCTGTTGGGACTCGGCTCGGCCGTGTTCGTTTACCTGGCCACCCGCGGCTGTGCTCACTGCGTGCCGCTGCAACGTTCGTCCCCGCTGGGCGTGCTTCGGCGTCATCGGCCCGGCAAGGTCTTTCTGGTGGGCGTGGCGATGGGGGTCGGACTGGGTCTGCCGGGTACGTTCCTGGCCCCGTACGTGGCGCAGCGGGGCCTGCCGGGAATCGGCCTGTTCTTCGCCGTCTACGGTCCGGCGGCCATCGTCACGCGGCTGCTGACCCGGCGGTTGCCCGAGCGGCTGGGCACCACGCCCATGATTCTGGTTGGCATCGCCGCGCTGAGTATCAGCCAATTGCTGTTCCTGCTGGTCGATGCCGAGTGGTGGCTGATTCTGCCCGGCGTCGCTTTTGGCATCGCCCATGCGGTGCTGTTCCCGTCGATCGTCGCGGCCGGGAGCCGATCCTTCCCGCCGCAACACCGGGGATTGGGCACCACGGTGATGCTCTCCACCTGGGACCTCGGCACGCTGGTCGGGGCGCCGACGGCCGGCGTCATCCTGGAATTCAGCTCGAGGGTAGGATTGCCGTCCTATCCGATTTTGTTCATCTGGGTGGCGGTCCTGCTGGGCACGGTGGGACTTTTCTTCGGCCTGAGCGAGCGCCGGACCGGCCGGGCGATACGCTACGGCATGATGGAAGCCCCGGCGGATTGCTCCTCGACGTCGCGGATCTCCAGCAGCGAATGCGTCACCAAGGCGCCGTCTTCGAAGTAGCTCGCCGAAGTGTACTTTCGCGGCACCCGGAGCACCTCGAGCACGGTTTCGACCTGGTCCATGATCACGGCCGCCTCGCTTTCGTCGGTGCGGTTTTTTTCCATGATCTTCCCGGCGGCGAAACGGACCCAGGGCGCGGCCGCGTCGACAAGCCCGGCCCAATCGAACAACACCGCACCGGCCAGCGGGCGATCAGGGTCTTTCAGCACGCCGGGTGACGTAAGCGGCGTGGGAGTGAGCAGCCGCCGGGTGTGGTCGGGCGAGGCCGACATCACGCCGACCGTCTCGGAGAGCCCCAGGTTCGGCGCGATCTTCTCGTCCACGCCCCACGCGGCCGGCAACGCCCAACCGAAGATCGTGCCGGCGGGTCCTTCGGTCACCTCGGGATCGGGGATGGCGAAATCCTCCGGGATGGCGCCCGGATTCGCTTCGCGGATGAAGTCGACCACGCCGTCGAGCGCCGAGCGATACTCGCCGAACGCCTTGCGCAACAGTTCCGCGTCGCTGACGCCCACGACTACGGCCGGCTCGATCATCGGCATCGGCTCCTCGGTGGGCGGCAGGACCCGGACGAACTGCCGGCTGGTCAGCTTCGCGTCGATCACCAGTGCCCCTTGGCCGTCGGCCAGTGCGGGAATCAGCATCGTTCGCGTGGCGTTGTCCGCCCGTTTGACCAGCGGCAGCAGCGCCACGACCGCCTTCTCGTACTGTCGGCGGCCTTCCGGCGGCATCTGCGGCACGGCGAAATCCTCGATATAGCCGTAGCCCACCTTCAGCCACTTGACCAGCAGGTCGTAACCTTCCGTCGACGTCTTGCTCCGGCCGACCACGGCCAGCAGCGGACTGCCGCCGAGGTGCTGCAGGAGGCCGAGCGGCTTCGAGCCATCCAGTTCCGCGTGTTCACCCCAATCGTACGCGTAGCTTTCGATGCCTTGATCCGTGAGGAAGCTGAACGACATGGCCGCGCCCGGCTCGGGAATCAGCATCTTGAGGTCCGTGGCCAGATCGGCCACGTCGCCGCGGATTCGCTGGATCTGGTCGGGCGGCAGCGGGGCCATGGGCAGGAACTGGACGGCCAAATCGCGCAGACCGTCGATGTCTTCCGCAGTCGTGCTCAGCAGGGTCATCAGCGACTTGCTCACGTAGCCGATCGACGTGAGCCGCTCCCGGGCGAACGGCTCCAGCGGCTTCAACTCCGCCCGATCGATCAACAGCTTGCCCCGTCCCAGGCTGGCCAGGCAGTCGGTCGAGTTGCCGATCGACAAGAGCAGATAATCGTCGCGGATGCCCAGGGCGACCACCAGGGTCATTTCCTTCAGCCGGCCGATGACCTTCTCGACGCTGCCTTCTTCCATCGGCAGCCGCTTAAGGTCCTCCATGGGCAACTCTTCCCAAGGGACCATCTTGCCGTCGAGCGAGAGGGTCAGATACTCGTGGCCGCCGATGGCGGTCTTCCGGAAGCGGCCTTTGAGCAGCGGGTTGGGCTCGAACGTCATCGTGCCCAGGGCGTAAAGTCCCTCCAACTGTTCGGCCGCTCGTTGGGCGTCGGTCAGCTTGAATCCGATCACCACGTCGGGGAACTTCACCAGATCGAGGTTCTCCGCCATGGTGCTGAAGAAGATCATCGCCATCATGTCGTCTTGATTGATCGCGCCCGCCTGGCCGGACGCCGCCATCGAGAGGGCCCCGAACTGCACCGCGCCCATCACGCGCTGCACCAGGTCCAGGAACTCCACGCAACTATGCTCCCCGTAGATGAAGACCTCGTTGGAGAACATGTCGGCGACCGTGTCGATGACCTTGCGGGTGTCGGGGTCCTTCAGGGCGGCCTCGATCTTGCCGGGCACGCTGTCGGGATCGCTGGCCTGCACCTGCCAGGTCATCAGTCCCATCCGGACGATGGGCATCTCCATGATCTTGGCCCACGCCCGAGAGTTGCCGATCGCCTCGATCTGTTCGCGGCCGCGGAGCATCGCCCCATAGAAGGCGGCGTCCTCGGGGATCAGCCGCACCGAGGCGTCGAGATCGGCCAGTTCGCCGGCCCGAGCGTGGTTGCACGTCAACCCACCTGCCAGAAGGGTGGCGAGGATCGACGCGACCAGCAATGTTCGCGCGTTGGGTGTTTTCGACGGACTTGTCATGGGAGAGCCTCCTCCTGTGCGGGAGTTTTCTTGGAAACGCGGCCGAATCGAGCGCCCCGTTTGCCCAAGGATAGCGTACGCGGGGGCCTGCGAGGATGGATTTTAGCCCAGCGGCTCCGGGGGCTCAACCACCCACGTCTAGTACTTGCCGAAAGGCCGCCGGCGTGAGAGAATCGCACTGCAATCTGGTGGGAAAGGCCCATCGCGGACCCGGAAATAGGTTCTACGGGCAATTTCGTGGCTGCCGGGTTAAAGAGCAGGGCGGATTCGATTGCCGGGAGAATACGGGTTCCTCTTCTCTGTTCACGACGCTTGAAGACGTGGAATCAGAGAAGAGGAACCCGTACTCGTCCGTGACGTCGGCATCAAAGAACCGGGAATCGAGCAGCAGATATCACTGAAGAACGCAAGAATGTAAGAGCGCCATGGACCAACCGCCGCCGAACGGTACCGAGAATCCGCCACAAACGATCCTGGGAATTCTCCGGCGCTTGGGACCGGGGCTGATCATCGCCGGCTCGATCGTCGGCTCCGGCGAACTGATCGCCACGACCAAGACGGGCGCCCAGGCCGGTTTCTGGCTGCTGTGGTTGATCATCATCGGCTGCGTGATCAAGCTGTTCGCCCAGATCGAGTTCGGCCGTTACACGATCTCGTCGGGCAAGACGGCCATGGCGGCGCTCGACGAGGTGCCCGGCCCGCGGCTGGGCGGCAACTGGATCCTCTGGTACTGGATGGCCATGTTCATCGTCAGCCTGGCCCAGCTCGGCGGGATCGTCGGCGGCGTCGGCCAAGCGCTTGCGATGAACGTGTCGATCGACGGGAGTTTCAATCGGGCGCTCGAAGCGCAAGACGCTTGGGACCACGAGGCCGCTCCCATCATTGAGGAACTCCGCGCGGCCGAGGCCCAGGCTCTCTCCGGCGACGACCCGGCGGCCCGCCAGCAGGCCGAGAAGCGGATCCAAGAGCGACTCGACTCCCGCATGGGCGGCCCCCGGCCAAGCTGGAGAACCCGAAACGATCTCTTCTGGACCGACGACGTTCTCTGGGCGGCCATCTTCACGGCGATCACGGCCGTGTTGCTGGTGGTCGGACGCTATCGGCTGATCCAGAATTTCTCCACCGCGATGGTGGCCACCTTTACGGCCGTGACCGTGTTCAACCTGATCGCGCTGCAGTCGCACGAGGCCTGGGCGATCGGCCCCGACGACCTGAAGCAGGGCCTGAGTTTCCGACTGCCGCCGATCATCGAAGGCCTGACGAAATCGCCCCTGGCCACCGCGCTGGCCACGTTCGGGATCATCGGCGTGGGCGCGACCGAGCTGATTTCCTATCCTTACTGGTGCCTGGAGAAGGGTTACGCCCGGTTCACCGGCCCGCGCGAACAAACGGCCCAGTGGGTTCAACGGGCACAGGGTTGGATGCGGGTGATGCGTTGGGACGCCTGCGTCTCGATGGTCATTTTCACCTTCGCCACGGTGGCGTTCTACCTGCTCGGCGCGGCCGTCTTGCACCGCGAGGGCCTGGACCCCTCGGGCAACCAGATGATCCGCACGCTGGGCGAGATGTACGTGCCCGTCTTCGGCCCCTGGGCGAAGTGGCTGTTCCTCTTCGGCGCGTTTGCCGTGCTCTACTCGACGTTCTTCGTGGCCATCGCGGGTCACACGCGGGTGGCCTCCGACGTGGTGGGCATCTTCGGCGTGGCAGGGCGAACGGACCAGGCACGCTTCTGGTGGATGCGCCAGTTCTGCGTCGCGTTTCCCGTGGTGGCCTTTCTCTTCTACACGTTCGCCCGGCAGCCGGACAAGCTGATCCTGGCCAGCGGCGTGATGCAGGCGATCATGCTGCCGATGCTCGGCGGGGCAACCCTCTACTTCCGCTACCGCCGCTGCGACCGCCGGATCACCCCGGGCAAGGCATGGGACGTGATGCTGTGGATCTCCGTGCTCGGCCTGCTGATCGCCGGCGGGTGGCTCGCCCTGACGAAGCTCTTCCCGGCGTTGGAACAGTTGGGCTGAGTAGGAGTCGAATATCGAATATCGAATAGGGAATATCGAATGACGAAGGTTCAGAGTGTTGTAGGCTGAAATAGGGTTGTAGGCCGGAACAAGCGCAGCGCAGTTCCGGCACGTGGTGTGGTGAAACAATCCAGCGAAAGCTCGGCCCAACTGGAGAGCCAGCGTCAGGCAGCCCAAGAGAATGAACACTACGACAGGATTCACGGCAAACGGGCAAGGAGCGACCTATGAAACGCCACACGACCAGCAGAAGAGACTTCTTGCGGAACGTCGCCCTGGGATCGGCGGCGGTCGGTGGACTTGGCCAGTGCGGGGCCGTCGGCCAGCGCCCGGCCGAAGGGGGCCAGCCGCCGCCCGAACTTCAGGCGGTCGAGGAATGCCCGCGCCGAACGCCCGTGGCGTACGAGTGCGATCTCTGCGTCGTCGGCGGCAGCAGCACGGGGGTCTTCGCGGCGATCCGGGCGGCCCGGCTCGGGGCCACCGTCGCGCTGGTCGAGAGCAACGGCTTCTTCGGCGGCGTGGCCACGGCCGCGAAAGTCAACATCTGGCACTCGACCTACGACACGGCCGGCCGGCAGCGGATCATCGGCGGTCTGACCGTGGAACTCATCGAGCGACTGGCCAAACGGGGCGAGGCGATCATCCACAGCCCGGACAACCCCAGCCGATACGCCACCTTCAACAGCGCCGAGATGATCCTGGAACTCGACCGGCTGGTTTGCGAGCACGAAACGATCCGGCCGTTCCTCCACGCCCTGTTCGTCGGCGGCCTGGTCGAGGACGGACGGATGACCCACGCGATCCTCGAAGACAAGTCCGGCCGCCGTGCGATCGCCGCGAAGTACTTCATCGACGCCACCGGCGACGGCGATCTGCTCTGGCGCATCGGCCTGCCGACGAGAAAGGACAGCGTGCTGCAGCCCCCGACGACGTGTATGCTGCTCGGCGGCCTGGATGAACTGGCCAAGGCCAACCCGGGATTCAACCTGGCCAAGGCGATCTACAACCCCGATTTCGCCGGCGCGCTGCGGCACGGATTCGTCTGGACCGCGCCGTCGGTCGGGTTTCCCGGCGTCGAGATGATCGCCGGCACCCGCGTTTGGGGAGCCGATTGCAGCGACGCCGACGAACTGACCCGGGCCGAGATCGAGGGCCGCCGACAGGTCCGGGCGATCCGCGATATCCTGCACGACAACTTCGCCGGCGGTCAAAACGTGTCGGTCGGGGCGCTGCCGGCGCGGATCGGCGTCCGCGAGACCCGCCACGCCGTGTGCCGGTATCGGCTCACCGAAACCGACGTGCTCGAGGGCCGGCGCTTCGACGACGCGATCGCCAACGGCAGTTACCGCGTCGACGTCCACCACCCGGATAAAGAGGGACTGACCTTCCGCTACCTCGACGGCCGCGAGGTCTACGTCGTGCCGGGCAGAAGCAGCGTCCAGCGCCGTTGGCGCCCGCCGCGCGAGACGGACCCCACCTTCTACCAGGTCCCGTATCGCAGCCTCGTGCCGCAAGGCGGCCGGAACGTGCTTCTCGCCGGCCGGTTGCTCGACGCCGACCGCGGCGCGTTCGGTGGTGTACGCGTGATGGTCAACTGCAACCAGATGGGCGAAGCCGCCGGCACGGCCTGTTGTCTGGCCCTGCGCGAGGGCCTCGACGTGGCCGACGTCGACGCACAACAACTTCGCCGCACGCTCGCCGCCGGCGGCTCCGTAATCCTGTAAGCCATTGAAGGCGTTCAATAAGCGCAATAAGCGGGACAGTCACCTATTTCCGGCGCCGAAATCGCTGACTGTCCCCATTTGTTCACCCGGCGTTGGAACAGTTGGGCTGATGGGGCGGATTCGAATATCGAATATCCAGCCGACTTTTTTTCCCGACGCAAGTCCTTTCCTGGCCACGACTTTCGGCATTGATTTCCACTTTCCGCGGATTTCGTCGATCCGGGGAAAACAATCCCTCTGCCGCCCCGGCCCGACCGTGCGTGCAAGCGGTCGCAGGCACCCATCGTCGCCGGGCGATTCCGCGACGCACGTTCCTCGCCGTGCCGCCGCAATCCGAATTATCAAAGAGCCGTCCGCCTGGAAGTATACACATATACAGTACCCGATCCGCCCGCCCGTTTCAAGCCCGGATTCCGGCCACCCGCTGTTCGATCTTCCGTATCGCTGTTGGCAGGGCACCGGCGTTGAGCAGATCGACCAGGTCCATATTGGAGCCCTTCAACCATCCACGGGGGATAGGGGGCATGAACGCGGCTGGTGGCTGGAGGGGACCTGTTGACGGGGGTCGGTGCGGCCGGTATGCTGGCTCGCGATGGCCGAACCGCCGTCACCGGGCGTGCGATGCGTTATACGATAAGAACCAATGCACGGACCACCTCGATAAAATGGCGCAGAAAACTTTCTTCCCCATCGATTCCGTGGTTGCGCTGCGTCAGCCCAAGACGGACCGCCTCATCTTGGCGCGTTTTCTGAAGGACGCGGCCAAAGACAAGCGCCTCGACGAGAAGGAGTTAAGAGCCGCCCACGCCGGAGAAAAGGTGTCAGGAACCGTTATTGACGATCGCTGGGCAATTTCGGCTAAGGCTTCACGACAAGTACGCACCTCAGCGGGCGTCCGCCGTAACTGCGAGGTTCCTCTATCTGTTGCCGTAACGTCTCTTGGTCCGGAATCAATGAGTCCGGATCATAGACAAAGAAGATAATCGTCCGGCAGTGAGGGTGGTGACGGTAGGTTTCAATATCGTCATGCATCTCTATCGAAATCCGTCGGCCGTGCGACGCGTCCCGCACGTACTTAATCTCGATAACGGTGCGTGCTTGGCGAGAAATGAAATCCTTGAGCGTGTAGCGGTTTGCTATTCGGTCAGTTGGGTTTTCCGATACTAGGTCATGAACCCAGGGTCTTAGCATCAGATACACCGCATCCTGTACATCGGCTTCTGATTCGAGGTTGAGAACGGCCCCCGATGAACGCCGAGTGTTGAGGTATCGGACGCACTCTTGAAACTGATTCAGGGCTGCAACAATAGAGGTGGCATCTACTGCGCTGCCTTCGACCTCTGTATTCGCGTACCTGTTACGCAACGCGCCAACGGCCCCACACAATCCGGCCTGCTGTTCAATCCATTCATCAGTCATTGCCAAAATCCTCGTGCCGATAGATGTAGCGGGCGATATCCTCGATAATTGCCTGATAGTCTCTCGTGGTCTTGTTTTCAGGAAGGTGAATGTGCAGGTCAATACATATCGTCGGTGTCGATGCCGCTGGGTGTGATGCGGGCATAGCCTGAGTAGTCAGCTCTGCTGTTGGCGGCAGTGAAGGTGTCGCCGCAGATGGTAAGCCATCAAAAGTCGCAAACTCGCAGAGCACCTTGAATGTCAGAATCTGACAGCCCAACGTTCGGTCGCTACCGCCTGAATGGATGTTGAACAGGAGGCGGAGTTTCTCGTCGTCCTTGTACGGCTCGTGGGATGCCTCGAAGAACTTGGCATATGTTGCCTTGATCTTCTCCCCCAACAGTGCCGGCCCGATGGTCGGCTGCATGAACGAATCGTAGTCCGATGTTGGCCGATTGGACGAGTCAACCAAGCCAATGGTCTTCAGTACCCTAATGATCGAATTAGCGTTGGAACCCCCGAGTTCCCATGCCGTCAAGAGGTCGTTGTTTACCCTTGTCGGGCGAGGCCGCTGGGGTACTTCTTTGAGAAACTTTCGCAGGGCGTTCGGACTTGTCGAGTAGGGATACTTTGGCGCCGCCCTGTTTGAAGCAGCCATCTTCTTCGGGGGCCTTTGTGTTGTTCTCTTCTTTGCCATGATGTGCCCTCCGGACGAAAAGGTGTCAGGAACCGTTGTTTGCAGATTTTTGCCGATGGAACAGCGATTAAAGGCCAAATCGCTTCATTATGCATTCTACCCAGGCGATTCAGCGCATGCTACACCAACCGACGGCCGTCGTTCTCAAGGTAGTCCCATGCCGACGATCCTATCGAGAACCGCCCGCCGCCATCAATAACGGTTCCTGACACCTTTTCCCCGATATTCCTCCTCCCTCAACTCGCCGCAACCGCTTCTTCCGGCTCGGCGGCTTCGCCGGTTTCCGGCGACTCCGACTCCCAACCGAGCCGGCGGCGGACGGCGGCCTTGGCGTCCATCATCAGGCTGAAGAGCGTGGGCACCAGCACCAACGTGAAGATGGTCGAGACGACCAGGCCGCCCAGCACGATGGCGCCTAAGCCGCGGTAGATCTCGCTGCCGGCTCCGGGAAAGAGCACCAGGGGGCAAAGCCCCAGCACGGTGGTCGCCGTGGTCATGAAGATCGGGCGGATTCGCGTGCGGACGCTCTGGAGGATGGCCTCGCTGGGGGCCATCGCCTCGTAGCGCATGTGATTGAGCGACTGGTGAACGATCAGGATCGCGTTGTTGACCACGGTGCCGATGAGGATCACGAAACCGAGCATCGTCAGCACGTCGAGGGTCTGGAATCCGCCGGAAGAGAGTCCCAGGGCCTTCTGCACCGGCAGGTAGACGTTCAGCAGCGCCAGCCCGGCCAGGCCCCCGATGGCCCCCAGCGGCACGCTGAGGATGATCACCAGCGGGTAGAGCCAGGACTCGAACAGCGCGGCCATCAACAGATAGGTAATCAGCAGCGCGAGCACGAAGTTCCACTTCAGGGCGTTGCCGGTCGCCCGGAGCTTGTCGGCCGTTCCGGCCAGCCGGATTTCGTACTCGCCGCCGATTTCGCCCGAGTCGCGCATCGGTTGGACGATCTGCCGCTCGATGTTTTCCAAGGCTTCTTCCAAGGGGGTTTCCGGCGAGGGGCGGACCTCGATGGTGATCGCCCGCTGCTGCTCGCGGCGATTGATCTGTTCCGGTCCGCCGGTCAGCTCGTCGTCGGCCGCGTCGGCCACGGTGACCAGGCCGCCGGAGGGCGGGGGGAAGGGCAATTGCCTCAGATCGCCGGTGTGCTGGACGGACTTTTCGCTGGCGATGATGGTCAAGTCGATCTTGTCGCCGCCTTCGTAGTAATCGCCCGCATAGGCCCCGTCGACCAGGGCGTCGACCGTGTAGTCGAAGTCGCGTTTGCTGACGTTCATCTCGGCCATGCGGTTCCACTTAGGCCGCAGGTGCATTTCGGGGCTGCTCAGGTCGAGGCTGGGTATCGGCCGGGACCGACTGTCGGGCACCACGCCGCCGACCTGTCCCATGATTTGCCCACCGAGTTGGACCAGCTTCTCCGGTTCCGGTCCGGTGATTTCGATGTCGATGGTTCGTCCGCTCTGCACGCCCCTTCCCCAGAGACTGGCCTGTTGGGCGAATGCGAACGTGCCGGGGATCTGGTTGCCCATCTTGTCGACCAGCGGCACGAGGTCCGCCGCCCTAAGCGGATCCACCGCACGCAGACCGAAGAACACGAACCGGCCGGAAGCCACGAAGAAGTAATCGTCGATGGCCGGGTATTCGAGTTCTTCGTTGGCCGGGTCGCCCTTGTCGATGTCCCAGTAGGGTTGGGCTCCGCCTTCCAGTTGCACGCCGAGTTCCATCAGTTTGTCGATGTTGTAGCCGGAAGGGGGCAGGAGCTGGCCAAAGACCAGGTTCCGGTTGCCCGAGGGCAGGTATTCGATCTTCGGCCACAGCGCCCAGGTCAACAGCGCCGCCGCACCCACGAAACCGACCACGGTGATCAGCCGCGCGGCCAGGCTCTTCTGGAGCGCACGATTGAGATCGACGACCGCTCGGACGAACGCCGCACCGGCCGCGTCGGCCCGGGCGAGCACGCTTCGGCGTCCGGAGTCGGTGGACGGCTTCCACAGGCCATTGTCCGACGGCTCCAAGGCGTCGGGGAACTCTTCGGGCGGTTCCTCCTTTCGCCCTTTGAGGATTCGCGCCGCCGCGGTGGGTATCACGGTGATCGAAACCACCAGCGAGAGGGCCACCGCCGAACTGATCGCCAGGGCGATGTCGCGGAAGAGCTGTCCGGCCTCTTCCTCGACGAACAGCACCGGCAGGAACACGGCCAGCGTGGTGAGCGTCGAGGCGACCACGGCCCCCCAGACCTCCTGGGCCCCGCGGACCGAGGCGACGAACGGTTTCTCGCCGTTCTGGTAATGCCGGAAGATGTTTTCCAGCACCACGACGGCGTTGTCGACCAGCATGCCTACGGCAAACGCCAAGCCGGCCAGGCTGATCACGTTGAGCGAGCGACCCATCAGGTGGAGCATCAAGAAGGTGCCGATGATGCTGGTGGGGATGGCCAGGCCGATGACCAGCGTGGACCGGCCGCTGCGCAGGAACAAGAGCAGCACGCCGACCGTCAGCACGCTGCCGATGATGATGTTCCACACGACCAGGTCGATGGCCGAGTGGATGTAATCGGTTTCGTCGTAGGCCTGGATCAGCTCGAGGCCTTGCGGGGCGAGCACTTCCCGATCCAGCCGGTCGCGGACGTCGTAGAGGTCCTCCATGGTGTCCAGCACGTTGGCGCCGGTCTCGCGGACGCAGTTCACGGCGATGCAGTAGGTGCCGAAGTTCTTGACCAACCCGGTCGGTTTCTTCAGCCCGAGCTGGACCTTGGCCACGTCGCGGACGTGAACGGGTCCTTCGTCGGTCTGCTTGATGATCACGTCGGCCACGTTCTTGGGGGTCTCGAACTGTCCGGTAACGCGAACCAGGTATCGCCGCTTGCCGTCCCAGACGTCGCCGGCGGTGGAGTCGCGGTTCTGGTCCGTCAGGGCGTTGCGGACGTCGGTGATCGTCAGCCGGCGTGCGGCCAGTTTCTCCGGGTCGACGATCACCTGCATCTCTTCTTCCCGCCCGCCGTAGACGTTCGACTTGGAGACGCCCTCGACGCGTTCGAAGGCGGCCTTGACGCGGTCTTCGACGAACCGCAGCATTCCCGGCACGTAAATGTCCTTCGGCAGCAACTCCTTGATCTGGTCTTCGACTTCGGGATGCTCTTCGACCAGTTGCAGCAGCCGCCGGGTCCTCAGGCCGGAATTGTGGGCCTGCCGGGGCCGTTCCAGCAGATCCTTCAGCTCGGGATGCGACGCCTGGAACTGGGCGATCTCCTCGGCCGAGGCCGCCCGCGGACGGAGAATGAACCAGGCGATCGCGTTGGCGTTCGGGTCGGACGTGCTGATGACCGGCTCGTCGGCCTCCTCGGGATACTCGGGGACCTGCTGCAGCCGGATGCTGACGCGGCGCAGGGCGGTGTCGATGTCGGTTCCCACGGCGAATTCCATGGTGATGCGCCCCTGCGAATGGGAGCATTCCGACGACATCTTCGTCACGCCCTGCACGGCCTTGAGCTGTTCTTCCTGCTCCAGGACGATCTCGCGCTCGATCTCCTGCGGCGCGGCGCCCCGCCAATGCGTCTCGACGGTGACCGTGGGGATCTGCACCTCGGGCGTAAGCTGCATGGGCATCCGTGCCAGCCCGATGAAGCCGAACAGCACGAACAGCAGCACGCCGACCGCGACTTTAACCGGATTGTGAACGAAAACTTCGATCAGTTGCATGGCCGGCGGGGAATTGCAGGAGTCATTCTCTGGTCAATCCTTCACGATGGATACGGGGTTGCCGGGGAAGAGGCGTTCGTTTCCTTCGGTCACGACTCGGTCGCCCGGCCGAAGCATGCCGCGCACTTCGATCAGGTCGCCCTGCGTGGCGCCTAATTCGACCGGCACGCGTCGTGCCACCCCGTTCGGAAGCGGCATGCCTTGCTGCTGGTACTGGGCCACCAACGGTTCCGGCGCCGGGTCGATCACGCAGACGAACGGCGACCGCGGGTCCAGAACCAGTCCGTCCTTGGGCACCACCAGGACCGTGTCCGGTCTGCCGACCGGGAGCGTGACGCGGGCGAACATGCCGGGCTTCAGCAGCGGGCCCTCCGGGCCGGAGGGATTCTCCAAACGCACCTTGACCGGGAAACTCCGCGAATGAACGTCGGCCCGGGGTACGATCAAGACGACCTGACCGTCCCGCAACCGATCCGGCAAGGCCTCGATCATCACGCCGGCGGTCATGCCCACCGTCAGTCGCGAGAAATACTCCTCCGGCACGGGCACTTCGACGTCGACCGACTTTATCTCGACCAACTCCACGATCGGATCGCCCTTGGCAATCCACTGCCCGACCTCGGTGTGTTCCTTGGTCACGTAGCCTTCGAAGGGGGCGCGGATCGTCTTCTGCTCGATGTCGTCCGCCAGGGCGTCGACCGCCGCCTGCTGGGCCTCGACGCGGGCGGCGGTCTGGAGGTATTTCTCTTGTTCGGAACCGGCCACCGCGGCCAAGGCGGCCTCGCTCTCGATGACTTTCTGCGCGGCCGCCACCCAAACCGACTCCGCCTCGTCCAGATCGTCCTTGCTGATGGCCTTGCGATCGTACAGGGGCTTCGTGCGCTCCCAGCGGGTCTCGGCGAGTTTCAGCAACGCCTTGGACACCCCCAACCGAGCCTGGGCCTGGTCGATCTCGCTCGGCAGGGTCTTCTTCAGCGCGAGTTCCTCTTGCTGCAGGCTCGCCAGTTGGGCCTTGGCGGCGGCCAGGTGGATCTCCGTTTGCCTCGTCCGCAGCCGGGCCAAAGCCTGGCCTTCCGCGACGTGGTCGCCTTCGTTGACCGAGAGTTCCTCCACCTTGCCTTCCACCAGGCTGCCCACCACGCTGGTCCGCACCGGCGTGACCGAACCGACGAACGTCTTTCCGGTGGACAGCTCGGCAGATTGCACCTCGGCCACGATCACCCGCGCCGGCGGCGGCAGGTCCCCGGGCGGCTGGGCCGCGGCCGCGGCGGCAATTCCCAGCACGCCACAGCCGAGGAGCAACCAGCCAAGCGGCGGAATCGGGCTCTGCCCGGCCCGCAAAACGTCAGCCAAGAGGACAATTTGCCTCATCACTCCCTCCGAAGAACAGTCTGCTCTTTTTCGCGGCGCAGGGTGCCCCAAAACGCGAAAACCCATCCTCTCAATGGTAATTCGCCCCCTAAGCCGGGTCAAGCAAACCGCGAGAAAGGGGCTGTGGGAGTGCCGAAAGGTCTGCTCTGTGCGAAGCACGCTGCGGGTCGTTCCGGCAAAGTGGACCTACCCCCCTTTCGGCGCGAACCGCTTGACTTGGCCCTTGGCGGCGAGGAGACTGGAAGCATGGGGGAAAACCCATTTCCACGGTTCGCTCGCCGAACTTGTCGCACATGACCATCCGTTTCCGCTGCCCTTCAGGCCATCGTTTGACCGCGCCCGACGGCCTCGCCGGACAAAGGGTCCGTTGTCCGCAATGCCGGGAGACGGTCAGCGTGCCGGGTGAGCCTCAACGGAAGTCCGAACCGCAGCCGGCAGTTTCCGCCAAGCCCCGTGGCGACCAGTCGGCCCTTGAAACTCCTCCGCCGTTGCCCGAGCCACCTAAGCCCGAACCCCCGGCCGCACCGCAAGAGGAAAAGTGGTCGGAGCAAGTGCAGCCGGCGCTGGCCATCCTGGATGAAGATTCCCGGCAACCTGCTCCCGCGGCCCCATCGGCGTCGTCGCACGAGGCGAACTCTGCACCCCCGCCGCTGCCCGGCGGATCGGTCGAAAAGAGACAGGTCTCCTCGTCGAAGGACGCCCCGAAGCCGGCCGTTTCAATGCCCAATGCGAAGCCGGCAACCCCGAAGCCCGATGCCAAGCCGTTCGCCGCGAAGTCCGATCCGAAACCGGCGGTCTCGAAGTCCGATGCCAAGCCGGCCAAGCTCAAGTCGGATCCGAAACCGGCGACCCCGAGATCCGATCCTAAGCCGGCCGCCCCGAAGTCGGATGCCAAGCCGGCCAAGAGCAAGGCGCCGCAACCCGCGCCGCCGAGGCCCAAGCTCTTCAGGGCCGAAAAGCTGCAGGAAGCCGTGCCACCTCCTTCGCCTCCGCCGCCGGCACCGATGGCGATCCCCGACTTCGCCTCGGTCGAGCCGTCGCCGCCGTCCACGCGACGATCCGGGCGCCGCGGGCGCCGCCGCGATCGAAAGCGGGCCAAGCCCCAAGAGAAGCCGTCGCCCTGGTCGACCTCCGACGAGCAGGTGCAGCCGACGCCCTCCGCGGCCGCCGAACCGACGCCCTCCGCGGCCGCCGAACGGTCGCCCGCCGTGGCCGCCGAACGGTCGTTTCGGACACCTCCCCGGCCGCGGCGCGATCGTGGGCGGCCTAAGGTGATCCCGCCGGGCGTCTACCGGCCGGACATCGGCAAGATCGCCACCGTGCGGGGCCTGGCGATCATCCTGTCGCTGATCGTGGCCTTCAGTATTGGCCCGGCGGTGTACGCGATGTTTTCGGGCACGGGCCCGGTTCCGGCCTGGTCCCGGCTGGTGTTGCTGGTCGGCGGCTTGCAGATGGCCTACATCCTCTGGATGGTCGCCGCGCCCGACTGGGCCAGCGTGTGGGTGGTGATGCTGTCGTTCGCGGCGGTTTCGGCCGTTTACGGGATGGCCACGGGCGTGTCGTTGGCCCCACCGCTATCGCAGCCGGAGTTCTTGGGGATGAGCGACCAGGTCCACCGTTCCGCGAAGTTCTGGTGCGCGGCGGTCACGGCCACCATGGCGTTAGCCACCTACCTCTGCGGCCGCAACAGCGCCCGCTGGCGCCGCAGCCTCGAATTGCAGCACGCGGGCAGAAACCGGTGAGCGCGACACGTGTGGCATCTTATGCCCCGAAACAGGTGCAGCAACAGAGTGTAGGCCGACCGGTGGGGTACAGGTGGGGTAACTTCAGAATTGCCATTGACCGGCTGAGGGCTAGAGGCTATAAGGTGCGACTCTTTTGTGTTCCGAGTAGGACAATCACCACGATGGATACGATGCCCATGGAAGGGCCACACAACGTCAGGACTACCGATAGGCTTGCAGTCTTGGGAATTCTTGCTTCGCCGATTGAAGATCGGCGATCAGCCGCGCCTGACGTGCTGGGTCATCTGGCGGACCGGCTGATTCGGCCCTCTGATCTGGCACTGGTGGCCGAGCACGTACGGGAACAGTGGCCGAAGGTCTCCGCGATCCGCTGTGGAGTACATGGCGATCGACCGTACTTGGCTATTCACATTCACCCGTTCTCTCAAGCTGCACAGCGGGAACACTGGCCTTTGGCAGACTGGGTTAAGATTGCCTTGAAAACGGACGACCTCCAGTTCTTCTTGCTTCCACCGATGGAGCGGCTTCCCTTCTCCTGCGAAGTCTCGGTGTATGAAACCGTAACCGACGAAATCGACTACGGGATACCGAGGGCGGCGTAGGTCCGCGGTTTGGTCAAGACTCCTCGTTCGCTGTGAAGTCCTATCGGCGGGCCTAACTTGCCACTCCAAGCTCTTACGGCTGATTTGCCGCCGGGGCAATTCCGGTAGAATTGGCCGGTTTTCGCGGAAGAGACATTACTGCATTCAAGCGGAACCTCACCAAGTCCAGCAAGACGCTCAACCGTTCTTTGCTGGGCAATGTCGAGTGGCGGTCTTCAACCGTGTCCCCGCTTTCCTTACCGCCATCCCAGTGTGCCAAGTACGTCGTAACGCGATCGAGCTTGTCTCCAGCTTTTTCTACCAATTCCGTGGGTGTTCCTACAGCAATCAGGAAGAGCACCTCCACAAGGCTCTTCAGCACACGAGTGGCCTCACTGAGTGGTGGCCAATTCGTGATCTCGTCCATGATGACCTTCGCCCGCGCGAGGTCGGTGGCACCCCTACGTGCAAGAAGCGCAAAAGCGAGCATGGCGCAGCAATACTGCTCCAACAGGAGGTCAAACGCCTCTGCGGCGAGTTGTCTTGCCCGACTGAAATCAGTCACGGCACGGCCCAAATCATCATAGTTACTTTGGTCCAGTAGATACCCCTCAAAGTATGTGGCCCCAGCAAGTGCCCAAACAACGGCCCGCGTCGGATCGGATTCCTTGGCTAGGTTCCAATGCCTTTTCGCATCCTCCACTTGCCCCAGGCTTCGGTAGTGCTGCGCTAGCCGAACGTTAGCCCGGAAATCACGGCAATCCTTCTCGTAGACCTCTTGATAGAGTTCAACCGACTTCGGGGTATTGCCTAGCCTGTGCGCTGCCTCAGCCTTATCCAACAAGTCCTTGATCTCCTCTGAACTTGGCGACCTGTAAGGCAATTCACGAACAGGTGCTTCCCGCGCTTTCAAAGACACGGCCAGAGCTTCGGAAGACGCGGCGACGGTTTCCGGAAACACAGCAACGGCTTCCACTGGTTCAGCGAAGCCCGCCACGTTGCACTTGACCGGCGCGGACACAAACACGACTCGCTTCCCTTTTCGGCTGGCTTGCTCTCGAGCCCACTCCTGGAACGTGCCAAGATCGGTCTTCTCCCCGATTGGCTCGACTGCGAGCAACTCAAGTGCGTTGTCCTCGGGCGAAAAAGCAGCCACACGAGGCTTGTATGTCGTCGTCCTTTCCCCTAGAAGGATCAGTTCACAGTATAGGTCTTCTTGGTACGGCGTTGGAGAGATGGGTTCTATGCCGGCTGCTCGGCCAACACCGAAGAACGTATCCTTGTCGATGACAATCACGTCCGATGTCGCGGTGTGCTGCAATCGCGCAGCCAAATCGACGGTTCCGCCAATTGGATCGCAGTAAGTGAAAGGTCTCTGCTGCTGGCCGCTATCGTCTGCAACGGCGGTGGTTGAAGTTGCCACATCCGGGCCGACGGTTATGAAATGAACCTTACCTGCACTGAGCGCCGCTTTGGTGTGAATTTCCTCCTCCCATGCGAGTGTAGGTTCGCAGTGTTTCTGGTTGTATTCTCGGAGATTGCGGATGGCTTCCAAAGCAGCCTGCAGCGCTCTATAGGAATGAGGTGCCCCAGCAGCTTCATCGCAAAACACGCCCATAACGCTGTCACCGATCCATTTCACTACTTCTCCGCCGTTCCGAATAATGGCCTGACTTACCATCAGATTTTGGCGATGCGCCTTGGCGAGCCCTTTGGGTGCTCCATTTTTTTGCCGATAACCGGTCGAGCCAACCAGATCAAGAAAAAGCACGGTTGCGGGAGTCTTGTCTCCGTCGAGCTGTTGGGTTGCGGAGTCCAATTGACCCATGTCCTCATAAAGTCTGTTCTGAGCCTTGATAAACCCATCAAGGTCCGTCATGACGTCTCTTGGTAGTTGGCTTGCAGCCATTAGTTGCTCCTTTGCGAATGGCTAGAACGTGCAGAATCCACCGTCGCCCTGCGACCCGATCGTCCGTGTTCGGACGACATCCTGGTCGTTTCTACCATTGAACTACTCTTGCCATGGGGAGTCAACCACAGGCATAGAGTTACTCCTCATAACTGCCAAACGGCCTGGAGGACTGGGTAGACTTCACGGTTTAAGGAAGGTACGAAAAAGAATCCGAGTCTCTGTGGAGGTCTGTGGTGACCCTGCGTTCCAGACATCCCAACAGTCTCGGCAACGTAAGTCAAGCCGCCTCCAACCGAAATCCTGCAAGTCCTGTTAAGACGCACCGGGCCCATTCGCCGACCAATAGCGAGTTCTCCACCGTGCCTTCAAAGACAATCCCCGTTCTCCGTTCTCCAAAACCGGACCTTACGCTATCATCCACGTATGGGTCGCAAACGGAACCCCCAACAAACCTTCAACCAGCGAAACGGAGCCGACATGAGACGCGAATCGATCGTCGTATGGGCCGCGATGGCGGTGGGCGGATTGCTGGCTTGGACTACCGCGGCTGTGGGTGAAACGCCCGCTGATGCGGATGCGAAAGGCCTCGGCATCCTCGAACGGTTCGAGCCGGAGCCGGCCACCTCGTCGCTGTGGGGGAACCTCAATCTCAAGGGCCTCTGGACCGACAACACCTGGATCACCTGGCCCTTCAACTGGCCCACGCTGCTGCTGGCCACGCTACTCGGCTGGGCGGCCGGGCGGGTCGCCGCTGCCGTGTTGTGCCGCGTCGTCCGGCGGCAGGAGGCCCGAGAGCGGGACATCCGCACGTTGTTCTTCCAACACCTGATCGGCCCGGCCAAGCTGGTGCTGCTGGGCATCGGACTGACCGTGGGACTGGGCGCGATGAACATGAGCCCGGCACTGCAGCAGTTCTGCACCCGGACGCTGCTGCTGCTGTATTGCATCGCCGTGCTCTGGTACGCGTACAACCTGGTTTCGGTCGTGGACCTGATGCTGCGGCGCTTCGCGGCCAGGACCGAATCGACGCTCGTCGATCAGCTCGCGCCGCTGGTCCGCAAGGCCCTGCGGATCGTGCTGGTGGTCGTGGTGGTCGTGTTCGTGATCGACTCGGTGTTCCAGCAGAACGTGCTGGCGCTGTTGGCGGCGGTCGGTGTGTTGGGACTGCCGCTGGGCTTCGCGGCCCAGGACGTGTTGAAGAACGTCTTCGGGGCGACGATCATCCTGTTCAACCGGCCGTTCCAGATCGGCGAACGGGTGCTCTACGCCGGATACGACGGCACGATCGAGGAGATCGGCTTCCAGTCGATCCGCGTCCGCACGCTCACCGGCAACCTGGTCACGATCCCCAACTCGAAGATCGCCAGCGACCCGGTCGAGAACGTCGGCCGCCGCGCGTCGATCCGCCGAACGATGAACCTGACGATCACCTACGACACGCCGAAGGAGAAGATCGAACAGGCGGTGCGGATCGTTCGCGGCATTTTGGAGGAGGACGGCATCCGCGAGCCGATCCACGCGACCCTCGACGGCAACGAATACCCGCCGCGGGTGTACTTCACCGACTTCAACGCCGAGAGCCTGAACATCTTCGTGATCTACTGGTTCGTGCCGCCGGCGTATTGGGATTTCTGCGATCACGCCCAGCGGCTGAATCTGCGGATTTTCGAGGAGTTCGAGAAGGCGGGCATCGAGTTCGCGTTCCCCACACGGACGCTCTACCTGGCCGGCGATCCGAAGCGGGAACTGGTGTTGAAGATGCTCGAAAAGGACCTGTAGCCCCAGTCTTCCAGCCGCTTGCGGCTTCGCCCATCCATGCCCGAAGAACCCCTCCACCCCGCCGCGCTTGGCCCCGACGAACTGCTGGCCCAGTGCGAGGTGCGGCGCCAGAAGCGCTCCGGTCCCGGCGGTCAGCACCGCAACAAGGTCGAGACGGCGATCGTCTTGCACCACCTTCCCACGGGCGTGAGGGCCGAGGCGAGCGAACGGCGCAGCCAGGCGGAGAACCTTTCGAGGGCCGTATTCCGGCTGCGTGTGAACCTGGCCTTCGAGATCCGCACGCCCCGCCCCTGCGACGCCCAGCCCAGCCCGTTATGGCGATCCCGCTGCTGCGGCGGCCGCATCGCGATCAATGCGTCGCACGACGACTTCCCCACGCTCCTGGCCGAAGTCCTCGACACCCTCACGGCCGCCGCTTCCGACCCCAAGCCGGCCGCCGCCCGCTTAGGCTGCACGGTTTCCCAACTGGTCAAGTTCCTCAAGAAGGAGCCCCGCGCCCTATCCCTGGTGAACCGCCGACGTCACAATGCGGGCATGCATCCGTTGCAGTAACCATGCCGTCAACCATTCGAAAGGAAACGACTATGTGTTGCAGACCGTGGAAAACCCGACGCGTCTTGGCCGCGGTGCTGGTGATTTGCGTCGTGGCGGCCGTACCGACGAGCGTCGCCGAAGACAAGCCGGCGGCCGTCCCGAGCGTTCCCTACGCGGCGTGGGAAAACGGGCCCGGCACCGATGCGGACTTCTTCCCCATCGCCGTTTGGCTCCAGGCGCCGCGAAACGCGCCGAAGTACCAGGCGATCGGAATCAATCTGTACGTCGGCCTCTGGAAAGGCCCGACGCAAGAGCAGCTCGCCGAGTTGAAGAAGCACGGCATGCCGGTGATCTGCTCGCAGAACGACTACGCCCGAGGACACCTGGACGAAAAGATCATCGTCGGCTGGATGCATGGCGACGAGCCGGACAACGCCCAGTCGCTGGGCCCGGGCAAGGGCTACGGCCCGCCGATCCCGCCGGAGACGATGATTGCCGATTACCGTCGGATCAAGGTCAACGATCCCACGCGCCCGGTGCTGTTGAATCTCGGTCAAGGCGTGGCCTGGGACGGCTGGCACGGACGCGGCGTGCGGACGAATCATCCGGAGGATTATCCGCAGTACGCCCAGGGCTGCGACGTCGCCTCGTTCGACATCTATCCGGCCGTACACGGCAAGCCGGAGATCGCCGGGCAACTCTGGTACGTGGCCCGGGGCGTCGAGCGGTTGCGGCAGTGGACCGCCGGGCGGAAGGTGGTGTGGAACTGCATCGAATGCACGCGGATCAGCAACCCCAACGTGAAACCCACGCCGCAAGAGGTCGAGGCCGAAGTCTGGATGTCGATCGTCCACGGCTCGCAGGGGCTGATCTACTTCTGCCACCAGTTCCAGCCGACGTTCATCGAGGCGGGCCTGCTGGCCGATCCGCAGATGGCCGAGGCCGTCGGGCGGATCAACCGGCAGATCCACTCCCTGGCCCCGGTGATCAACGGCCCGACCATCGAACGGGGAGCCACGGCCGAACCGACCCTGGGCAGCCGGATCGAGTGCCTGGTGAAGCGTACCGACGAGGCAATCTACGTATTCGCCGTCAACATGGAAAGGAAACCGGAGAAGCCCGAGATTACGGTCCGCGGCGCGAAAGACGGCACGGCCGAGGTCCTGTTCGAAGATCGCACTGTCGCAGTCCACAACGGCCGGATCGTAGACCAGTTCGCCCCCTACGGCGTGCATCGGTATAAGATCACCCGATGAGCCACCGACGGAGATAATTATGTATACTGTCCCCGGAACTCGGCCGTCCATCGAAATTACTCAAACGACCATAATCGGGTCGTGTCCCCGGAATCCG
>DATLAN010000647.1:0-10102 GCA_035527455.1 Thermoguttaceae bacterium
CGCAGATCAACAGCACGTTGGGGCGTTTCGGGCTTGTATCGGCCCGTGCCGACCGGAGGGCAACCAGGGAACCGAGAAAGACGACGCACAACGCCGTCAGCCTGAAGAAACTGGATTGCGGCATGGTCTGGAGCCTCCTTCGAAGATACTACGCTTCATCGACGCCGCGACTGAGCAGCTCGTTGTCATACTCTTCTTCCAACTGGCGGATCTTCTCGGCGAGCCCTTCGTCCTGCTCGACGGCCGTGGAGACCTGCAACTCCCATTGGGTGCTGGCCGCCCGCAGCGAATCGAGATCCAGAGACAGCTTGAGGATCTTGGCCAGCCGGCGGGTGACCGCTTCGAGGCTCATCGGGTTGGTGCCTTGCAGGTAACCGGGGATCTCGGCGACCAGCGAGACCATCTCGATCCCGGCCGAGGCGGCCCGCGTCATCAGGTAGGTGGTGAACGAGCCGGGTCCTTCGTAGCCGCTGCGCCGCACGCCGTACTTTTCCATCTCGGGCAGCAGTGCGGGATCGGAACAGGTGATGTACAAGCGCGGCTCGCGGGTGTGCGGCACGGCCCCGCCGAAGGATCCCACGAACAGGATTCGCCGCACGCCCACCATGCGCGCCAGGCGGAACGTGCAATCGCTGAAGGTCCGCCAACGCAGGTTCGGCTCCTTGCCGAGGAACAGCACCAGCCTGGCCGGTTCGTGGCAGTAAAACGTATTCTCCGGCATGTTGATCGTCTTGATCAGGCCGTCTTCGATTTCGATGGGCGGGCGGAACAGGGCGGCGATTTCCATCGAGCCGGGGAAGTTGTAGATGTAGAACGGCTCGGGATCGATTTCGGCAAAAGGCTCGGCGCCCAACAGATCCACCAGTCGTTGGACCGTGCCGCTCGAGACGTTGCCGCCGTCCATCCACCCGGTGAAAGCCAGCACCAGGGTGGCGTCGTCCAGCGAAGGGCAACGGCGAATCCGCAGAATGTCATCTTGGTCCTCGATCATGACAGCCAATTATAGCCTAATCGGCCCGCCAGGAGCAACGCCCGTCGAAGAACCCTTCTGCGCTCAGTTCTCTAACACTTCAGCCAAACGGTAGCCGGATTCGCAAGAATTCGGCCGTTGCCCGGTTTCACGCGAATTGGTCCGAATTCTTGCGAATCCGGCCACATACTCAGTTCTTGTCCGACGCTCCGGCGCCGTTCTCCTTGTTCAGATGGCGGCGGAGGTACCGGGCGCGTTCGATGTTGCGGTCGGCCGTGTCGAGTTCGGTGCCGCTGAGCTTCTGCAGGTGGGCCGGTTGGGTGTGGATGAACAGCTCGTTGACCGTGGGGATCCCCAGGTCGCGGATCAGCCCCAGGTTCACTCCCATCCGCACGCTGGAGAGCAGGTGCATGGTTTCTTCCGAGCTGATCGTCTGGGCGGTCCGCAAGATACCGTAAGCCCGGCTCACGCGGTCGTGCAGGTTCTCGTGGCTTTCGCGAATGAGGAACTCGCGCGCTTTCCGCTCGTATTCGATGATCTGCGGAACGATATCGCCGACCTGCCGGACGAGGTCCTTTTCGCTACGGCCCAAGGTGATCTGGTTGCTGATCTGATAGAAATCCCCCATCGCCTGCGAACCTTCGCCATAGAGTCCGCGAACCGCCAGGCTGATCTTCTGCAAGCTGCGGAAAACCTTGTCGATTTGCTGGGTGATGACCAGCGCGGGCAAGTGCAGCATCACGCTCACCCGCAGTCCGGTCCCGACGTTGGTAGGGCACGCCGTCAGGTATCCCAGCCGCTTGTGAAAGGCGTAGGTGACTTTCTCCTCGATAAGATCGTCGAGGTGACTGATCTGATCCCAAACGCTCTCCAACGCGAACCCGCACTCGATCACCTGCATCCGCAGGTGATCTTCTTCATTGATCATCAGGCTGAACTTTTCGTGGCCGTCGATGGCCACGGCTCGGGCACCGCGGCTTTCGGCGTGCTCGCGGCTGATCAAATGCCGCTCGACGAGAAACTGACGGTCGACTCCTTCCAGCTCTTCGATGTTCAGATAGAGCAACTCCCCGGAGGCCTCGATGCTGAGGATCCGTTCCTTCAAGGCCTTTTCAATCTGGGCACGATCCTGCTCGGAAGCCCGATTGATGAAGGGGAAATCGGCCAGATTCCGGGCCAACCGGACACGGCTGCTGATGACGATATCCGCCTCCGCTCCGCCACCGCGGAGCCATTCACCGCTGTTTTCGGTCAAGTCGTTCAGGTCCACGGCATCATCCCGTCTATTTGGTCCCGCTTCCTTTGCCCTGTACACGAAGACCCTGGGCACGAAGACCGGGAAGTGGGCTACTGATCCTCGTTTTCCGTCCGTTGGATCTCGTCGCGCAGCTCCGCCGCCCGCTCGAAGTTCTCCTGCTCGATGGCCTCTTTCATCTCGCGGCGAAGCCGAATCAACTCGGTGCGTCGCTGGCTGTCGTCCGAACCGCGGCGGGGCGACTTGCCCGTGTGGTGCGTCTCGCCGTGAATGTTCAAGATCAGCGGTTCCAATTGGCGCCGGAAGCAGATGTAATCGTGCGGGCACCCCAGCCGCCCTTGACTGCGGAATTCATAGAACGTGATGCCGCAGACCGGACACGACTGTTGATCCAGTTCGGCCAATTCCTCCGCCGTCTGACCGATCGCCATCTGCTGGGCCATTTGCTGGGCCAGGACCGCCGCCATGCCGCCTGCGCCGAGCGGCTCGCCGCCCGAGGAGGTCAGGTACTCCCGCGCGTGATCTTCACATAAATGCAGCTCCTGCGGCTTGCCGCCGGTCAGCTCCGTAATGTGAAAAGTCGCCGGTTTCTCGCACTTCTGACACTTCATTCCGCCAGACTCCCAAGGCACCTACCGGGGCCGCACAGACATGTACCGGGCGCGACCGGCCCAAAGACCCACCGTCAACAGGATTCTAACACCAGCCTCTCGGCTGTCAAGGCAAGCGACTTCGATGGGGGAGAACGCGGCTTTCCGATGAGGTCGGTACGGTCCGAGATCTATTTGCCATCGGACGGGAATCACCCCCAGCCGGAGAGATCGAACGAATCCTCTAAGTCATCTATTGGCAAACAGTTACGTGTGTGAAACAACCCGGCGCCCGGTGCTAGCGCCAAACGGTTCTTGGCATCGTTGTGGTAAACTCTGGGGTGGCACGCCCTGAGGAACGAAGGGCGTGGTTTCCCGACGTACCACGCCCTTCGTTCCTCAGGGCGTGCCACCCGGCAGAGAGCTGGTTGTCCCAGCAGGCCGAGGCTGCTAAGCTAAGCCTTTCGTCAACCGTCAAGGTGCAACGCTTCATCCGTCGAAAACCGCAGGGTGGGTATTGCCCACCACGGATTCACTGCGCATGTCAATGCCGCCTCCCCCCCACTATCCCGATCTGGAAACCTTCCGGAAGCTTGCCGCAGGGGCCGACCTGGTGCCCGTCTACCGCCGGCTGCTCAGCGATGCCCTCACACCGGTGACCGCGTTCCACAAGATCGACGGCGGACGGTGCGCCTGCCTGTTCGAGAGCGTCGTGGGCGGCGAGAAGGTCGGCCGGTACAGCTTCCTGGCCACCGAGCCCTTCTTCGAGATCGAGGCCTATGAGAACCGGGTGACGACCAACGAATACTCGGGCGTCTCGGCCGGCGGAGTGCCCACGTTGGTCACCCGCCGGTTCCAGTGCGACAATCCGCTGGACGAGTTGCGACGTCGGGTCGAGGCGGTCCGGGCGGTCCACCTTCCCGAGTTGCCGCCGTTTTGCAGCGGGGCGGTCGGCTATGCCGGGTACGATACGGTCCGCTACTTCGAACACCTGCCCGACGCCCCGCCGGACGACCGCCGCGTGCCCGATCTGGCCTTCGCCTTCTACGACCAGATGGTCGTCTTCGACAACGTCTCCAAGGTGATCGTGGTGGTGGCCATGGCGCGGCTGGACAAGCCGGGAATCACTGTGGAGGCGGCCTACGAGGACGCCTGCCGTCGAGTCGATCGCCTGGTGGAGCAGCTCTCTTCGCCGCGCGAGGCCGTCCGCCCGATGGACATCTGCACCGGCGGCGACGTGAATCTGGATTACGAGTCGAACTTCACCCAGGCCGACTTCGAGAAGGCGGTCGAAAAGTGCGTCGAATACATCCGCGCCGGCGACGTCTTCCAGGTCGTCTTCAGCCAGCGGCTGACGGTCCCGTTGCGTGCCCATCCGTTCGACGTCTACCGCACCCTGCGAGTGGTCAACCCGAGCCCGTTCATGTTCTACGTCCGCACGCCGGCGGTCACCCTGGTGGGCAGCTCGCCGGAAGTGATGGTCCGCGTGGTCGACGGCCGCATCACCGTTCGCCCCCTGGCCGGCACCCGGCGGCGAGGCGAGACCGAGGAGGAAGACCGGCGCCTGGAGGAAGAACTGCTGGCCGATCCCAAGGAACGGGCCGAACACGTGATGCTGGTCGATCTGGGCCGCAACGACGTGGGACGCGTTTCCCAATACCGCTCGGTCGAGCTGACCGACGTGATGACCGTCGAGCGTTACAGCCACGTGATGCACATTACCAGCAACGTCTGCGGCCAATTGACGCCGGACAAGACGGCCTTCGACGCCTTGCAGGCCTGCCTGCCCGCGGGAACCGTCTCCGGCGCGCCGAAGGTCCGGGCGATGGAGATCATCGACGAGGTCGAGCCGCATCGCCGCGGTCCGTACGCCGGGGCGGTCGGCTACGTCGATTTCAACGGCAACATGGACACCTGCATCGCGTTGCGGACCATTGTGGTCCAAGGCGACAAGGCCTACGTCCAAGCCGGCGCCGGGATCGTCGCCGACAGCGTTCCGAGCAACGAATGGCACGAAACGCTCAACAAGGCCCGCGGGCTGCTCAAGGCGATCGAACTGGCCGAGGCGCACTGTCGCGCGCCCGCTTGATCGATCCGCGAATCGTTGCGCGGATCGATGCACGAAACGATGCACGAAACGATGCACGAAACGATGCACGAAACGCCCGCCGACTGCGCTCGGCGGGGTCGCGCCTCGGTAGGGGCTCCATTCACAATGCGTCCCGAGCAGGCCCACGGTATCCACGGACTCAGGACCGTGCCAAGTACGCTTCAAATATCGTAGTACATGCAGAACTCGTACGGGTGCGGACGCAGCCGCAACGCGTCCACCTCGTTCTCCGTCTTGTACCAGATCCACGTGTCGATCACGTCGGGCGTGAACACGTCGCCGCGGAGCAGGAACTCGTGGTCCTCGCGCAAGGCCGCCAACGCCGCCTCCAGCGAGCCGGGCGTCGTCGGCACGTCGACCAGTTCCTCCGGCGTCAAGTCGTAGATGTCCTTCTCCAGCGGCTCGCCCGGATCGACCTTGTTCTGGATCCCGTCGATCACCGCCATCAGCATGGCCGCGAAGGCCAGGTAGGGATTGCAGCTCGGGTCGGGACAGCGGAACTCCAGCCGCTTGGTCTTCGGGTTGGGGCTGTACATCGGGATCCGCACGGCCGCCGAACGGTTCCGCTGCGAATAGGCCAGGTTCACCGGGGCCTCGAAGCCGGGCACCAGCCGCTTGTAGCTGTTGGTCGTCGGGTTGCTGAAGGCCAGGATCGCCGGGGCGTGTTTCAGCAGGCCGCCGATCCCGTACAGCGCCATGTCGCTCAGGCCCGCGTAACCCCCGCCGGCAAACAGCGGCTCGTCGTTCTTCCACAGCGAAACGTGCGTGTGCATGCCCGAGCCGGCGTCGCCGAAGAGCGGCTTGGGCATGAACGTGACCGTCTTGTTGTGCCGTCTGGCCACGTTCTTGATGATGTACTTGTACATCATCATCTTGTCGGCCATCTTGACCAGTTCGTCGAACCGCAGATCGATCTCGGCCTGTCCGGCGGTGCCCACCTCGTGGTGCTGGCATTCCACGTCCAGCCCGCACTCGATCATCAACTGCATCATCTCGTTCCGCAGATCCATCATCTGGTCGGCCGGCGGGACGGGAAAATAGCCTTCCTTGTAACGCAGCTTGTAGCCCAAGTTCGGGCGCTCCTCGCGGCCGCGGTTCCACTGCCCCTCGATGCTGTCGATGTAGTAGAACGCCCGGTTGGAGTCCTGCTCGAAACGGACGTCGTCGAAGACGAAGAACTCCGCCTCCGGACCGATGTTGCACGTGTCGGCGATGCCGGTGCTCTTGAGATAGTTGACCGCTTTTCGGGCGACGTTCCGCGGGTCGCGGGTGTAGTCTTCCCGCGTGATCGGGTCCTGGATGTTGCAGATCATCGACAAGGTGGGCAGTTCGGTAAACGGGTCCAACGAGGCCGTTTCCGGCTGCGGGACGACCAGCATGTCGCTCTCGTTGATCGCCTTCCACCCGCGGATGCTCGATCCGTCGAACCCCAAGCCGTCCTCGAACACGTCTTCCTTCAGATGGTCCACCGGAATGGTGAAGTGCTGCCACAAACCCGGAAAATCCATGAACCGCATGTCGACCGCCTTGACGTCTTTTTCCCGGCACAACGCCAACACCTCTTTGGGGGTCACCTTCCCCTCCTTTCGCGAACAGGATACGCATTAGTTTTCAGTCGGTACGCGAAGCGTTTGCCGGTACTTCTTGGCACGGTCACGCTGCGTCCGGAACCGCCACGACGTGCCCCCGTCTGCAATCCGGGTGCCGCACGAGGAGCAGGTCGCTCTTGCGGAACAACACAAGTCTATGTCAAATAATCGGTTATGCGAACTGGCCCGGTTCCGGGAGTTTGCTCGGATTTGGCCAGGGCTGCTCGTTCCTTAGGCAAAGGAAGCCCGCCGATCGGGCACGTGCCGCCCGTAGCCGGATTCGCAAGAATTCGGCCGTATCAAATCGCAGAAATCCGAATTCTTGCGAATCCGGCTACCAACAAGGGACAATCGATGCGCGACCTGGACGATCTCTTTGCGGCCCTCGGGCGAAGCGATTTTCGCGCCCGGTTCCGGCTCGGCTCGAAGGATCGGGCGTATCTCGGCGAGAAGACGCTGCCGGTCATCCTGGAGCACGGCCGGCAGTTCATCGTCGACCGTTTGGCTCCCGCCCGGCCCCGCAACGACGGCCGCCAGACGCCCATGCGCGGCCACCCGATCTTTCTGGCCCAACACGCCACCGCCACCTGCTGCCGCGGGTGTTTGGCCAAGTGGCACTACATCCCGAAAGACACACCCCTTTCGGCCGAACAGATCGATTACGTCCTGGAAGTCCTGAAACGCTGGCTTTGCCGCGATGATTCATAAGCGTTCGTAGTGACCCGATTTATCGAATCCAATTTACCCAGACTCCGAGAGCCGAAAAACACGTCCCCGACTCCTTCTGCCGGGGGTTCGGCCACGCCCGGCTGCCGCGGTCAGCTTGCCCGGCAGTGGCCGTGCGTGCATAATGGCAATGCTCGATTCCCGACAATTCGCAGCCGATGGGGAAAATAAATGGGGACAGTCACCTATTTTGTGGGTGGGCTGACGATGACTCGACAACGAAAGAGTTCTAACACTACCGCAACGGGCAAAGGGGACTTCAATGCGACATTGCGTAAAGATCGCCGTGATCGCGGCTTTATCAACGGTTGCTTCGTGTGTCTTGTCGCCGCCAGATCCGCTGAGTTTCTACATCTTTTGCGCGGTCATCGGCGGCCTCTCCATAGGATCATACTTCTTCGGCATGAAAAGCGGACATCCGACTTAAACGGGGACAGTCACCTATTTTGGAGACCAGAAATGGGTGACTGTCCCCATTTTCAAACAAGGGAGTTGTCCGCATGATGGCGGTGACCCTCAACGAGTTCTCTTGGGAAAGGATGGTTGCGGCCGTGCAGGACGTTCGAGAGCGGGCATGTCGTGCGGCGCGGGCGCTTCAGCAGGCGGGAATTCCCCACGTCATCGTGGGGGGCCATGCCGTGGCCGCGTGGGTCGCGCGCGTGGATCAGGAAGCCGTGCGGAACACCAAGGACGTGGATCTGCTCGTGTCGCGGCAGGACTTCGACCGGATCGTTGCCGAACTCCAAGCCGTCGGTTTCATCCACCAGAACGTCGTGGGCGTCGATCTGTTCCTCGACGGACCACAAGGTTCCGTGCGCAGCGCGATTCACGTCTTGTTTGCCGGCGAGAAGGTGCGGCCGGATCATTTCCTTCCGGCTCCTGAAATCAGCGAGTCCGAGGCCGGGCCCGACTTTCGCGTCCCCACGTTGGAGGCGTTGGTCCGCATGAAGCTGACTTCGTTTCGCTTAAAAGACCAGGTCCACGTAATCGACCTGCTCGAAGTCGGCTTGATCGACGCCTCGTGGTGCAACCGTCTCCCCGTCGAACTCTCCGCCCGGCTGCGACAACTGATCCAGACACGCGAGCGGGAAACGTGAGCCGCGCAGGTCCGGCACCCCCGGTGCCTCGGCCGGGCGCCATGCTCACGCTGGGACATGATACGTAACCTTGAACCGCGGCAAATGGGGACAGCCATAAACAGGCCATAAATGGGGTCGGCCGGTAAGTAAATGGGACAGTCGTTGCTTTGAAGACCAGAAATAGGTGACTGTCCCCATTTTATAGAATCAAGTAGGAGCGGACAAATGATACGAATTGTACTCTTGACGAACGTGGCTATCTCGACCTGGATCGTTCTAATGCCTATCGGTGCCTTCGCTATGGTACGAAACCAGGACCCGAAATTGTACTTGAGCTACAAGGTCCTCGATAAGTCGGGAACACCCGTCCCCAATGCCAAGATAACGCTGGTGGCGGTGAACCCCGAAGGAAAGTCGTATGGGGCGGAATTCACCTGGAACATGGCCCGCACCAACATGGATGGGTGCGGGGCATCGGGATTCGGAACTGCACCCGAAGAGAAGCCCGGGAGGCTCCAAATCATTGCCCGCCATCCCTCCGTCGGCGAGGTGACGACGACCGCGGATTGGCGCGATGTGCTGCACGAACGGCCTCCGCTTATTAAATCCCCCGACGAGCCAATGTTCGTCTTGAAAGCCCATGCCGGTCCTGGTCTGGCAGCCTGGAGCGACTCGGTGGCGAGGAAGGCGCCGACCTTGGTTGAATCACTGTTGAAGGCAAAGAACAAGAAAGAAATCGATGCCGTAACGCAGGAACTAGCGGCGTGCGAAATGATGGCCATTCCTCCCCTCGTGGCAGCTTTGCAGGACTACGAGAACCCGCGGCGGCGTCGATTGGTCCGCGCTTTCATCCACACTTGGAACGCGTGTAATGCCCAAGGCCCGCTCGATCCTGCCATAAGGCCGAAAGCCGTGGCGATCTACAGCGTCAATTCGCACGTGGGCGTTCTCGGAGAGAAACCGCAATCGCAACCGACGTTCCTTCGTAATTGCCCTGACGAGGCCGTGCTGCCCGTTACTCGAGAGGTTGCCTGGGTAATCAGAGATTTGGAAGCGAAGATCCATGCCGCACGGCAGGCGGATGATCCGGACCGCATCGTCGGAAACCTAGAGATGGTGCTATCCAAAATGAGGGAAGTCGAGAAACAGACCAAAGAGCTTCGCCGAGATGATCGCAACTGAGCGAAGGCGTACCCGAAACGAACTCGACACCACGAACTATCAGTAAACGGAGTAAACGGAGTAAACGGGGACAGTCACCTATTTTGAAGACCAGAAATAGGTGACTGTCCCGGTTTTTAATGCGGTCACTGCAAATCTGACTGCCGCCCTACGCGGATGTGGAGGCG
This sequence comes from Thermoguttaceae bacterium, assembly GCA_035527455.1. Classification (GTDB taxonomy): domain Bacteria; phylum Planctomycetota; class Planctomycetia; order Pirellulales; family Thermoguttaceae; genus DATLAN01. Next base: position 9,669 of record DATLAN010000647.1, read on the forward strand.
GGCGGTGGCCGTCTGGCCGCGGTGGTTGGTGCGGTGGACGGTGATTAGGTAGTGGCCCGCGCGAGCGTAGCGGTGCGTGGTGACCGCGTAGCCGTCTTTGGCGTGGACGACCGCGTTGCCGTCGGATTGGACCTCGACCTTAGGCGTGCCGTCGCCGAAGTCCCACGTTTCGTGGCCGTCGTCCGCGGCGATGCGGAAGGAGCGGACCTTGAAGGTGATCTCGTCGCCGGCCTGGATGCCCAGCGTGGGCCAGTAGACGGCGTGGATCGCTGGCGGCAGCAGATCCGGATGCTCGGGATCGACCACCTGCACCACGGCGAAGTCGTAATCCGTTCGCCCTTCTTTGTCGGTGACTTGGAGGATCTCGCTGTACGTGCCCGGTTGATCGTAGCGGTGCCGCAACAAGGTCGGCCGGTTCGCAATCGTACCGTCGC
>DATLAN010000648.1:0-5628 GCA_035527455.1 Thermoguttaceae bacterium
CTCGTTGGCCGCGTTGTGGTCGCGGGTCTGTGAATCGCCGTCGTCGTCGAAGGCGGACCAGTTGCCCAGGCCGTCCAGCGTCCAGTCTTGTTCGAAGTCGGGGCTGGAGATGGCCGGCGTGGACGGGTGGCCGGTGAGTTGGCCGCGGTCGGCGGCGATGAGTTGATAGAGGTCGTCGTAATCGTAGAGTTCGTCGAGATCGACGGTGCCGGAGGAGACGGTGTTTTCCTTCCACGTGCGGTTGCCGACGCGGTCGTAGCCGTACTGGAACCGGTCGGCGTCTTGCGAATTGCCGTAGTCGCGCCAGAGTTGATCGGCGATGCGGCCGAAGCGGTCGAAGCCGCTGTAGGAATGGTCGGTGCCGGTGTAGTCGAGTCTTACCTTGGGCCTGTTCGTTTCGTTGGGATCGCCGTAATCCTCGGTGACGATCGTGCCGGTGCCGAGGTATTGATAGGTGGCGTGGGCGTCGGTGCCGTCGCCGATGCAACTTATCCGCGAGAGGCGGTCGTTGGCGTCGCCGGTCGTGCCGTAGCTGTAGACGGTCAATGTAAAGACTCCCGACCCCTTTACGACGGGAATGACCAACCGTGCCAATCTTGCTATGCCCAAAACTTACGAAATCTATCCCATCTTGTCAATACTAGTATTGTGTCCCCGGATCCCAAGACGACCCCTTTACCTGCCCATTGGGGATGGTGGTCGGAAGTCGTGCGGGGCGGGGCCGGGTTTGACCCATTGAACAAAACACTTCGGCAACGCCTTCTGAAGTCGTTCTGCGCCCGACCAAGTAACCCGGGTCCCCACGATGTCCAGGCGAGTGAGATTGGCAAGCTTATCCAAGTGTTTCAGTCCGGCGTCGCTGACTTGAGTGTCGCGGAGAAACAACTCCTCCAGGCTGGTCAGCCCTCTCAAGTGCTCCAGTCCATCGTCATTAACATGGGTTCGAGTGAGCCACAGGTTGCGCAACTTCGTCAGTCCTTTGAGGTGCTCGAGGCCGGGTCCGACAATCGGGCACGAGTCGGCATACAGAGAGTTCAGGTTGCGCAGTCCCTTGAGATGTTCTAGTCCCGGCCCCTCGATGTGGGACCCGCCGATATCGAGGGACTCAAGACTCGTCATCTTCTTAACGTATTGCAGGCCGGAATCAGTGATCGGGGGACTACCGACGGAAAGTACCCGAAGATTGGTCAGTTCTCTCAGATGTGCTAGTCCCGTATCGGTGATTTCGTTGCTGTAGGTTTGTAGTCTTTCGAGCTTGTGCAGTCCTTTCAGGTGTGCCAGACCGGCGTCCGTGATCTTGACGTCATACAACCACAACACTCGCAGATCCGTCAGCGCCTTTACTTGCGCCAATCCACCGTCGGTTACGCTGGTATGGTTGAGATTCAATGCCCGCAGCCGGTCGCACTTGCCCACGTGTACCATTCCGGCATCCGATACCTGGGTATCCGCGAGGTTGAGATACATAACGTTCTTGAGATCATTCAAGTGGACGAGATCGTCATCAGTAATCTTACATCCGTCCAGGTTAACCTGGGTGATAATCCCGTCTCCCTTTTCCCTTTGATACCGGCGGATTGGCTCCCCATCCGGCATGCCGTAGGCCGGCCTGCCGCCGATGACCCTATCGTGCTCGTCAAATACCACGACGGAGTCGCTCTTTTGGATGTTTTGGAAGAAGGCAATCGCCTCCTCTTCGGCCTCGCTGACGGCTGCCGATTCACAACCGGCCACAAGACAAAGCACTAGACCGCTGCCGAAGTGCGTAAGACCTTTCATGGCAAAGCCCTCCTCCAAGACCATTAGCGAAATCCGCCAATAGAACGGCTGATCAATTCATCAACGCCACTTACGAGCCAGTTCAGTGCGCTGTCGATCGGGCCCGGATCCGGTGTCGGTGTCGCGATCGGGCGTGGCTGGTAGTATTTTGCCCAATGTTCTATGATGTCGTGTCCTGGAGCCCCCGGCTGTCTGGGGTCCGGGCGGGTTTTGCCGCCGTCGCAGGATCGGAACTCGCTCGGATAGAAAATGCGATGTGTCGCATCCCGACTGCCAGTACGGACAACGGGTATGCCGCCTACCGTTTCAGGACCACTGGGCTTTTCGACCTGCTTCCCGTTCTCATGATTATACCGGTAGGTGTGCTTTTTCCCTGTCAGGTACGATCCGTAAGAGTAACCGCCCGGGCCAATCACGGTGCAGCCGGTCTGGTCAGCAATCTGCTGTTGCCAAGAATATGGGGTCTCCTCTGCAGCAAGTCCCCCGGCATTACAGCCCCCAAGGTAAATGAAGCAAGGGCAACAGAACTGCAACACGGAGAGTGCTGCCCCGACCTCGATCCCGTTGAGCCAACCGATATTTATGGATTTCAGAACGTCCGTGCCGAGGAACATCCCTTCGTCGAATTTGGGCACGAGCTTTTTCTTGGCATCCAGGTATCTGGCGAACGTCAATCTCCAGGGAGTCGCGTGGCCTTCTATAGCCAACTCCTCAATGCAATCACACTCGCCTCGGCCTGCTGCCTTCTGTCTGAAATACTCGGCGTGCTGCAACAGTTCACCGAGACTCTGCGGGCTCGAGTGTGCACCTTCCCATCCTGCCCCTCCCGTGCCTGTGTTGGCGATGTCCCAGAATCCATACTGTCCCGGCTTCTTTCCATGCAGAACACCCGGATCTGGATCGGGCGGGTAGTTGGCTTGGGTCAACTGAGCGATTTCCTGTCGTGCCGCCGATTGTATGGCTGCAATGTATGGACCTAGGAGGACATTCCTCACGTTAGGTTGCATTTGTCCATACCGCATTGTGTTTGCCAGCTTTGCCAGCCAGCCAAGGGCACTTGCCGCCAAACCGAATGGGTCTATTTCGAGGGTGGGGCAATTGCCAACGTACCGATATAGGTTTGCATCACCGGGCAACCCGATCGGATCTGCACTTAGCCACCGGCCGACCGATGCATCATACCACCGATGGAGGTTGTTCTGCAAGCCGGTGTCCTCGTCGAACGGGCGGCCGGTGTAGGCGAAGAGGTGGTCTAGCGTGCCGGTTTCGGAGGTGACTTTGCCGAAGGCGTCGTAGATGCGGTGTAGCTCGACCGTGCCGGAGTCGATTACGTCGCGGACGCTGCCGAGATGGTCGGACAGCGGCCAGTGACGCGTGCCGGGCGTGCTGGGGTTAGAATGGTTCGCTACTCCTTTTCTATGCGGCTCTTTCATCCGCTACTCCATGCCGGTTTTGCCCGGCGCTTTCCTCCCGACCCCTTTACGCGTCCCGAAGGCTTCGTTCGGTGCGAAAGGAGTGTAATTGTGTTCACGGCGGAAGTCGCCGGGCCGCTTCACCACCTCTGGGTCTCTATGCTAACCCACAGCCCGGGACTTTCCAGTTTCAAGTGAGGCAACACAGTCATCCTCGAAAGTCTTGTTGTAGAGTTGTTCACGGCCTGACCCCAAGAGACGGAGCAAGGCGAGTTTTCGGAAAGAGAATCTGAATTCTCTTCAGTTCTTCATCTCCCCGCGCTGGCACGCCGAGTAGGCGCAAGTGTTCCAGCCCATTCAATTGATGCAGGCCTTTTTCTGTCACCGCAGTGCCCCGCAAATCCAGTGCCCTCAGCTCGACTAGTCCCTTCAAGTTCCCGAGGCCGGCATCTGTTACGCGGACGCCCGTCAATAACAACTCCCTCAACTCCACCAGTGACCTTATGTGCTCCAATCCGGCATCCGTCACCTGAGTGTGTCCCAACTCAAGAGACATCAGTTGCGTCAGGCCGCTCAGATGCATTAGTCCGGCATCGGTTACGGCGGTGTTCTCCAGATCCAGGATTTCCAACTGGGTAAACTGGCGTAGATGTGCTAGTCCTGCGTCCGTCACAAGCGTACTGCCCAGGTGAAGCACTTTCAGTCGCCTAAGACCCTCGAGGTACCGCAGCCCGCCGTCGCTCACGCGCGTGCCCCCGAGCGAAAGCAAGCGTAGTCCCTTTAGATCCCTCAGATGCTTCACTCCGGCATCGGTCACACTGGACATATTCAGATGCAGTTCTTCGAGTTCGCTCAGCCGGTTGAGGTCTTCCAGTGCGGCATCCGAGATGTGCGCGCCCTGCAACTTGAGGACCTTCAGCCGCGGTAATCTCTTTGCGCTTCGGAGCCCATAGTCGCTGTTCGGATAGGCTTCGACGACGTGGGCAACGAAATCTCGGCCCAGCAATCTGCGCACACAAGCCGGACCGGGTGGCTCACGCCCTTGGATCTCGTAGTCATATCGGACACCACCTCCGTCCCGAAGAATGGCAACCACTGCGTCCCGTTGCACGCGCGATCGCTTTATACGGAAAGCAAGATTACTCGCTCCCATACTAACTGCGAGCATGACGAGCAGAGGAACTCGCACGGGCATCTCAGTTGGCATATACACCCTTTCTCATAATAGCTCCCTTGCCGGTTCGTTATACCTTCTAACGTGGTGCTGAATTACTGGACACCGAACAGTGGATTCCTCCAATCATAGACGTCCTCGGCAGCTTTGCTAAAAGGCTTATACCAGACATCGTCAGCGCCGACGGCGCCATTGAACGACACGTCGACTTGGAAGTCCTGTTTTATCAGTCGCTTCCATCCCGCAACTCGTTCGTCCGTGGGGGCTTCCGTAAACAGAGTCCCCTTTATCCGCGACCACACATCCTTGAATGATTTCACCTTGCAGCCAGCGGACGAACAGTTGCGCACATATGACAATTCCTCATAGGTTGCTTTGGCCATCGCCTCCGCTTTCGCCTGCGTCGCTTGGCTCCAATAAGGAAGATCGGGCGACGTCCCCATGTCCCTAAATCCTAGCCACCATACGTCGCGAATGGCTTCAGCGCCGTGTCCCAAGGGAACACTGTAGTCCTGATGAGCCCAAGAGTCCTGAAAAATATGCATCTGTACACCCAAACTAGCAAGATCGCCTTTCAATGCTGCGTCGTAGACCTCAGCCCCAACATAAATAGTACCAGGTCTGACCGTTTTGCCCTCAAGATGAGGGAAATGGTACCGGGCGTTTTGGCGGGCGCCCGCGGGCGTCATGTCAACGACCGGCCTAGTCTTCGCGTCCACATCAACGTATGCACACATCCACGCTATTAATGAAGCCGCTGACTGGTTAGTATTAGCGACCGTCTCATCGAGGTCCAGACAGAGGGCTCTCGCAATGTAGTACGTCATGTAGAAATGAACGTCTTGATCCCACAACCCCAGAGAGTCGGTCCGGGTCACGGGGTTGGCATGGACATAACGATACAGATTGTGGTCGGCTGCAATCGGATCGCGGTTGATGAACCGGCCTAACTGGGCGTGATAGTACCTGGCTCGATAGTACATCAGGCCGGTCTCGGCGTCGAGACGGCGGCCGGTGTAGAGGGTGGTGGTGGCGTGGGCGGATGTGTTGCCGGGGACGGGGGCGAAGTCGGCGTCGAGGATCGTTGCGGCGCCGTAGGGGGTGTAGACATAGCGCTCGCGAACCGCCCAGTCTTCTTCGCCCCGGGAGGATTCCGCGACGATGGCCGTGACGTTGAAGTTCGCGTCGGCCAGGTAGAAGATGCGGCCGTTGTCGCACTGGTCGTCGCTGGCCGGGTCGCTGTTCTCGTCGCGGAGGATCAGG
>DATLAN010000649.1:0-5782 GCA_035527455.1 Thermoguttaceae bacterium
CACGGCGTGTTGAGCCCGGAGGGCCACTACCGCGGCTCGCCGGGACTGGAGGAGGAACTGGTCTACGTCGTCCAGACCGACCAGGGCCAAGAGACGCTCACACCGGACCAGTTCGCCGAGAAATACGGCTGGAAGAACGATCCGGGGCGTGTGCTGCCGTCGGAAAACGAGTAAACTGGAGTGGCCAAACCAAACGCATCGACCGCGGGCACCACAACATGGGAGGGGCATGACGTGGACGCACGATGGTACTTTCAGGTGATGGGCGAAGAGCACGGGCCGGTCTCGTCGGCTCAACTGAAGGCCCTGGCCCGCTCGGGGCGAATCTCTCAAGACACGTTCGTCAAGAAAGGCCCCGATGGCAACTGGGTTTCCGCCGCCAGCGTCCAAGGGCTGTTCGATCCTGATGTACCAGTAGCCGCCGTTCCTTCCGCGCCCGGCAAGGAATGCACTGCCCAAGTTGAGCAGTGGTATTATGAGTTGGGCATACAGCATGGTCCGGTGTCCCTCTCCGAATTGCGAGCGGCCGCGGCATCGGGGCGAATTACAGAAAACACCTACGTGAAGAAGGGGCGCAACGGGAAGTGGGGGTATGCCGCGCGCGTGCCGGGGCTTTCCTTTCCGGACAGACTCGTGAAGTCGGATTCTTGGCGCACAACCAATGTGGGTGGAAACGGTTTGGAGTTGGGCATCCTGCGGGTACTCTTCGGGTTGTCGGCCGCAGTGACAGCGGCACTTCTCGTCCTGACCATAGTCTGCGCGGCATGTGGCCCAGGATGGGACTACTTCCTCGCCTGGATCGGTTTCGACAACTACAGGGTGGTTGGGCGATATTGGTTTGGGTCTCCCAAGCTTGAACGTATCGTAACGCTGGGGAAGTTAATCGATTGCACGTTTATCGGGATCACAGTATCAACTGCCTTCTATTTCCTGTACAGATTCCGCCGGTAACGTTCGTCAACGTTGCCGAAATGACTGAAAGGAGCCCGAAAATGCAGCCGGCCAGTATTCGTTACCCCGATCCGTTCAAGGTGCCCGTAGCGGCAGGGCGCCGGAGTTTCTACAAGAATAGCGGGATCTTTCGGTGGGGCCATCGGATTGCCAGGTGGCCGACCGGCGTTCTGAGCAGGAATGTCGGGTCGGCGGAGTTCGATCCTTACGACGCCTGGCTGGCCATCGGGCCCGATGAGCAGCCGCCGAGCCACTATCGGTTGCTCGGGCTGCGGCCCTACGAGGACGACCCGCAACTCATCCAACACGCGGGCGTTCACCGGCACCGTCATGTGTGCGCCCACACGGCAGCAGCTTTACACGGGGATGAGACAGCAGGCCGATCAGGGCATGGAAACGGAATTGCTCAGGGCCGGCAAAGGCGAGCGGGCGAAAGAGAAGAACGGCACGAAGTAGGGCCCTCGAGACGACGGCCTGTTGACCGCTCAATCATCTTCCCAGCACTCGCCGTAGGTTTCCAGGAGGTAGTCGATCGCGCCGACTTCCTTGGTGTCGGTTCCGCCGGCCGAGGCGTAGGCGGAAACGTAATCGAATGATTGGGCGAGGTTGTAGAATCCGGCGCCGTAGAACTTCGCATTGACCGACGTGCCGACGAAACGGTCGTTGCCGGCGGAATCGTAGAGGGAAGCCCGATCGCTCCCGCCGCGGTTGGCGTAGGCAAACACGTAGTCGAAGGACCAGGCGAAGTTGAAGAAGCCGTCGCCGAATAGCTTGGCGTGGTCGGGCGTGCCGACGAAGCGGTCATCGCCGGCGGAATCGTAGAGGTAAGCCCGATCGCTCCCGCCGCGGCTGGCGTAGGCGTAGGCGAAGTCGAAGGACCGGGCGAAGTTGGAGAAGCCGTCGCCGAATAGCTTGGCGTACTCGGGCGTGCCGACGAATCGGTCATCGCCGGCGGAGTCGTAAAGGTAAACCCGATCGTTCCCGCCGCGGTCGGCATAGGCGTAGACTTTGTCGAAGGACCGGGCGAAGTTGGAGAATCCGTCGCCGTAGAGCCTGGCATAGTCGGGCGTACCGATGAAGAGGTCGTCACCGGCGGAATCGTAGAGGTAGGCCTGATCGGCACCGCCGTTGGTGCCGTAGGCATAAACGTAGTCGAAGGACCGGGCGTAGTTGCAGAAGCCGTCGCCGTAAAGCTTGGCGTAGGTCGACGTGCCGATGAGCCAGTCGTCACCGGCGGAGTCGTAGAGGTAGGCCCGATCGATCCCGCCGCCGCCGTGGGCAGTGATTTGCTCCGCGCCCTGGACCTCGACCCGGTACTCGGGGCCGGTCAGGGTGGCCGACGCGGCGTACATGGAGATGGAATCGTCGCCGGCGGATCCCAGGAGCGAGGCCGAATCGTTGCCGGCGCCGCCGTCAAAAAGAAACCTGGCGGGCGCGGCGCCGTCGAAGGCGTACCGAACGCCGTTGACGGTCAACTCGCAGCCCGCCGAGGCAGCAAAATCGAAGGTATCGTCGCCGTCGGTGCCGTAGACGGTTACGGTGCTGCCGGAGTGATCGACCAGGTTGGCCAGGCGGAGATCAACGTCCGCGTTCGAGCCGGAAAGCCCGATGCAGTAGGTTTGGCCGGCGTCGACCAGGTAGTCGATCCGCCCGGCGTCGGCGGCCACGTCGTCGAAATCGCCGTCATACAGGATCAACTGCACACCATCGGCCGCTCCTTCGTAATCGGCCGCGACGGTCAAGTATCCCTGATGGCTCGTCTGCAGGACGTAAAACAGTTGACCGTCGGAGAGATCGATGCCGTCGATCCGGCGGAAGTCGAGCGTTCCCAAATCGATCGCCGGCGGGGCCTCGCGCGTGACCTGGAAAGTGTCCCGGACGGTGTCCTGCCCGTCGCTGACCTCGACGCGAATCTGGAACGTGCCCACGAACCCGTCGGCCGGATCGATCGTGAGCCGATTTCCGTCGAGGGTCAACGTCACGTCGCCCTCGTGAACGGTCGGCGGCAGGGCCTCGTGCAGCAAGGTCGGATCGGCGTGGTAGCCGGCGTCCAAGGTCGCCTTCCAGATGCTCGACTCGATGGTTCCCTCCCATTGGTACAGTTCGCCGTTGGGCAGGATGAAAAACCATCCGTAGTCGCTCGCCATGAACTTCTCGCCGGCCCCGAAGAGATTTTCCAGGTAGCCGCTGCTGTGACGGTAAAGTCCCAGTTCCTGGTCCAGTTCGTAGGCCAGTTCGGCCAGCGGTCCGGTGGCGAGGATCGCGGCCGAACAGGTCAGCGGGTCGCGGTCGCGGTCGGTGGCCGTCAGCGTGACGGTGATCGCGTCCTCCTCATACGCGATGCACTGGTCGTCGATCGGTTCGAGGACCGGAACGTTGTTGGCCAACTCGACGGCCAGCGTGTACGCGCCGATCTCGACGGGGTCGAAGGCGGTGACCTCGAGGAAGTACGTGCCGCTTGCCTCGGCGATCCATTCGATTCGCGAGCCCGGGTTGTCGGGCCAACTGATGTCGTCGTTGTAGTCGAGCAGGGTCGCGCCGTCGCGATCGTACAAGTAGAGCACCGAATCCGACAGGCTTCCCAGCGAGACCTCGAAGGTATAGGCCTGGCCGGCGACGAGTTCCACGGCGAAGAAGTCGACGTCCCCGCCGAATTCGATCTCGCCGGCCGCGGAACTCCCGGCGTCCACGGCGGTCGCCGTTGCCGGGTTGTTGCCATGGTCGTCGACGACGTGCGAAACGTCCTCGAGGCTCAATTCGTATCCGCCGGTCTGTGTGCTGCCGTAAGCCTCCACCGCCAGATAGTACGTGCCGCTTTCGTCGGCGGTCCAGGTGATCCGCGAGCCCGGGTTCTCCGGCCAACTGATGTCGTCGTTGTAAGCCAGCTCGGTCGTGCCGTCGCGATCGTAGAGGTACATCACCGAATCGGGCAGATCGCCCAGCGAGACCTCGAACACGTAGGCGTGGCCGGCGACCGCCTCGAAGGCGAACCAATCGACGTCGCTGCCCAGCTCGATCGCCCCGGCCACCGTGCCGCCGATCTCCACGGCCGTGGCGGCCGCGGCGTCGTTGCCGTGATCGTCCGCCGGCACCACGATCAGCGCCCCGCGGGCCGCGGAAGTCCATTGCCCGGCGCCGTATAGCGCCCGGGCAAAAAACGTGTGGGTTCCCGCCGAGTAGCCGGCCGTGTCGATCCCGATCGAAGCCTGGCCGGCGACGATCGTCGTGTCGGTGCCCAGCAGCGCATCGTCGTCATCCAGTTGGCCGTCGGCGTTGGCGTCGCGGTAGAAACGGACTTCGGTGACGGTGGCGTCGGGATCCCGGGTGATCTCGGCGGTGAGCGTAACGGCCGTGCCCACGGCGACCGTGCTCGGCGACGCGGACAGCGAAGAGACGTAGGGCACGGCCGGCCCGTCCTGGCCGAGCAGTTCCAAGGTGTTCAGCGCGTTGAGCCGCCCTCCGGTGACGACTTTTCCGCTGAGCGAGCCGAGCGGGTCGGTGCCTTGCAGCAGGGCGCAGCGGACGTCCTCGACCGATGCGTCGGGATCGACCGACCAGGCCAGAGCCGCCACGCCGGCCACGTGGGGCGTCGCCATGCTGGTGCCGGAATACGAGGCGTAGCCCCCGCCGGGAACGCTGCTGTAGATGGAAACGCCCGGTGCGGCCAGGTGAACCGTCGCGATACCGTAGTTGCTGAACGAGGCCAGGTTGTCGTTGTGATCGGTGGCGGCGACCGACAGCACGTTGGCCAGATCGTAATTGGAGGGATAGTGGGGCGAGACGTCGTTGTTGGTGCCGTCGTTGCCGGCGGCGGCGACGAAGAGGATGCCGGCCTCGCCGCTGGCCTGGATGGCGCTCTGCATGGCCGTGCTGAATCCGCCGCCGCCCCAACTGTTGTTGGTCACCCGGACGTTCACGTCGAACGTGGTCCGCATCATGGTGGCGTAGTTGATCGCCCGGACCGCGTCGGACGTGTACCCCGATCCGCTGGCGGAGAGGAATTTCAAACCCATGATCGAGCTGGACCAGTTCACCCCGGCCACGCCCAGGCCGTTGTTGCCGGCGCCCGCGATGGTGCCGGACACGTGGGTGCCGTGGTCGTTGTCGTCCATCGGGTCGCCGTCGTTGTTGACGAAATCGTAGCCGTGGACGTCGTCGACGAACCCGTTGCCGTCGTCGTCGATGCCGTTTCCGGCGATTTCACCCGGGTTGGTCCAGATGTTGGCCGCCAGATCGGGGTGCGTGTAGTCGACGCCCGTATCGATCACGCCCACGACGATCTCGCTGCTGCCGGTGGAGATGTCCCAGGCTTCGGCCGCGTCGATGTCGGCGTCGGGCGTTCCGCCCGTCTGGCCCGTGTTGTTCAGGCCCCAGAGCCGGGCGTATTGCGAGTCGTTGGGAACGGCCTGGAAGACGTGGACGGCGTCCAGCTCATAGCCGGCGACGTACTTGTTCGACGCCAGATAGTCGTTGACCGCCTCGATCGACGCGCCCGAGCTGCGCACCAGCATCTGGCCGACCAGCCCCAGTCCGCGGACGACGTCGAACTGCAACCCGCCGCCGACCAACAGGCTGGTGGTCTGCAGGGCCGTGGTCACTTCGGCAACCGCCTTGGTGTTGAACTGCACGATCCAGTCGTACTGGTTCGCCCCGTTGTCGCCCGAATTGTGCGCAGATTCCGATTCGGTCCAATCGGTCGCGAGCGTATCCGGGTTGACGTGGCTGGGCGTGCCGGCCTCGGTGAAATCCGCGAACCATAGGGACGAAACGACCGGCAGGATGCCGCCGGCGTCGAGGAACACGCGGTCTTCCAGCGGTTCCAGTTGCAGTG
>DATLAN010000650.1:0-7301 GCA_035527455.1 Thermoguttaceae bacterium
CTGACAACTGACAACTGACAACTGACAACTGACAACTGACAACTGACAACTGACAACTGACAACTGACAACTGACAACTGACAACCGACAACCGACAACCGACAACTGACAACTGACAACTGACAACTGACAACTGACAACTGATTTCTCACCACTTCCCCCCGCAACGCAGTGCGGGGGCGTTCCTCGACTCACCACTATCCACTCACCACTATCCACTATCCACTCACCACTATCCACTATCCACTATCCACTATCCACTCCCCACTCCCCATGCCCCCATCCACTCCCGAGGTCCAACTCTTCACCGACGGCGGTTGCAGCGGCAATCCCGGGCCGGGCGGCTGGGCCTTCCTGCTGCGGCATCCGGCTTCCGGCAAGGAAGTGGAGGAGTTCGGGGCCGAACGCGAGACGACCAACAACCGCATGGAAATGATGGCCGCGATCCGCGGGCTGGAGAAGCTCAAGCGGCCCACCTACGTCGAGCTGGTCACCGACAGCGTCTACGTCGGCCGCGGCATCAGCGAGTGGCTGCCCCGCTGGAAGGCCAACGGCTGGCGCCGCCGCGTCGGCAAGACGACGGCCGAGATCAAGAACGAAGACCTCTGGCGCCGCCTCGACGAGCTGCTGGGTTTCCACCGCGTGAAGTTCACCCACGTCCGCGGCCACGCCGGCCACGCGGAAAACGAGCGCTGCGACGAACTCGCCGTGGCGGCCTACCAGAAGTATCTCCGGTAGCCGTCACACACTCACCCCTTGCCTCCGCAGCACACTCGCCCCACCCAACGCCCGCAGTAAACTCGCCCCACCCAACGCCCGCCGGCTGCGATACTGTGTTTAGCCCGGTCATGCAGTAGACGCACGTCCGGATGGTCAAGTCAATACGATCGGTTTGGTCTGGGACCGGAGTCAAGACGGGCTTGACGCCAGATTTTCATGTAATAGAATTATGGTATGCTGCTGCAAGACCGTTGTTTTTCAGATAGGTTCGGCCTCATAGCTGGTCAAAACTTGACAGTGGGAGGCTTTTATCATGGCTAAGAGAAAACCCGCAAAGCCCAAGGCAACCGCGACATTCGAGGTCAGGCTTGTCGCACCCGGGTTGCTACCCGAGAAGATTCCGCTGCGCCAGGTCAGCGACGCTCTTTCGGCAGTTCAGGACCTCGCCAGCGGTCGAGACCCGTTCGAGCAACAACAAGTTCCGCCTGAAAGGGCCATTGGTCTGATAGACGTGCGCCGAGGATCGGCCGTTTACAGTTGTCTGTCTCGTGCGCCGGATGAGGCGCTGGCGAATCTCGCCAAAGTAGGCGAATTGCTTTCCGCTCCGGACTGCGACGAGGCCAACGGCGACGGTTTGGTGACGGTGTTGCGCCCGCTCCAATCGTTGAGCGAAGTCGCAAGAACCATTGGGTGTGTTGTTGAAATCACCGCAAAAGGTCGGAAGCGAGAACCGTTGTGCGTGGTGGGAAAAGACGACTTCCGAAGGATTTCCAGCAGACTATTCGTGACCGGCGAAACAACGGTAGTGGGCACGGTCGAACGGGTAGGCGGCGCTACGGGCATGAGGTGCCTCATGCGTGTACCAGGAAGGCGCCGAATCCTGTATTGCGACGTGAATAGCAGAGACCTGGTAAGACGCTTGGGCCAGTGTCTGTACGAGCAAATCGCCGCCGTGGGAACGGCACGTTGGATCCACCGTCCCTGGAAACTCTACGAGTTCACCATCAACGATTTCACGCGGCCGCGGCTGGGCGACACGACCGAGGCGATCGAAAAGCTCCGAGGTGCCGGCCTGAGCGCTTGGGATGAGATCGACGATCCGGAGGAATACGTTCGGGAATTACGGTCATGACTGACATGATTGGCATTGACTCGATGATTCTGATATATGCCGGACTGGTGCCTCGCAAGTCCGGTAAGTTATCCAAAGAGTTGGGAGAACTCGGGGTTCGAGCCAAACTCTTGCTGCATATGCGGCGCAAAGATATCATCGTTCTGCCGACCATAGCTGTCTCGGAGGTGCTCGTTCCCGTGCCGGCAGCACAAAGGGGGCTGCTGCTCACCGAGTTATCAGGTCGCTTCTTGTGCCCGTCTTTCGATCTGCAGGCTGCCGCCCTAGCCGCCGACCTGTGGTCGACCCACAAGAAACTTCCAAACGACTTGCAGTACAAGAATCGGCATGTACTCCGGGCCGACGCGATGATCGTGGCAGCGGCCAAATCGGCCGGAGCGACGAAATTCTACAGTCACGACAAGAGGTGTCGTGCGCTGGCTGACAGCCTGATGATCGGCTGCGATCTGCCCACACACGACCCCGATGACATGTTCATCGTGGAGGACATACGGCGCGGCGACGTCTGAGCAATCTTACCCTCCTCACTCCCCCGGCCGCCAAGGCGTGGGGCCGTTCGGCTTTCCCTCGAGGAACTTGGCGCCGACCTCCTTGTACCAGGCGTGTAGTTGGGTACGCATCTTGGCGACCTGCTCGGGCAGCTTCGCGGCCAGGTCGTTCTGCTCGCCGACGTCGCTTTCGAGATCGTAAAGGTGGGTGCGGCCGTCCTCGAAGCGTTCGATCAGCTTGTAGCGGCCCATGCGGATCGCTCCGCCGGGGATGCCGCCTTGGTTGCTGTAGTGCGGATAGTGCCAATAGAGGGCGTCGCGGTCGAGCGTGTCGCCGCCGCGGAGCAAGGGCACCAGGCTCACGCCGTCGCGGTGCTGCTGCGGTCGGGCCTTCACCGCGGCGGCGTCGAGAATCGTCGGATAGAAGTCGGTGCTGATCACCGGCACGCCGCACGTGCTGCCGGGCCTGGTCACGCCGGGCCACTTGATCATGTACGGCTCGCGGATGCCGCCTTCGTAGAGCCAGCCCTTGCCGCCGCGCAGCGGAAGGTTGCTCGTCGGCGAACCTTCCGAAGTGGACAGGCCGCCGTTGTCCGACATGAACACCACGACCGTCTTGTCGTCGATCCCCAACGCGTCGAGCTTGTCGAGCACGCGGCCGACCGCCCGGTCCATCGACTCCATCATGGCCGCGTACGTGGCGTGGCACTGGCGGATCCGCACGCGGCGCGGCTGGTCGGTCGGCCAGGCCTGTTCCTCGTCGGCGAATTCCTCGGCCCCGGCGTCCGCCAGCGCGGCCGCCTTCTTCTCGTACTTGTCGATCAGCTCCTGCGGCGCCCGAAGCGGCGTGTGGACCGAGTAGAACGAGAGGTAGACCAGAAACGGCTGGCCGGCCGCGTGGAAGTCGTCGATGATGCCGCAGGCGTCGCGGGAGAGCCGCTCGGGCAGGTGCTCGCCCACCGGGCCGTCGGTGATGGTGGGCATGTAATAGGGCGAGAAGTACCCGCAGCGAAACGGCCCTCCGGCGTTGTGCCCGGCCACGTTGACGTCGAAGCCCTGGGCCTTCGGCCAGAACTCCTCGGTCGGGCCCAGGTGCCACTTGCCCAGGAAAGCGGTCTGGTATCCGGCCTCTTGGAGCGCCTCGGCCAGCGTCACTTCTTCGATCGGCATCCGGTCGAAGAGCGGCGCCGGCAGGAACCGACCCGCCCGGTTGCCGGAAAAGAAATTCGTCGCGCCGACGCGGGTGGGATACTTGCCGGTCATGATGCTGTACCGCGTGGGGCTGCAGACCGGGTTGGCCGCGTAGCCGTCGGTGAACCGCATCCCGCCCCGGGCGATCCGGTCCACGTTGGGCGTCTCGTAGAACGTGTTCGGGTTGTAAGCGCCGATGTCCATGTAGCCGAGGTCGTCGACCAGGAAGAAGACGACGTTGGGCGGTTGCGTTTGGGCTTGGGCCAGGCCGGCGGAAAGCGTCAGCATCGTGGCCGCGGCAATCGTGGCGATCAAGAGTTGGTAAGGTCGCATGGTCGTTCTCCAGCTATGTGACGTGAAAGTAGCCATCTCGCTCCGCGAGATGAAGCTTCGTCTCGCCCCAGCGAGACGGCTACTATGCAAAGCCCAGTATGGTCCGTCGGCCGACCGCTGTAAAGCGTCGAGTTCCTCCCGCGGACTTGACTTGGCGATTCCCATCAGCGAGACTATACCGTCAAGTGCCCCGCGACACTCTCTCGAAAGCAGCAAAGGAGCTACCCATGCTCGCACGGCCCACAATCCTGATTTCCGTCGCACTGACGGCCTTGACCCTCGCACCGGCGACGACCATGGCACAGGCCGCCAAAGGTCCCGACGTCGTGATCATCATCGGCGACGATATCGGCTACTCGGACTTCGGCTGCTACGGCGGGGAGATCGACACGCCGAACATCGACAAGCTGGCCGCCGCCGGGCTCCGTTTCACGCAGTACCACACCGAGAACATGTGCGCCCCCACCCGCGCTACGCTGTTGACCGGGCGCTACTACATCCGCGGTTTCAGCCAAGGCGACAACGTGACCACTGCCGAGGTCCTCTCCGCGGCCGGCTACCGAACTTGCATGTCGGGCAAGTGGCATTGCACGGACGATCGAGGCGGCCGCGACGCACCGCGGAACCGCGGATTCGACAGGTTCTTCGGCACGCCGATCGGCTGCGGCAGCTTCTTCGCCCCGCTGATGCTCACCCGCGACGGCCAGCCGGCCGAGCACCAGTGGCAGAACGACCCGGACTTCTACTACACCGACGCGATCAGCGACAACGCGGCCCGTTACGTCCGAGAGACGCCGAAGGATACCCCGCTCTTTCTCTACGTGGCCTACACGGCCGCCCATTGGCCGCTGCACGCCAGGCCGGAGGATATCGCCAAGTACCAAGGTAAATACGCCATGGGCTGGGACAAGCTGCGGGAACGGCGCTTGGCGCGAATGAAGGAATTGGGCGTGGTGAAGCCCGACGTGCGTCTCTCGCCGCGCCATCCACAGGTGCCCGCCTGGGAAGACGAGCCGAACCAGGCCTGGCAACAACGGCGGATGGAGGTCTACGCCGCCCAGATCGACCGGATGGACGTCGGGATCGGGCAGGTGATCGGTGCCTTGGAGGAGACCGGCCGGCTGGACAACGCGCTGATCATGCTGACCATCGACAACGGCGGTTGTTACGTCGAGTACGGCGCGACGCGGAAGGGATCGTTCCTCAACGCGACCACGCGCGACGGACGCCCGCTTACCGTCGGCAACCGCCCGGACGTCATGCCGGGACCGGAAGATACCTGGCAGAGTTACGGCTACGGTTGGGCCAACGCCAGCAACACGCCGTTGCGGCTGTTCAAGCAATTCGACCACCAGGGCGGCATCCGCGTGCCGCTTGTGGTTTCTTGGCCGGAGGTCATCGCCGACGTCGGACGGACCACCGACCAGGTCGCCCACGTGATCGACCTGCTGCCGACCGCGCTGGACGCCGCGGGGGTCGCGTACCCCAAAACGTTCCAGGACCGGCCAATCGCCCCGGCCGACGGCAAGAGCCTGCTGCCCATCTTCCGCTCTCAGCAGCGCGAGGGCCACGACGCGTTGTTCTGGAAGTTCGCCCACGGCCGGGCCGTCCGGCAAGGCAAGTGGAAACTCGTCGCCGTGGACAAGTTGCCCTGGGAACTCTACGACCTCGAAGCCGATCCCGCCGAACTGACCGATCTGGCCGAGCAGATGCCGGAGAAGGTCGACGAACTTCAGAAGCTGTGGGAGAACTGGAACGCAACGTCCAGGCCGGCGACGGAACCAAGGAAAAGCAAATGACCCGTGGGAAACGCCGGAAAACACGCAAACAACGCCCCGCGGCTGCGCCCGCGGGGGTCTGGCGCCGGCGAGAATCCACGACGACCCCGGGGAGCGCAGTCCCCGGGCGTTACGAACGAAAACACGGTACATCGTTTGGGGAAATCTACAAACCGCTCTCGAAATCAACGTAGGAGGTGCCGATGCTCGCACGATCTATCAGTTTGCTGACCGTGATTCTGGTGACCTTGGCATTCATTCCGGCAACGACCATGGCGCAAACCGCCGAACTGCCCAACTTCGTGATCATGTTCACCGACGACCAGGGCTACCAGGACGTCGGCTGCTTCGGCTCGCCGCTGATCAAAACGCCCCATCTCGACCGGATGGCCGCCGAAGGGATGCGGCTGACCGACTTCTACGCCGCCCAGGCCGTCTGCTCGGCGTCGCGGGCGGCGCTGATCACCGGCTGCTATTCGAATCGGATCGGCATCCTCGGCGCGCTCGGGCCGCAGGCGACGCACGGCATCCACGAAAACGAAATGACCATCGCCGAACTGGTCAAGCAGCGGGGCTACGCCACGGCCATCTACGGCAAGTGGCACCTGGGCCATCATCCCAAGTTCCTTCCCACCCGGCACGGGTTCGATGACTATTTCGGCCTGCCCTACTCGAACGACATGTGGCCGTACCATCCGGGCGTGGCCCACTTGCCGATGGAAGAGCGTCTGAAACGCTGGCCGCACCTGCCGCTGATCGAAGGCGAGCGCGTGATCAACCCCCAGGTGACCCCCGAAGACCAGACCCACTTGACCACCTGGTACACCGAGCGGGCGGTCGCCTTCATCGAGAAGAACAAGGACCGGCCGTTCCTGGTCTACGTGCCGCACAGCATGCCGCACGTGCCGTTGTACGTGTCCGAGAAGTTCCAGGGCAAGTCGAAACGGGGACTCTACGGCGACGTGATCATGGAAATCGACTGGTCGATGGGCCAGATCCTCGACACGCTCGCGCGGCTCGAACTCGACGAGAACACGCTGGTCATCTTCACCTCGGACAACGGCCCGTGGCTCTCTTACGGCACGCACGGCGGCTGTGCGTTGCCGCTACGGGAAGGCAAGGGGACGATGTTCGACGGCGGCTGCCGCGAGGCGTGCATCATGCGATGGCCGAAGCGGATCCCCGCCGGCAGCGTCTGCCGGGAAGTGGCCGGGACGATCGACATCCTGCCCACGCTCGCGGAGATCATCGGCGTCGAGCTGCCCGAGGATCGGATCATCGACGGCCGGAGCATTTTGCCGCTGTTGGAAGGCAGGCCCGGTGCGAAGAGTCCGCGCGAGGCCCAGTATTTCTTTTGGGGCAGCGCGTTGGAAGCGGTCCGCAGCGGCAAGTGGAAGCTGCACTTCCCGCACGGCTGCCGCACGCTGGCCGGCCGCGAAGGCGGCACCGGCGGCCAACCGGTTGCTTACTCGCAGGGGAGAATCGGCCTGGAACTGTTCGACCTGGAGAGCGACATCGGCGAGACGACGAACGTGGCCGACGAGAATCCGGAGGTCGTCGCCCGCCTGACCGCGCTGGCCGAAAAGGCCCGCGCCGACCTCGGCGACGCAGCCACGAACCGCCAAGGCGCCAACGTCCGCGAGCCCGGCCGCCTATAAA
>DATLAN010000651.1:0-6366 GCA_035527455.1 Thermoguttaceae bacterium
CACGCCCTGAGGAACGAAGGGCGTGCTTGGCCGGTTCATCACGCCCTTCGTTCCTCAGGGCGTGCCACCCAATCGAGGCTGCTGTTTCTGCGCGGCTGGCGTCACTGCCGATAGCCCAGCTTCTCCTCGGAACCGGCCAACTCCCGCCGCAGCCGGCCGACGTGCTCGCCGAGCCGGTCCAACTCGCCGCGGAAGCGTTCGATCCGCCGGCACTCGTCCTCCAGCCGGGCAAAAATGCCGGCCGCCGAGCCCGTGTCTTTCCACTGCTGGGCCAACTGGTCGATCTCGCGCCGCAGTCCGCGACGCAACCGGCCGGTAAACAGCCAGACCAACACCAGGCACCACAACAGCAGCCAGAACCCGGCCGAAATGTAGAAATCGAAGCCGAAGACCGGCAGTTGCTGCTCGGCCACCCACGAATCGTAGAAGAAATTCTTGCCCAACCGATACAACAGGAACCCGAGCATCGCCGCCAGCAGCAGCTCGTATCGCCAACGGGTGAACCAGCCGGTATGCCGCTGGGCGAGCCGGGTGATGAGCGATTCCAGCTCGCCGGAGGTTTCGGCCACGAATTGGACGCCGGCCCGGTCGGCCTCCGCGGCGACGGTTTCCGGATCGACCGCATCCCGCTGTAGTCCGGCCTCGGCCGCGTAGCCTTCGAGAATCACGGCCGCTTTGCGCAGCTCGGCCGGATCCCAGCACCCGGTCACCGCCCGGAGGGGACCTTGTTCGGCGACGCGCTGGCGGCGGCGTTTTTGCCAGGTTCGGGCGCCCTGCACGGCACCCCAGAGGGCGATTTGCGCCGGCGTGCGTGCCCGCCAAAGCAGCCGACCCGCCAGCAACCCGCCCAGCCCGTGAAACACCCGCAGCACCAGCGCGAACGGGCTCAATCCCCAGCGCGAGGCGGCCCGGCCCAGCAGCCGGTTTTCCCACTGCCGACGATTGGCCAGCAGTTCGCTTCGCATCTGCCGGCTCAAGGCGGCGGCCAACGGAACGCGTTGTTCTTCGACGGCCGCGCGGAGCCGCTCGACCGAGGGCATCGCCTCATCGATCCTGTCACGGCAACCGGCCAATGTCTCATCGAGCAGGTCGAGAAAATTCGCCCGGCGTATTCGCGCGGCGGCCGTGCCGGCGAGTTGTCGGGTGAGCAGATCGACCAGGGCGGCGAACTGGCCGCGCGGTGCCAATCCGTTTTCGGCGTCGGCCAGTGCCTCGAGCGAATCGACCAGGAAGACCCGGCCGGTGGTGTATTGGTCTTCCAGCACCGCCTGCCAATCGTCGCGGATGTCTTCATCAAGATCGCCGTGGGTTTGCACGAAGACCAGCCGGGCGCCGCTGGCCGCGGCGGCCAGTTCGTCGGCCACCCGGGCGCTGCGGTACTTCTGCTGGGTCGTGGTCACCAGCAACACGTCGCAATGGGGCAGAAGCTGACGCAGCCGGGCCAGGTTGCTGCCAGCCACACGGTGTTCGGCATTCTCTTCGGTCGTATCCGGATCGGGACAATCGATCAGCACCAACTCGGCCAGTGCGGGCAGATCGCGGTAGATCGGTTCGACGCTCTGCGGATCGATCCCCAGCGACTCGGGCGTGAGGCCGGGCCGGCAGATCATGGCGGGCCGGGTGGTTGTGGGGCGCTGCCGGCCGGTTCGTACGACCTCGGCACCGACCAGGGCATTGACCAGGGCGGATTTTCCGGTGCCGGTGCCGCCCAGCGTGGCCACGACCAGCGGTGCGGCCAGCCGCACTCTCAGCCCCGACGCCCGCTCGTCCAGCCGCCGGACCAGCGCCCGGGCGGTCTCGGCCGGCTGCCACGTCGGCGCACTCTCGGCCCAGCGCCGAAGCCGATCGAGCAGTGTGTCCACTTCGGCCAGCAATTGCAGCCGGGCCATGTCGGGAGTCGCCATACCCCAAGGATAGCAGACGCCCGGCTCACGGTCTGCACTTTCTGAACCACAAAAGGACCACAAGAGGGGTGAGGGCCCTATATGGCAAGACAGGCAATATCCGGCGGCTCGCGGGCCCGAAGGTGCAAGTCCCTATCCCGAGCAATGGTGTCCACGGCTTCTTTCACCTGATCGACCAGGCGCTGCGGTTCGGGGGCCGTTTCAATCGGCTCGATCGACCACCACCACGCGGACGTCGCACACGTTGGTGTGCGTCGGGCCGGTCTTGATCAGGGCACCCAGCGGCTGGAAGAAACGATAGGCGTCGTTGCGGGCGAGATAGTCGGCCGGGTCGAGGTTCTGCTTTCGCGAATCCGCGAGCACCAGAGCGTCGAGGATCGCGCCGGCGGCGTCGGTGGGGCCGTCTTCGCCGTCCGTGCCGCCGGAGAGCAGGACGATGCGGTCGGCGCCGTCGTCGGCCAGTCGCTCGAGCGCCGCCAGCACGAGTTGTTGATTCCGCCCGCCGGAGCCCCGCCGCGACGGGTCGACGAGCGTGACCACCGGTTCCCCGCCGCTGATCAGACAGTTCGGGCCCGGCTCGTCGCGCATCTTCAGCGCCATCTCGGCCAGGTGGCGACCGACGTCTTCGGCCGGGCCTTCCGACTTTCGAGCGCTCAGCATGGCGTGGGAATAACCCAACCGCTCGGCCTCGACTGCGGCGGCGTCGACGGCCGTGGCGTTGTTGCCGATGATCAGGTTGGTCACCCGGCAGGTCGGCGCCGACGGCTCGACGTCCTGTTTCGCTTCGAGGTACTCGAACACCTCGGGCCGGATCTCGACGTTTCGGGCGGCGAAAGCGTCGAGCACCTCCAGGGCGGCCCGAGGCGTGGAACTGTCTTCGACCGTGGGGCCCGAGGCGATCACGTCCAACGGGTCGCCCAGGACGTCGGAGATGATCAGCGACACCAGCCGCCCGGCCCGGCACGCCCGCATGAGCCCCCCGCCCTTGATGCGGCTGAGCTGCTTGCGGACCGTGTTGAGTTGCTCGATGTTGGCTCCGGCGGCGCTGAGGTATCGGGTGACCATAAGCTTGTCTTCCAGCGTGATGCCTTCGACCGGCGCCGGCATCAACGCCGAGCCGCCGCCGGAAATCAGGCACAGGCAGAGGTCCTCCGGCCCGAGCGACTCGACCAGCCGGAGGATTTCCCGCGAGCCGGCGGCGCCCTCGGGCGTCGGCTCGTTGACGCCCGGCGGCCGGGCCGCGTGCAGCTTGATGCGGCGCAGCTCGCGGACACAATCGCCCGGCACGTTGACCCAGCCGGCGAGCTGCTTCCGTTCGATGAGTTCGGGTCCCAGGATGTGTTCCACCGCGGCGGCCATGCCGGCCCCGGCCTTTCCGGCGCCGACGACGACGATGCGATGCACGGCGTCAAGCTCGATTGGCTCTTCGCCGACCAGCAGCGTCGAGCCTTCCACGCGGAGGGCCTCTTGGACCAATCGTTCGGACCGGACCGCATCCACGCCGGCCTGCCAGATCCGCATCGCGTCGCGGCGGAGTTGTTCGGGAGATCGGGGCATCTTTCTTTCTTCTCTATTCTCTATTGGCAAACGTCGTTATCGCTCGAAGTCACCCCCCGCAACGCAGTGCGGGGGCGTTGCGAAGCCGCAAGCGGCACTACCCGCTCCTCGCCCGCAGCACGCCCAGCCACTCGTGCTCTTTGGCGATCATCGACTCGCCGAAATTGTTGGGCGACGCGGCTCTGAGGATCAGGCCCAACATCAACGAGCCCTGTGGGAAGCCGACCCGGCCGGCCACCGAACACCAGGGTGTGCCTTTGCCGTGGTCGCCGGGCAGCTTGACGTTGGCGAAGACCGTGCGGGCGAACCCCTCGGCGCTGAGCTGCGGGGGCCAGCGGCGGATCAACGGCTTGTGTACCTTGACGACTTCGGCCAGCCCGGGCACGAGCTGATCGATCAACTCGGTCAGTTGGCTCGGCGGTGGCAACACGCTTCCTCGGCCGGCCGGTGCCAGCACGACGGCCGCCAGGCGAACCGGCACGTTGTAGAACTCCAGCACCGGCGCCCCCGGCGGCAGGCCTTGCGTGCCCAGGGACTGCACGTCGATGGTCAGATCGGGGCCTCGCTCGGGCCGATGGTGTTTTCGGCCGGTGATGACCTTCCAAACGACGAGCAGGGCCAACAGCACGGCCAACACGACGACCGCGTAGATCATCAGTTCACGGCCGGAGATGCCGATCGTCTCGGCCATTTTGTCGAGGATTCCGTCGCCCATGGTCGTTATCTTTCCTTGGCCAACAGGCCGTTGATGACCAGCGCGGCCATCAGCACGGTGCCCAGCAGGAGCTGCCGGGCGAGGTCGTCGATCCAGTTGATTCGGATCAGCCCGACGTTGAGCACGGTGAACGTGAGCACGCCGATGACGGTCTTTCCGATCCCTCCTTCGCCGCCGAAAAGGCTGGTTCCGCCCAGGACCACGCAGGCCACGGCGCTGAGCAGCAGGTCCTTGTTCTGGTCCAAGGTGATGTGGGTCATCCGTCCGGCGTTGATGATGCCTCCCAAGCCGGCGGTCACGGCACAGATGGCCAGGCAGGCGATCACGATCCAACCGGTGCGCACGCCGGCCAGCCGGGCCGACTGGCGATTGCCGCCGGTCATGTAAACATAGCGGCCGAATCGCGTGTGCTGCAAGACCAGATGGGCGACGAGGAAGATCACCACGGCCAGCATCGCGCTAAAGGGAAGCTTGTAACCTTCCCAGAAACGCGACATGTCGATGCCCATGCTGTGGAACAGGCCAGGCAGGTCGACACCGCTGACGGAATACATCCAGTGAAGCACGTTCTCCGACTTGATCCCGTCATTACCGATCGATTTCACCAGCGACGGAAGGGACTGCATCTGGCTCTGCGTCAGGTACTTGGCCAGGCCTTCGGCGATGAACATCATGGCCAGCGAGATGATGAAGCTCGGCAGACGCGACCAGACGGTCAACACGCCGGTGAGCAATCCCAGGGCAAGACAGGACAGCAGCGGGACGAGGATCACCAGCGCGATCATCCCGGCCGAGGCGGTTCCCTCCCCGCCGGTACCTAACGCCCAATTCTCGAACAGCCATCCGCACGACGCGGCCCCCCAGAGCGCCATCATGCCCACGGAGAGATCGATCTCGGCGCACAGCAGCACGTACGTCAAGCCGACCGAGACGATGCCCAGCACGGCCCCCTGCTGGAGAACCAGCGTCAGCGTGGCCGGCCCGAGGAAGTTCGTCCCGGCGAAGGAGAAGAAGACGATCAGCAGGGCCAAGGTCACCAGCGGGGCGATATCCCGGGCTTCGAAGCGGCCCGGGAGTTTCAGTAATCGGGGCCACGTAGTTTTCATACGCGTGTTCATGGGTCACTGCTCACCACTGCGAAGCCGCAAGCGGCACTCTCCACTGTCCCCTCACGCATAACGCATCAACTCCGTCTTGTCTACCTGCCCACCGACGAACTGCCGGGCGATCCGGCCGCGGCTGACGAGCAGAATGCGGTCGGCGTGGGCCAGGAGCATCTCCGGCTCGCACGAGCTGAGCACCACCGCCGTGCCTTGGTCCTTCAGTTCGGCCACCAGTCGCATCACCTCGCTCTTGGCCGAGACGTCCATTCCCCGGGTGGGCTCGTCGAGCAGGAGCACGCGGACCGGGCCGAGCAGCCAGCGGGCGATGACGATCTTCTGCTGGTTCCCGCCGGAGAGGTTCCCGGTCTGCATCCGCGGCTCGGCCGGCCGGCACTCGACCCGCGAGAGCATCGGCCGGCTGGCGGCGATCTCCTTGCCCGAGGTCAGCCACTCGCCCACGTTTCGGCGGAGATGGGCCAGGGTGACGTTCTTGTAGACTTCCGTTCGCATGAAGAGGCTTTCGGCCCGATCGGCCGCCACCAGCACGACGCCCTTTCGCACCGCGTCGTGCGTGCTGCCCGGCTTGAGCGGCTGGCCGTCCAGCAGTACCCGTCCATGCTTCGGGCGGAGGAAACCGGCCAGCGTCTGGACGATCTCCTGGTGCCCGGCGCCGGCGAATCCGTAAAGCCCCAGACATTCGCCCGGCGAGACCTCGAGGCCGACCTCGGAGAACCGGCCGGGCAGTCCGAGATCGCGCGCGGCCAGCACGGGCGGCTCGGCCGTGCGCGGCGGGAGCGTGGTGCCCTGCTCGTAGCCTTGTTCGGTTTGCCCGAGTTCACGCCCGAGCATGGCACGGATCACGTGATGTTTCTCCAACCGGGCCGCGTCGGTGGTTTCCAGCCGCCGGCCGTCGCGGAGGATCGTCACGCGATCGCAGATTTCCAGCACGTCTTCGATGAAGTGGCTGATGAAGACGACCGCCACGCCACGGTCGCGGAGCCGCCGGATCAGGTCGAACAGCCGCCGCGTCTCCAGCGGGCTCAAGGCACTGGTCGGCTCGTCGAGGATCAGCACCCGGGCGCCGCTG
>DATLAN010000652.1:0-8421 GCA_035527455.1 Thermoguttaceae bacterium
CGCTCGGCGGGGTCCGCGCCGCTCACGTCGCCCCCATCCGCTCACGTCGCCCCCATCTCCCTCCCTCGTCAAACGCCGCACGAGCGTCCCATTCCGACCTATCTTTGTACTGGAACACCATCTCCCATGCACCGGGACACCACCTCGACTCGAACGGCAGGCGAATGTCGCGCGGATCTCGAGCCTCGCACCGGCCCTCTTCCGACCACAGCCAACGGACCCTCTTTGCCTGGTCCCTGCTGGCCGGTCTGATGTTGCTGGCTGCGCTGGCGGGGCCCTTCTTCGCCGGGCTCGTCTACACGGCGGATGATCTGGGGGCCTTCCACCTGCCGACCCGAGCGTTCTACCAGCAACAGCTCGTCCGCGGCGAGCCGTTCGATTGGATGCCGCAGCTCTACTCGGGCTTCTATCTCACCGGCGAAGGCCAAACCGGTGTGTATCACCCGTGGCACCTGTTGCTGTATCGCTGCCTTCCGCTGCGAGTCGCGTTGTGCTGGGAATGGTTGGCCGCCTATCCGGTGATGCTCTTGGGCGGCTGGATGTTCCTGCGACGGCGGCTGGGCCGCAGCGACGCGGCCATGTTCGGCAGCCTGGTGTTCACGTTTTCCAGTTTCAATCTGCTGCATTTCATCCATCCCAACGCCGTGGCCGTCATCGCCCA
The DNA here is from genome assembly GCA_035527455.1 of Thermoguttaceae bacterium. GTDB lineage: Bacteria > Planctomycetota > Planctomycetia > Pirellulales > Thermoguttaceae > DATLAN01. The sequence continues at coordinate 662 of DATLAN010000652.1, forward strand.
CATCCCTTGGCTGCTGTGGGCGATCGACGTGGTGCTGGTCGATCCCGATCGGCGGAAGGCGGCGTGGGCTCAGGCCGCCGTCGCCCTGCTGACCGGCTCGCAACTGCTGCTGGGCTATCCGCAATACGTCTGGTTCTCGCTGATCGCCGAGGCCGCCTACGCAGCGTTCGTGCTGACCCGTCCGACGCACACGGCTCGCAAGCGTCTTTGGAGCCGGCTGGCGATTGCCAAGGGTTGCGGCCTGTTGGTCGGCGGAATTCAACTGCTGCCGACCATCGACGCCCTCTCGCACAGCGCCAGAGGCTCGGCCGACGCCGCGTTCGCCGCCTGGGGCTCGCTGCACCCGATGAACCTGCTGCAACTGGTGGCCCCGTACGCCTTCGTTCATCGGGTGGTCGGACAGAACACGCACGAGTTGGCGCTGTATATCGGGGCCGTTCCGCTGCTGCTGATCGTCTGGCTGGTGGTGCGCCGTCGCCGGCTGGGATCGCTGGGTCCACCGGCCGCCGCGGCCGGCGGATTGGGCGTTTTGGCCTTGCTGCTGGCCTTCGGAAAGTACGCGCCGATCTACCGCCTGCAGCATTTCCTGCCGTTGGTCGGAAGTTTTCGGTTCCCCTGCCGCTACGTGATGCTGTTTCAACTCTCCTGTGCGATCCTGGCGGCCATCGGCTTCGTGCTGCTTATTGGTAGCCATCTCGCTCCGCGAGATGAAGCCACGTCTCGCGGAGCGAGACGGCTACTTTCGGCGCGAGATGAAGCCACGTCTCGCGGAGCGAGACGGCTACTTTGGCGGCTTGGCCACGTTCGGGCGGTGTGGATGACGACGGGCTTGAGTGCGATCGTGGCACTGATCTGCCTGCTGCTGCGCAATCAACCTTGGATGGCTCCCGTGCCTGCCATCATGGCCGGACCGCTGCTCTTGGGCACGGCGGCCCTGTTGCTGAGTTTGGCTGCCGGTGGATCTCGCGCTGCCCTGATCGGGCTGATCCTGTTCACGGCGGCCGACCTGGGAGTCTACGGCCTCAGCCATGCCGTTTACCCCGGAGCCGAGCGGCTGGAACCGTTCCTCGCCGGGATCGAAACACCGCCGGACCAACCCCCGGACCAACCGCCCGGCCGCGTGCTGGCGTCGCTGGTACGTTTCGACGAGGAGAAACTCCGCACCGGCAACCAGATCACGCTGGCCGGCTGGCATCGGGCCGACGGATACGCCGGGCTGGAACCCGCCCGGCAACTCGATTATCGCCATTTGGCCGCGCTCAGGGCCGCCGCAGTCCACTGGGTCCTGCGGGGCGAGACCACCGCCGATATCGAAGGGCTCGTCCAGAGCGATGAGCGTTGGGCCCGTGTGCCCCAGCCACTGCCGCGCGTGCGGATGGTGAGCCGGGTTCGTTGGACCGGCGATCCGGCGAGCGACCTTCCGCGGATCGACCCGGAAACCACCGCCCTGTGCGAGGTCCCGCTCGTCCTGGGCAAATCGACCCCCGGCACCGCAACGTTGCTGTCGGACCGGCCCGGCAACCTGCACATTCGTTGCGACTGTTCCGGTCCGCAAATGCTGGTCGTGGCCGAGAGCTTCCATCCCGGTTGGCAAGCTACAGTTGACGGGAAGCCGCAGCGACCGTTGCGGGTCAACGGCGACTTCCTCGGCTGCCTGGTGACGCCCGGCCGGCATCGCGTGACGCTCGAGTTCCGCCCGGACAGCTTGCGGCGCGGGTGGATCGCCACGTGGGCGGGCCTGGCGTTGGTTTCGGTTTGCTTCGTCGGCTATCGGTTTGGACGACACCCAAGGTTCCACGCAAAATAACCTGTACATTTCTCAACAAGGGTGGCACGCCCTGAGGAACGAAGGGCGTGGTTTCAGGCGTTTTTCACGCCCTTCGTTCCTCAGGGCGTGCCACCCGATTGGCCAAGTTGTTTTTGCGCGGTACGCAAGCGAACGGTTGAGGATTGAATCTCGTGAACGGCTCGAAACTCCATTACAGGCCCCCGCTGCCCGATACGCTGGTTAGCGTCGTGTTGCCGGTCTACAACGAGGCGGAAGTGCTGCCCGTGTTGCTCGGCGGCGTGAGGGAAACGCTGAGCGACGTGGGCGTCCACTTCGAAATCGTCTTCGTCAACGACGGTTCGACCGATCGCAGCCCGCAGGTCCTCGATCGGTTGGCCGCCGAGGACGCACGGGTTCGGGTGGTGCATTTCTCGCGGAACTTCGGGCACCAGGCGGCCGTTCAAGCGGGCCTGGCCCACGCGCGGGGAGACGCCGTGGTGTTGATGGATTCCGATATGCAGGACGCGCCGGAAGCGATCCCCCGGTTTCTCGAAGCGTGGCAGGCCGGCAGCGACGTGGTCTACGCCGTTCGAACTCGGCGGAAGGAGATCTGGCCGAAACGGCTGCTGTTCGCGGCGTTCCACCGGCTGATGGCGTCGGTGGCCAGCGTGGAAATGCCCGTCGACGCCGGCAATTTCGGACTGGTCGACCGCCGCGTGGTGCGGCAGATCGTCGCCCTGGGCGAGACCGACCGCTATTTTCCTGGCCTTCGCTCGTGGGTCGGGTTCCGGCAGCGGGGCGTCGAGGTGGAGCGGCATTCCCGCTACGACGATCGGCCCCGCGTGAGCCTTTGCGGGCTGTTTCGGCTGGCCAAGACGGCCATCTTCTCGTTTTCCTCGTTCCCGTTGAGGATCTTCCAACTGATCGGCATCCTGGCCGCCCTGCTGTTTCTGGGCCTTGGCGGGTTTTCGGTCTTCTGCAAGGTGTTCACCGACTACGCCATTCCCGGCTGGGCGTCCCAGATCCTCGCCGCCAGTTTCTTCGGTGCGATCAATGCCCTGGGCATCTGGGTGCTCGGCGAGTACATCATCCGCATCTACGACCAGGTTCGCGGCCGCCCGCTGTATGTGGTCGACCGAACCGTCAACATGGAAACCGAGACGCCAACCGGCCTGGAGGAAGGCAGTCCCGACGACGCGCCCTATCGCGAGTTGGTGGAAGAGGCGATGCGGTTGCTCGAATCGGCTACTGCTGCCGAGCAACTCGAGGTCGCCGCCGCCTTCCACAAGTCGCGAAGCGAACCGGGAGACCGCACGACGCCGAAGCACAACAGTGGTGCGATCAGCGAGCCCCAGTACTGATTGAACGGCTGGCCCACGACGGCGAACGCGATCACGAACAGACAGGCCGTCAGTCCCGCCCGTCGGCCCAAGGGCGTGTTCCAGCCGGCGAAGCCGAGCAACGCCGCGGCGAGATACAACGCCGTGATCCACTGGGGCAACAGCAGCAGGTACGCGGTCATCTCGGCCGTGGCGATGACGAACGCCGTGCCGCCGAACTGGACCCAGCTTTCGCGGTGCAGCCGATCCTCCGGACCGATCAAGCCCGACACGTGCAACGCGTGCAGTCCGAAAATGACCGTGAAGCCAGCCAGGCCGACCAACCAGGCCGTCAGCTCGCCCCGCCGCTTGTTCCGCCAGGCCAGCGCCGCGGCCACCAGGCAGTACGGCATGGCCAGTTCGCGGAGGAAGACCGCCGCCAGGCCGCAGACCACTCCCAACCGCGGGCGGTCGACGCCGTACGCACAGATCGACAGGGCGATCAGCACGCCGGCCCAAAGCGAGGGCATCACGAACAGGTCGCCCAACACACACGGGAGCAACGGGCCGGTCAACAACAGCGCGCACGCCACGGGGCGGCGGATTGCGTTGTCCTCTTCACGCGCCAACGCCTCGAACGCCAATAACGAGAGGGCCAGGGCGAGCCCACCGAGCAGAACCTTGCCGAAGGTCACCGAAGGCATCCACCCGATGAGCCAAAACGGCGTGGGCACTCGCCAGTTGAACACGCTCCCGGTCGGGTAGCCCCTTGCCCGCATCTCGGCCCCGGCCACCTCGTAGTAACCCTCGCCGGCATGGATGCGGTCGATTGTTGCCCGATAGAGTGCGACGTCACCCGCCCCGGGCCCGTCGTGCGATTCGCGGCTCGGGCCCGGATTGGCCAGCGGCGAGAGGGTCACGGCCACGAAGAGGCCACTGAGCACGACTGCGGCCGCGAACACCGTGCGGGCCTGTCGCGTGGAAAGCCGGGCGAATGCAGTCGGTCGAGAGATACGCCCCATCACCTGGTACTCTGGGCGGATTATGGCGATTACGCAAAGCCCCGCAGCAATTCTACCTCACACAAAGCCGCGACCGGTGGTCGCGCCCTCGGCGTTTACACAAGACTACCTCGCGCACTTTTGGCGAGGGTGGCACGCCCTGAGGAACGAAGGGCGTGGTTTGGCAGGTTTTCCACGCCCTTCGTTCCTCAGGGCGTGCCACCCAATAAGCGGGGCCATCCAATGAACGGGTTGTTTCCGCGCGAGCCCCCAAGAACCCCCGGGAGGCGCATAAGAAGGCCCTTCGCAGGCTTATGGAGAGATACCTGCGAAGGGCCGCTGCCCCAAAATGATCGATCCTCGGTCCCGCACAACCGGCCTGCCACCGGTGCGTTACCGACCTTCGACATCACACTATATCGGCAATGCCACCTGGGATCTGTGGTAAAACCTCGGAAAAATCCAAAAACTCCACGTAGTCGAAAAAGCGAGGCGTCAGGCGGACGCAACCGTGGCCAACTCGAGCAACTCGGCCCGCGTTTTCACCCCCAGTTTCCTCATCATCCGGGCCCGGCGATCCTCGATCGCCCGCACGCTCAGGCCCAGTTCCTCGGCGATCGCCTTGTTGGTTTTCCCCAGAACGACGAGTCCCATCACGTTGCGTTCGGCCGAGGTGAGGTCGTCGAGGCGGTGGTCGACCTTTTCCCGCTCTTTCCGGCGCTGCCATCTCTCCTCGTCGAGCCGGGCAGCCCTTTGAATGCTGTCGCAGAGTTCCTGCATCCTGAACGGTTTTTCGAGGAATTCCACGGCCCCGGCCTTCATGGCCTCCACCGCCATACGGATGTCTCCGTGCCCGGTGATCATGATCGTGGGCAACTCATTTCCGCTGCGGACCAGTTCTCGTTGGAGTTCCAGGCCGCTCATGCCGGGCATGCGGATGTCGAGGACCAGACACGCGGGCCCGGTCCGTTGAAACGCGGCGAGAAAGTCGTTGGCCGAGGTGTACGACTCCACGTTCAAATGGATCAGTTTGACGAGTTGTGCGATGGCCCTGTTGATGTCGGGATCGTCATCGACGATGTAAACGGTGGGTCTCATGGGGCAGATCCTCCTCTTTCGCCCCGCACTATAAGAGAATTCCCTTCAATCGGTCAAGGTATTCTTCCGCGAATTCCCTCGGCAAAGCCGGTTTGCGATGTGGTCACGCCACGCGGTCATCGCGGGGTGCCGACGTTCCATGCCCCAACGGGTCGAGACATGAGGGGCCGGCTTTGCGGCGCTGCCGGCGGGATATATCATGAAATGGGAGTCCCGATATGCCGAATCTTTACGTCGAGATCTTTCGCGAACATTTTCACGCTCTGGAACCAGTGGACTCCGGCGAATCCCCCCGGTTGGACCGGCTGGAGGGGATCCGAGCGGTGCTGTTCGATCTTTACGGCACACTGTTCGTCAGTGCCAGCGGCGAGGTGGGCACGGCAGAGGAGCGCACGGCAGGAAACAACCCCGTTTTACAACGGGCTCTGGAGGAGGCATTGGGTTCCCTGGGGCTCGATCACGCCGCCGACCACCCAAGTGTCGAGTTTCTTTTTCAGGCGATTGAAGCCTCTCACGCCCGTGGCCGGCAAGACGGTATCGACTATCCGGAGGTCGACATCGTCGAGATCTGGCGCGAAATCCTGCCCCGTCCGGCAAGCGGCCGGCCGACGGGCGATACGGCGTTGCGGTCCGTCGACCTGAAGCGTTTGGCCGTGGAATACGAGGCCCGGGCGAATCCCTGCTGGCCGATGCCGCACCTGCAAGACTGTCTCGAGCGACTCCACCGCCACGGTCTCCTGCTGGGGATCATCAGCAACGCCCAGTTCTACACGGCGTATCTGTTCGAGGCCCTGCTGGGAGAATCGGCCGAGGGCTGTGGCTTCGAGCGGGATTTGCAGTATTATTCGTACCTATACGGCCGTGCCAAGCCCGGCACGGCGCTGTTCGCGACGGCCCGCGCGACTCTCGAACAGCGCCGCATCGAACCCGAAGAGGTCCTGTACGTGGGAAACGATATCCTCAACGACGTGCTGCCCGCACGGGAGGTAGGCTTCCGTACCGCTCTGTTCGCCGGCGACGCTCGCAGTCTCCGGCGTCGCGAGGAGGATTCGCGGGCGGCGGGGATCTCGCCGGATTTGATCATCACCGACCTGGCGCAGCTTCCGGAGTGTATGATTCAGTAGGTCCCCAACCCCCCGACTGAAACCGTGTCCAAACCGCAGAGTATCGGCTTCGTTTCCACCCGGTTCGCCGGCACCGACGGTGTGACTTTGGAGAGCGCCAAGTGGGCGCAGCTCCTTTGGGACTACAAACACGTCAGCTACTGGTACGCCGGCAAATTGGACCGCGATCCGAGCATCAGCATGCTGGTGCCGGAGGCGTACTTCTACGACCGGGACAACGTCTGGATCAACGAGCGGGCGTTCGGCACGCACGGGCGGGGCGCCGAGTTGACCCGGAGAATCAACGGGGTGGCCGATTACCTGAAGGGAACCCTCTACGATTTCGTGGAGGGTTTCGAGGTCGACATTCTGATCGTCGAGAACGCCCTGTCGTTGCCGATGCACATCCCGTTGGGGGTGGCGTTGACGCACTTCATTGCGGAGACCGAGATTCCGGCGATCGCACACCACCACGATTTCTACTGGGAGCGGCCGCGGTTTTCGGTCAATTCGGTGGGCGATTTCCTCACGATGGCCTTTCCGCCCACCTTGCCCTCCTTGCAGCACGTGACGATCAATTCGTTCGCTCAGGGGGACCTTTCCTGGCGCAAAGGGGCCTCGTCGATCATGGTCCCCAACGTGCTCGATTTCGAGCGGCCGCCCGCGGAATGCGACCGCCAGACGGACTTCCGCCAGCGGATCGGCCTGGAGCCGGACGACGTCCTGATCCTACAACCCACCCGGGTGGTGCCGCGAAAAGGGATCGAGCACTCGATCGCTCTGGTTTCCCAACTGAACATCCCCAACTGCAAGCTGGTCGTCTCGCACGAAACGGGCGACGAGGGATTGGAATATCACGATGCCCTGATCGAATTGGCGGACCATTCGGGCGTGGACCTGCGATTCATCCACACCCACATCCCTTCGTCCAACCCGTCGGGGACCGGCGACACGGTCGACGCGTCGTTGGCCGAGGTGTATGCCAACGCCGATTTGATCACGTATCCCAGTCTGTATGAGGGCTTCGGCAACGCCTTGTTGGAAGCCTTCTACTACCGCAAACCCGTGTTGGTCAACCGCTACTCGATCTTCATTTCCGACATCGAGCCGAAAGGCTTCAAGGTGATCACCATGGACGGCTTCCTCACGCGCAACGTGCTGGAACACGTCCGCCAGGTGATCTCCGACGCGGAATACCGCCAGGAGATGGTCGATCACAACTACGAGTTGAGCAAGAAGTTCTTCAGCTACTCCGTCCTCAGACGCAAGCTCCGCTCGTTGATCACGGCTTTCACCGGGCTGGACGATCTGTAGCACAGTAGCCATCTCGCTGGGCGAGATGTAGCCACGTTTCCGCGAGAGGAAGCCACGTCTCGCGGAGCGAGACGGGGGTGGCACGCCCTGAGGAACGAAGGGCGTGGGATCTCGGGAAATCACGCACTTCGTTCCTCGTGGCGTGCCAACCGCCGTG
>DATLAN010000653.1:0-5642 GCA_035527455.1 Thermoguttaceae bacterium
CGTTAACGCTCCAACAGAAGAAGGCCCTTCGCAAGCAACTGTTCGTCGACCCGAAGGTGCAGGGGGCCTTGGTCCTTCGCGTGGTGCTGTATTGGGTGGTTTGCGTGATGACGATCACCTTGATGTTGCTGTGCTGGCGGATCGTGACCGGTCCGGCCCGACTGTTCTACATGCACTTCAGCGAAATGTGGTTCTTCTACGGTCCGGCGATGGTGGCTTCGTTCCTGTTGCTGCCGCTGGTGATTCTGGACATCATCCGGCTGAGCAACCGTTTCACCGGCCCGCTGTTGCGGCTGCGTCGGGGCGTGCGGGAGTTGGCTCGCGGCGAGCGGGTCGAGCCGATCCATTTTCGCGACGGCGACTACTGGCAAGAGTTCGCCGAGGAGTTCAACGCCCTGGCCGCGCGGATCCAAGGGGAAGAGACCGCCGAGCCGGCCCAACGCGAGCGATTCCCCGAGCATGATCCGCAGCCGGACGAGGAGCCCGTGGGGGTGGGAGTCGAATAGCGGCGCGAGGATCCCGTCGGCACGAGGGACGTTAGCGCTTTCACACTAACGCCCGCCGACTGCGATCGGCGGGGTCCGTCGGAGTTTCCCGAGGGCTCCCCCCGGAACGCAGTCCGGGGGCGTTTTTCTTGCGTTCGGCGGGGTTCTCCGACAGCACGCCGCGATACACTTCCGCCACGCCGGCGGCCATGCTGTGTTGGGAGAACTTCTCGGCGTGCCGTGCGAGTGCGCTGGCCCGAAGTGCGTGCCAGTCGACCTGGCCGCTGGTGATTCGCGTGACGGCGTCGGCCAGGTCGTTCGGATCACCCGGCTCGGCGATCAGGCCGTCCTGTCCGTGGCGGATCGCCTCGGGAGTGCCTTCCACGCGGGTGGCCACGACCGGCACGCCGGCCGCCATGGCCTCCAGCACGACCATGGGCAGCCCTTCGCCGAAGAGGCTCGGCAGCACGCACAGGTCCATCCGCTCCAACTCGCGATCGACGTCCCGGGTGAAGCCGGTCCAATCGACCATGTCGCTGACGCCGAGTTCTTCGGCAAGCTGCTTGATCCGGCGCTCGTACTGCGGGTCTTCGAATCCGCCCACCGCCCGAAGCCGGACGGGGACGCCTCGGGACTTCAGAATGGCCAAGGCTTGCAGCAGGACCTCGATCCCCTTGCGAGGGCGAAACAGCGCGACGGTGCCGAGCGTCCACTCCGTTTTGGCCGCATCACGAGCCGCGGCCGGGCGACGGCAGGGCACGCCGTTGGGCACGACGCAGACCGGCTGCCCGGCGGGCCCCGTCCGGCAAACGTGCCGCGCCAAGCTCTCGGACACGGCGATCAAAGCCGACGCCCGGCGGAGGCTCGCCCGCTCGACCAGGGCGTTGATCCGGCTGCGGCAACGGGCCGTGGTATCGCGAGAGGTCGGGCTGTGGACGTGATGGACCAGCGGAATGCCCGTGATCTTCGAGACCATCGCCGCGATCAAAGCGGAGCGGGCCGTGTGGGAGTGGATCAAGTCGTAGCCCTCTCGGCGAACGATCCGCACCAACTTCCAGACGGCCCGCAGATCGAACCGGCTTCGCATGGGCACCTCGTACAGCTTTGCCTGCCGGGATTGCCGCAGGCGGGGAAACCTCCCCGGCTTGATGCAGGCGAAGGCGACCTCGAAACCGTGCTCGCCCAACGAAGAGGCCAGCAGATCCTGGACCCGTTCGGCACCCGCATAGTGTTCGCCGTTGATCACGTGCAGGACCCGGACCTTGGCAGTTCGGGCGTGTTGCGAGCCGCAGTCGCCGGGGGATGAGGTAGTTCTTTCGAGCTGTGTCGAAGGTGCCATGTCGTCGGGTCCGGTCTTTTTCTCTTGCGTGCGTCAAGGGCCTGTAGATCCTGCCGGGCCAAATTACGGCAAGCGACGTGCCAACGGGACGGCCGTTCCGCCGGCGGGGTCGCCGATGGTCGCAAGTCGTTTATCTCTGCCGACTTGCGGCTTCCGTCATGATGCCGTGGGAGCCTCGAAGGCAACGCCTCGTGGCGTGCGTGCCCGGGAAAATCCACCCGACGTGATGCCGAAACGCAACGCGGCCTGATTCCCCGACGCCACCGCCTCGGTGTAACCGATGGAGCCGGCGGCGCATCCAAACCACTAGCACCAAACGGTTTTTCGGCGGTTCGGCATAAAGTCTGGGATGTTACAGTGGGTGGCACGCCCTGAGGAACGAAGGGCGTGGTACGTCGGGAAAACACGCCCTTCGTTCCTCAGGGCGTGCCACCCCATAGTTCACGGCAACGACGTCAAGAACCGTTTGGTGCTGGAACCCCGCGGCGAAGTATGAATCATGCAATGTAAAGAACTGCTGGCCCTGCTGGGCGAATACGTCGACGGCGAGTTGAGCCGGGAAGACTACGCGATCTTCGAGAAACACCTCTGCGGCTGCGGTCCGTGCGAGGTCGTCGTGGACAACATCCGCCACACCATCACGGTTTACAGGTGCGGCCAACGGATCGAGTTGCCGTTCGCTTTGCAGCAACAGCTTCGCGGGGTGCTGCGCGACCGGTGGGAAGCGAAATTCTCGTCCCGGATGGATAGAACGCACGAATGCGGTCACAACAAACCGCTCTGAACCGTCAGGAGTCTGAAACCATGGGTTGGAGAGAAATCGGCTTCGTGATCGGGATACTCGTCTTGTGGTTCGCGTTGAACCGTTGGGTCCTGCCCCGATTCGGCGTGAGCACGTGAATGTCCGGGTCTTGCGCGGTGGATCCGCGCCCGACTGCCGGTTCGCGGGAGGAGCAACCGTCCGATCCGCCCGCGGTTACGCCGCCTCGGTTCGACGCCAAAGACGACGAACCGCCCCGGGGCGCTTCTGGAAAGGGACCATGACGGAATCTTCTACAGTCGGCTTTCACGAACTGGTGTCCCATGGTATGGTTGCTGGGAAGACTCGGCATGAAACCGTGTGAAGCCAAGCAGTAACAGCCGGCCATGCACTACCCGTGGTGGTACGTCCCGCACCTGACCGCCCCCATGTTGATCGCCGTGGTGGCGGTCCTCCACGTCCTGGTCGCGCATTACGCGGTCGGCGGCGGGCTGTTCCTGGCGGTGGAAGTCGGCCACGCCTATAAGACGCGCGACGAGCAGTACCTGGCGTATCTCAAGCGACACGCCAGATTCTTCATCCTCCTGACGGTCGTCTTCGGGGCGATTTCCGGCGCGGGCATCTGGTGGACGATCGGACTGGCCTCGCCGCTGGCCACCGAAGTGCTGATCCGAACGTTCCTCTTCGCCTGGGCCACCGAATGGGTCTTCTTCGTGGTGGAACTCATTGCGGCCTTCATCTTTTACTACTACTGGGGCCGGCTCAGTGAGAAGACCCACGTGAAAATCGGCTGGATCTACGCACTGGCCGCGTGGGTGAGCCTGGTGTTGATCTCCGCGATCATGGCCTTCATGGCCAACCCCGGCCGCTGGCCCTCGGACGGCTCATTCTGGGTCGCGTTCTACAATCCGCAGTTCCTCCCGCAGACGATCGCGCGGACCGGCGGGGCGTTGTTGCTCAGCTCGCTTTACGTCTACCTGCACGCATCCTTGGCCGTGCCGAGCGAGCGACTGCGCAACATGATCGCCGCACGTTCGGCCCGGCCGGCGCTGTTGGGCGCGGTGATGATCACCGTCGGAGGGATCGGCTGGTACCTGTTCCTGCCCGCTTCGTCGCAAGCCGTGTTGCCATCGGCGGCCGTGCTGAATGTGCTGGTGGTGCTGATCTTCGCGCTGACGGCCGCCGTGTTCGCGTTGCTCTACTTCGGGCCCTACCGCAATCCCGGCTGGCTTTCGCCCGGGTTCGCGTTGACCTTGTTCCTCTTCGGCATCGCGGCGTTTTCGACCGGCGAGTTCATCCGCGAGGCGGTCCGCAAACCGTACGTGATCTACAACGTGGTGCTGGGCAACCAGATCCGGCCCGAGGAGGTCGCCACGCTGCAAGCGACCGGCTATCTCGAAGGCGGCACCTGGACCAAGGCGTTCGTCCGCGAGCATTATCCCGAGGTAATCGAACACGACCGGATCAGCCCGACGCGGTTGCTCGAACTTCCCGCGCAGGATCGCGTCGCCTTGGGCGAGGTCCTTTTCCAGTACCACTGCAACGACTGCCACGCGCTGCGGCACGGCTACTCGGCCGTAGGCCCGCTGCTCCGCGGGAAGCCGCGAAAGCTGGTGCTTTCGACGATCGAGCACCTCAGCGAGGCCCATTTCATGATGCCCCCCTGGGCCGGCACGCCCGAGGAGGCCCGGTTGTTGACCGACTACCTGATGGAGATCGCGCCCCCGCGGCCCGCAGGCATGGAACCGCTGCTGAACACGTCGGAGGCCGGCCCATGAACGCGGAAACGCTGATCGACCCGTCGGCCACCTCGGGCATGCCCGCCCCGTTCTGGTTCGTCGAGTTCTTCAAGGTGCTCGGCTTCACGCTGCACGCGGTGCCGATGAATCTCTGGTACGCGGGGCTGCTGGTGGCCATGCTGCTGTGGATCGGCCGCAACGAGCACGGCCGGCGCTTTTCCACCCGGCTGATGAGGCAGATGCCCGTGATCGTGGCGCTGGGCGTCAATTTCGGCGTCGTGCCGCTGCTGTTTACGCAAGTGGCGTACTACAAGGTCTTCTATCCGGCCACGATCCTGATGGCCTGGTTCTGGCTGCTGATCGTCGTGCTGCTGATCCCGGCGTACTACGGGGTCTACTTCTACGCCTCCGGGCTGCGCGGCGAAGCGGGATTGACGCCGGCCAGGAAAGCGGCCGGTTGGACGTCGGCCGTGTTCTTCATCGCCATCGGGTTCCTCTTCGCCAACGGGCTGAGCCTGATGGCCCACGTCGAGCGCTGGCCCGAGCTGTGGCAGGCGCACCGCATGGGCGGGGCCGCGTTGGGGACGGCGCTGAACATCGGCGACCCGTCGCTTTGGCCGCGGTGGCTGTTGATGTTCGGCCTGGCGCTGACGACGACCGCCGCGTGGGTCTTCTTCGACGCGGCCTTCTTCGCCCGCGCTGAAAGCGAAGACTACCGGCGTTGGGCAGCCCGGTTCGCTCCGGGACTCTACACTTTCGGCATGATCTTCTTTGCGGCGGCCGGCTCCTGGTACGTGTTCGGCACGTGGCCGGCCGAATTGCGCCAAACGATGACCGCCGGCGGGCTACTAGTGTTGACGATGGCCACGGGCATGGCGCCCGGTCTGCCGTTTCTGCTGTTGTGGATGCGTCGCAACGGTCTGCCCACGCGCGCGGCGGCGGCGCTGATCGCGCTGGCCCAATTCGGCGTGCTGGGGATCAACGCGATCAGCCGCCACCTGGTGCAGAAGGTCAGTCTCGAAGGCTTTCTCGACGTCTCGGCCCAACCTCTCGCCGTCCAATGGGGCCCGATGGCCGTCTTCCTGACCACCTTCCTGCTCGGCCTCGGCGTGATCGCGTGGATGCTGGCCCAACTCGGCAAAACGCCCGAAGGCCCGCTGGAGTTGTGAGATGTAGGCCGGAACAAGATGTAGGCCGGAACCAGCGCAGCGCAGTTCCGGCAAGGGGATTCGCCCGGCAAGGGGATTCGCCCGGCAAGGGGATTCGCCCGGCAAGGGGATTCGCCCGGCAAGGGGATTCGCCCGGCAAGGGGATTCGCC
>DATLAN010000654.1:0-4838 GCA_035527455.1 Thermoguttaceae bacterium
ATACTGATTGAAGGTGTGCCGCCTGAGTTGCTCCACCCCGATATCGCCCCGGCCACCGCATCGGCCAGCGTGCGGGCTCCGCTTGCCGTAGACGCCAGGCTGTCAACCTGGATTCTCGTGTTCTTGGTAGTCGTCACGCCGGCCGCATGGTTGACGACGCTAGACGTAATCCGTTGATAGACGACACACGGCAAAGCACTCCCGCGCGGTCGTTGCTGCCGGTATATCCGTGTGCTGACAATGTCGGTCAGCGCCGTTACGGCATTCAGTCGCGTGTCAATGGAGGTTTCCAGGCTCACCCCTTCACCTCCTCGACCATCACCTCGGCCAACGCTCCGGCCTCGCCGACGTTCCGCGGCGGTTCCGCGAGGTTGAAATACCGCGTTTCATACTTCAGCCGCATGTCTGCCGTGACCGATGAAAAGTCATTCCACAGCCCCGTGACCTTGTGACTAATCGCCGAGTCTTGCCGTTCTGCCTCCCAATACTCCCGGCCGCTCAGCGGTTCGATCGACACCCACGCGCGACCGAACAGGGCCCCCGGCCGGGTCCACGTTCTGGACAATTCGCCGGCCGTCTCCGACTCGGTCGGCTTCTCAATCTCAACGCACTTGTTTCGCGTTGCCGCTCGGTCGCGTCTCATCATCCCACCTGATTTGCTCGATCCAGCAAGTACCGAATCCCCATCGGCACATTCGCAACGATTGTCCCGACAACTACCGGTTCCCGCGTCTGGTATAGATGCGCCGCCAGCAGCTTAACCGCGTGCCTCGTTCTGGCGGGGACGGCCGACGCGGCACCGTAGCCGCAAACGAAAGTCACGGTGACGGCATCCGGGTGCCCGTACACTGCCGGCCAGGTTTGCCCGTACTTCAACCGAATAAAACCGGGCGTTGCGTTGGTGACCACCTCGTAAACCGTCGTTGCCAGGGCCTGCGAATTGCCGGCCGTGTCTAGGTATGCAATCGTTGCCGACTTCAAGGGCGGCTTCGGCAACTCCATCCGGTCGGAGAACGAGTCGTACGTCAGGGAGTATGTCGCCGTCATGAACTGCCGCCACGCGATCGCCTGCAATGTCTCGGTGGCCGCCTCGATCAGCGTTCGAAGATACTGATCCTCCGAACGATCCAAGATGCGCAACTGCGTTCGAAGATCGGCTTCCTCGATCGGCGTATCGGTCGGCGCGGCGATGAGAGTCGGTTCGCTCATTCTTTCGACTTCGCCTTGCGTTTCTGCCGCGGAGTCTCGTAATCCCGGGTAACAGTCATTCCGGGCGGCACCTTTGCGTCAACGTCGATGTCAATCCCCGCCACCGGTTCGACGTTTGGCGGGAGAGGAAACGCCGCCGCAATTCCTCGGCTAATGAGTATGTTCGCCGCACCGTCGGCGATGTCCGCCAATCGGTCGGCCTTGAAGGATCGCCACCGCTTTATGAACTTGATTCGCATCGCACATTTTCCCCGCTGATTCGATAGTTGAGATCGCCGTAGAAATGGAACGTAACATCCGGGCACGTGTCGGCGGCCGACTGAACGAACGGCCTGATATACTGCTCGGTGTAGGGAATACTCTTGTTGTGGGCCAACTCGGCAGGTCTGTCCCAGTAATGCGCCCGGTCGCCGTACCCCTCGAACCCGATAAGATGGACGCCGCAAGCATGGTGATTGAGCGCATACTGCATGCAAAACAGGCCGGACAGACCAGGCCCGCTGTACTGCCCCGGTTGAAATACCGCCCCCGCGACTTCTCGGTCATCTTGAATAAACTCGTCGAACCACTCGACGCCCCGGGTCTTCATCGCCGAGAGGGCCCGTTTGCGCGTGATCGTCCGTGTTCCTCTGGCCGACAGGTCTTGGGCAAGTTGGCCGTATAGATCGCAAGCGACGTGATCGGACAGAAAATAGTAATCAGGCCGGTCGGGAGGATCGAACAATAGCCCGCTAGCGTTCGTCGTGATCACTGTTGCCGATGGGTAACGGGCACGCACGACAGGCAGCCACTCGGGCGCGCTCGGCGATGAGCCAAGCACTATCCACTGCCGTTGCCACGCGAATAAGGATCTTGCAATGTGCAGGTCAAGCGGCGTGTCGATGTCGATCGAACGCTCGGCCGGCATCTCGTGTATGGCAACGCGGCCTGATTGCAACGACGGAGCCGACGACAATCCCGAGGTACGGACTACCCACAAGCTTCCGTTGCTCCGCCATTGCGGTACAAAATCCTGTCGGCGCCATGTCTCGTCGGGGTCGAAGTTTACGGCGGCGATTTTGCTGTGCAGATCGTGCCACAGAAACGAACAATCGCGAGTAACGCCGATCACGCAATCAGCATCCGTCGCCTCGGCCGTCGCCACTGCCTGGTCGATATCCGCGGCGGTTGTGAATGGGTTGGTGCATTGCAGCAACACCAGGCGCACGGGCGGCGTTTCCATCCAGTCGATTGCGTGCCGGATAACGGGCAGGGTGGCGGCCGTATCATCGGCCAACGCTGCCGGCCGGTCGATCACTTCGGCGCCGTACTCGCGGGCCACATGAGCAATCTCGGCGTCTTCAGTCGAGACGTAAACCGCATCGACACTGGTTGCCGCAAGCGCGGCCCGAACCGCCCAGCCGATCAGCGGTATTCCACCGATCGGCTGGAGGTTCTTACGGGGGATCTCTTTCGAGCCCCCGCGAGCCGGGATGACAACCACGACACCCATCACACCACCCACAGGAGAAGACTGGCCTATATACGAATCCAGTCGGCCACGTCGCCGCGTTCGGCTTCGGTGACCGGCATAACCTTGGAGTTCGACAGGATCGCAATCACCGTGTAGTAGCCGCCTGTGCTCGTGCTGCCGACGGTGATCGTCGCGTCGATGTAGCGTTTCCGTTTGCGGAGATCGAGCGACCAGACGAACACGCTGTCATCATTGGCGGCAGTCGGCAACACGGCCGTGGCTCCGACGGCGTTTGTCTGGCCGTCAAAGTTGGATGCGGTAATGTTGCCGTGTCCAGTGCCGGACGCGTCGCCCTCGGTCAGGATCGCCGCGGAGCATGCGGTGTTCGTCGTGCCGATGATTAGGTAGATCTCGCAGTGCTCGTACCCGAGGGTGTCGAGTTCGGTAACTGCCAAGCTGGCACCGTCAACCAGCGCGCCGGGCGCGGTCAGCACCTTGATTTTCGATTGCTGTTGAATCGCGAAAGGTCCGGACATTGTAAAACCTCGTAAAGTTTGAGTCGGTTGTGAAAATAGAAACCGGCTCCCCCCGGGCACTGCGCTCCAAGGGGAGCCTAGGGGATTGGTTAGCTCGATGGGAACAACAGCGAGATCATCGCGCCGGGGTTCGACGTGTCGCCCACATCGTGGACGTTGATGTCAAACCGCTCGGTGCCGAGGATGCCGAGCTGGTCGTATTCGAGGTAACGGTCGGAACTGACCTTGATTGCCAGCCCGCGCCGATCTCCGAACGAGGCCGCCATGGACATGTCGCCGAAGTAGCAGATACCGTAGACATTGACCTGGGCTGTCAACGTCGAATTCATGCACTGCACGAAGTTGACGGGATAGCCCAAGAACATCTGTCGCCTCTCGCCCTCGATAATCTCAGCCGTGTTTCCACCGGCCGCATCGGCCAGCCGCATCATCGACGCGGCCCACCCGGCCTTGCTGATGTACCACTCGGGGCTGATTCCGGGGTAGATCGGCAACTTGCCCATCATGGCCTCGAAGTCGACGAGGTCCAGCGTGCCGAAAGCCGTGTTGGCGGTCAGCGCGGTAACCACGCCTGCCGTAGCCGCGGCACACTCGGTATATAGACCACTGATGCCGCCGTACGTGCTAGCCCCTGTTCCGAGGAATAGACATTGATCCTCCTTCACGGCGAAGGCGTAGGCAATCTCTCGCGTGAGATCGTCGGCCATGTCGATGATGGCGTCTTCTGAAATCTCCGAAGAGTACTTGACCAGCGCGGCGAGTTTCTTCGTCACCAGCGAGACTTGATCCCACGCCTTGTCGCTGGCCGTTACCTCGTCGTTGTCGCCAACAAAGTAGGCGGTGACGCCGGACGTTCGACGCGGCGTGTCCTTGGTATCGCCAGCCATCGGCACCCGCCTGCATTTGCTGCGGGCTGTGCCGTACTGCTCGCGCAGGTCGATGATCGCCTGTTCGACTTCGAGCGGAACAAGCACGCCGCCTTTGCCCGGTACGTCGCCGGACAATGCGGCCCGCACGTTGGTCGGGACGCCGTGTTCTTTGCACCAGACCTCGGCTTTCTCGTGCTTGAACACGGTGGCCAGATAGAATTGGCCGGCGAGAAAGGCCGTCGGTTCGGCGTGCTCGCCGTGGAACGCCTTGAGCTTTCCGTAGCGGAATCGGCTCTGGATCGGAACCCGGATATTCGCCGCCCTCGGGCGGGAGTCCGAATCACCGCGGTCTGAGTCTTGGGCGCCGTCTGCTCGTTGGGGGCCGACGTGCCCCGTGCCAGATCGGTCTATCGGCTGCCGAAGCCGCTCTTCCTCAGTTTCGAGCCACTCGGCCCGCTGAAGATCGGCCTTGAGTTCCTCCGACCGGGCCAGGAACCCGTCGAAGTCCTTCTTCTCTTCGGGAGTAAGATCCCGCTTTTCCTTCTCGGCCAGGTTCGACAAAGCTTTCGCCTTGGCGTGCTGGTCAGTGATATCTTCGCGGATTTCCTTGCTGGAACGTGCCATTGTGGCCCTCCTGAGCTATTGGTTGAGCCAGGGGGCCACAAGAAACGCCAAACGGCGTGACCCGCTGGCAGAGTTTCAAAAAAGAAACATCTGCTAGCAGGCACGCCGCTAATGAGTTGCGTGCAATGCTCGCGACAAGTTGTTCAG
>DATLAN010000655.1:0-11095 GCA_035527455.1 Thermoguttaceae bacterium
AGTTCCGGCATCCGGTGTAGAAAGACCGCATGAAGCCACGTGCCGGAACTGCGCTGCGCTGGTTCCGGCCTACTCTACTGAGGGCACCGTGGCAGGCTTGATCAGCGTGCGCAAGCCGGCGGCGGTTCCGGCCAGTAGGAAAAGGAGGGAATTGTCGATTGGCGTATAGCTCAGCTCGTGGAACGCCGCCTGGCAAACGTAGACCGCCAAGGCGCCCAAGAGCAAAACCCCGTGAGCCCGCGCCCACTGGGGCACATCCCGACCGCGGCAGAGTTGCCATCCCATCTGTCCCCAGCCGGCCAGCACGGCCAGAAAAAGCGCAAAACCGATCAATCCGGTCTCGGTCAATACGCTGAGGAACATGTTGTGATGGACGTAACGCCGGGTAGCCTCCAGGTTGACTGCACTGGACCGATCGGAGAGGTAGGGCATTTTCGCCTGGGGAAACTGGCCGAAACCGACGCCCCAAAGCGGCCGGTCGAG
This sequence comes from Thermoguttaceae bacterium, assembly GCA_035527455.1. GTDB lineage: Bacteria > Planctomycetota > Planctomycetia > Pirellulales > Thermoguttaceae > DATLAN01. The sequence continues at coordinate 484 of DATLAN010000655.1, forward strand.
GAACATCTGCCACGAAAGGTAGACGAAGCTGCCGCGGACATTGACGCTGTCGGCCGTCTCCGCGGCCGAATACTCCCGCCGAAAAGCGACGAGCTTGTCCATCTGGGTGATGCCCACCGCCAGGGCGCCCGAAATGACGGTGCCCAACACCAGCGGCCGCCACGAACCCCGCAGCGTCAACCCGAGGACAACCAGCGCCCCCAAGCCCGTCCCCATCCAAACGCTGCGGGTGTAGCTGACGTAGATCCCCGCCAGCATAAGCGGCATAAGCCCTACAAGGATCAGTTGACCGAGACGGCCGAACCGCCATCGCCACAACCAGGCGGCCAACAAACAACAGCCCAGGCAAAGGCCGTAATTGATCGACTGGACCATAGGCCCCCGGGCGCGGCCGAAATGCTCGCCGAGATCGGGATCGGCGATGTGTTTCGGAAAGACGGCCCACCATTGCCCCGTAACTTCCAGCAAGCCCGTTGTGGCCAAGTACACTCCCAAACACGCCAACGTGCCGTGCACGAGCGAGACGTTGCGGCGATCCAACGGCGTCTGTCGGGCGATCCAGAACAGGGCAAAGGGGATCACGTATCCGGAAACCAGGCGGAGAAGCGGCTCGAACTTCGGCGTGATGCCCTTGCCCCAACCACCCCAGACCGTGCTGACGGCCAATGTGCCCATCAGCAGCATCAGCAGCAGGTCACTTCGGCCGAGCGGCTTCGGATCGGTGCGTCCCAGACGACGTTGGATGAAATAAGCCCCGATCAACACGGCCGCCACGATCCGATCGAGCGTCATCGGCATCGATCCGACGTCGAAATGCAGGAAGTTGTGCCCGAAACAGGCCGCCACGATCACGAATGCCAAACACCCCATGGTAAGCGATCCGCGGGAAACGAAGAGCGTCCCCCAGACCAGGACCACAATGCCGGCGATCGCGTAGACAGAAATCATGGGGTGAGTGGGTAGTGGGCAGTGGGTAGTGGGTAGTGGGTAGTGGGTAGGGGGTAGGGGGTAGTGGGTAGTATTATTTGGGGGCAACGCCCGCCGACTGCGATCGGCGGGGTCCGTGCTTCCGCTCCAAACGTTGACGCATTTCCCAAACATTGGCCAGCATCAAGCTGACCGCCGAGCTACGCAATAAGGAGCAGGGCCCAGTATAAGTGAGTGCAGTCGCACAGTGTTTTTGTTGCAGTGTTTCTGTTGCGTACCCCGCCGATCGCGGTCGGCGGGCGTTATCACACCATCATGGTTCGCACGACATTTCAGCCACGCCGGAACTGCTGCTGCAATCACCGCAGCACGCTTCCCAACCACTACCCACTCTCCACTACCCACTAGCCACTACCCGCTACCCACCCCCACTCCCCACTCCCCACTCTCCACTCTCCACTCTCCACTACCTCACGCCGTGCTGCCGTAATGGATCTTGTGTAGCGCCTGCTTGAAGGATAGGTTTCCGCCGGGCGGAAACGTCGGGGCGTTGGACTCGATGGCCACCGTGGGCGAATCCGCCGCGCCGGCTGCCGCAACGACCTCCTCGACGGCCGGTGGTACCGGTCGGGTCGGTTGTACGGTCAAGAAGACGATTCCGAAACCGGCCAGCAGGCCGCCGGCAATCCCCGCCAACATGATCATGCTCCGGCTGGGGCCGACCGGATTGATGCCGGCTTCCGGCGCGTCGATCTTCGTGATCAGGCTGGTCGCCGTCGCGCCGGCGTGGCTCGCCCGGGCGTCGGCCAGATTCTGCTCGGCCTGTTCCACCCGCTGCGTGCAGTTACCCGTGTCCGCCAACAGATTGGCGTAAGCGGCACGCAATTCGGCCAGATGCGTCAACCGCTCGTTCGCCTCGGCGAGCTGCCCTTCGAGCAGGCCCAGCCGATCGACGTTCAATCGCAATTCGAGTTGCAGCCCCCGAATGGCGATGGCCAATTCGTTGTGCAGATGACGGCTGATTTCTTCCTCGGACTGCATCGCCGAGCGGACCAGGGGGTGCTGATCCGACATCGTGCCCTTCCGCTCGGCCGTCCGGATTTGGGCGTCGATCAGGCCGTCTTTCAGCCGCCGCAGGCCGGGCTGCGATTCCAGCAGCCGGTTCGGTGCGGCCAACAGCCGGCCGGGGTCTTCCTGGGCCTCTCTCAAGAGTGCGAGCAACTGCTGATTGGCCTGCTCGATGGTCTGAGTTTCGCGCAGTTCGTTGCGAATTTCCGAAATCGTCCGACGGATCGTGCTCTCGCCGGTGCCCGCTTCGTTCAACGCCCGCAACTCGGCCAGATCGCTGCCCACCTGCTTTTCCATCTCCGTCAGCCGTGCGGTCGACTCGGCCAAATCGGTCTGGGCCAGTTCGACCGTATGGACCAGCTCGTCGATCATGCTTCGGGCCTTGTCGTCGCGAAGCTGCTGGAATCGGGCCTGCAACTGGTCGCAGATCGCCTGGCTCAAGGTCACGGCCCGGCTGCGGTTGCCGTCGCGAACGGTCAGATAGAAGACTTTGGTGGTCCCGAACTCGGCCCCCTTGGGAGGGGTCAACTTAATGGCTTCGCGCAGACCGGCCGCGTCGCGCTCCGTAGGCCAGGCGGCCGCGTCCTGCTTAAGGTCGGCCGGCGGCCCCACCTCCTTCAATGCGGCGCCCAGCACGCCACGGCTCTTGACCAGTTCCAGGATCGTCTCCTGGACCGTCTTCATCTCGTCGGTCCCGGCGAATTCCCCGGGATTCTCCTGGTTGTTGACCGCTTCGTTACGAACGATCAGGCCCTGCGACGCTTCCCAGACGGCCGGACGCTTGAGGGCATACACCGTGGCCAGAACGCCCACCACCATCGCCGGGATCAACCAACGTTTGGCGTGGACGGCCAGAATGCGGGCGACTTCCTTCGGGCTGAGCACCGACGGATGTTGAGGATTCATGTCGCGTCTTTCTCGATAGGGACTTTGGGCTTTGGGCGGGTCGGATCGACGGTATCGATTATCGGGCGATGAGGTCGCGCGGCCGACCTTTCGGAATTGCAAAGCGGATGCCAAGCGACGCGTTGCGGCCGAGTCGGTCCGGCAGCACCTGTAATTCCTGCCGTGTGGCGATATTTCCGCCTCCCGACGCGAACGTTCGACCTGTCCGCAAAGCCCCACGTTGTTTCCGTGCAACGGGCCGTCGCTTCGGGGCAACGTGCGTTGCCTTCCCCTTTTCCTGGGTCACCGCGGAAAAATCGCTTGCATCGCCCGCAATCTGACAAAGAGTTGGATATGCGAGTTCATTGCCTTTACGACCTGGACGAATTGGCCCCCTACGCCGACGACTGGGATCGATTGGCCGCCGGCGTGCCGTTTCGCAGTTGGGCCTGGTTGTCGACCTGGTGGCGCCATTACGGCCTCGACGACCCGCCCGCTCGCGGCAGGAAGCGGCTGTTCGTCGTTTGCGTCTTCGACCACACCGACCGACTCCTCGGGCTGGCACCGTGGTACCGCGATTTCTCCGCGTCGCAGGGCCACGTGCTGCGGCCGCTCGGCTCGGGCGAGGTCTGCTCCGATTACCTCGGCGTGCTCTGCCAGCCGGGCATGGAATACCAGGTCACGCAGGCCGTGGCCGATTATTTGACCGCGGACGAACACGCCGGCGACTGCGATTTCCCGCGTTGGGACCTGCTGCAACTGGCCGATTTCGACGCCGAGGACCACGCCGTCGGCCAATTGATCCGCCGCCTGGCCGAGCAGGGCAACACGGTCCATCGCCAAACGGGGCCGAATTGCTGGCGGATCGAACTGCCGACCACGTGGGAAGAGTACCTCGCCACGCTCTCGAAGAACCGCCGCAAACTGTCTCGCCGCTTGCAGCGGAGCATGTTGGACACCGGCCGGGCCGTGTTGCACCACGTCGAACGCGCCGAAGACCTGGCTGCGATCACTGAATTGCTGATCGACCTGCACCAGCGACGACGGCATTCGCTGGGCGAGCCGGGCTGCTTCGCCTCGCCTCGATTTACCGCTTTCCACCGCGAAGTCATGCCGGTGCTGTTCCGCCAAGGGCAGCTTCAACTCTCCTGGCTCGAACTGGACGGCCGGCCGGCCGCCGCCGAATACCACCTGGCCGGCGACGGCGTCGTTTACGCCTACCAGTCGGGCGTCGATCCCGACGTCCTCGACCTGGAGCCGGGCAATATCTTCACGCTGGCCACGCTGCGCCGGGCGATCGAGAAGGGATACCGCGCCGTCGACTTCCTTCGCGGCGACGAACCCTACAAGGCACATTTCCGCGCCCGACCACGCCCCAGCCTGTCGGTTCGCGTCGTGCCCGGACGGACCACCGCCCGGGTGCGCCACAACCTCTGGCTGGCCGGCAGCAACGTCAAACAGTGGATCAAGAGCGGATTGCGACTGGTGGGAACCGGAGGGGAATAGGGTCGTGCCCGTTTGGAAACAACTCCTGCTGAGCCTCTACTACCACGGCACGCGCCCGCTGCGCTGGTGGAATCTCCGCCGTGCCGTGGCCGAGCGACGCGTGCCTGTCGTGGTGCTGTACTACCACCGGGTCGCCGACGATCGGGCCAACGACTGGACCATCTCCAACCGGCTCTTTGCCCGGCAGATCCGATGGCTGCAATCGCACTTCGAGTTGATCTCTCTCGAGGAAGCCCAGCGGCGGATTCGCACGGGAGAAAACGACCGGCCCTGCGTGAGCATCACGTTCGACGACGGCTACGCGGACAACTGCCGCGAAGCGATCCCCTTGTTGATCCGGGAGCGGATTCCCTGCACGTACTTCGTCACGCTGCAGAACGTGCTGGACGGCAAACCCTTCTCGCACGATCTGGCCGAGGGAAACGCCTTCCTGCCGAATACGCTGGAGCAACTTCGGGCGATGGCCGCCGCGGGAATCGAGATCGGCGCGCATACGCGTACGCACGCCGGCTTGGCGACGATCGCCGATCCGCGGCGTTTGCACGACGAGATCGTCGTCGCCGGCGAACAGTTGCAGCAAGCCGTCGGCCGGCCCGTTCGCCACTTCGCCTTTCCGTTCGGACAGTACGCCCACCTCAGCCGGGAGGCCTTTGCGGCGGCCGAGAAGGCCGGCTACGAAGCGGTCTGCTCGGCCTACGGCGGATTCAACTTCCCCGGAGACGACCCCTTCCACCTGCATCGCATCCCGGCCGACGACGTGATGATCCGGCTGAAGAACTGGACCACGCTCGACCCTCGGAAGCTCGACACGCCGCGATTCGACTACGACGTACCTCTTGTAAACGAAGACCATGCACCCAAGGACAACCCATGTTCCGCCGCCGCAACCAACAAAGCCTGATTCCCCTTGACGATCGGGGTCCGCTGCGGGTGATGTTCGTGCTGACGAGCATGCCGGTCGGCGGGGCGGAGACCTTGGTCGTCGAGTTGGTCCGCCGGCTCGACCGTACGCGACTGGTGCCCGAGTTGTGCTGCCTAAAAGAACTGGGCCCGTTGGGCGAGGTACTCGCCCGAGAGATTCCGTCGTCGGCGGGCTTGCTGTCGCAGAAGTACGACTTCACGGTGCTTTGGCGATTGGCGCGGTTGATGCGGCGGCGGTGCGTCGACGTCGTGGTGACGGTCGGCACCGGGGGCGACCGGATGTTTTGGGGCCGGCTGGCGGCATGGTGGGCCGGCGTGCCGGTGATCTGTTCGGCCCTGCACTCGACCGGCCTGCCCAACCGGGTCGAGTTCTCGAATCGCTTGTTGGCCCCGCTCACCGACGCCTTCATCGCGGTGGCCGAACCCCACGGCCGCTTCCTGGCCGAACACGAAGGCTGTCCGGAACACAAGGTTCGGGTGATTCCCAACGGAGTCGATCCGGCGGCGTTTCGTCCCCGTTGGCCCGACGCCTCATTGCAGGCGGAATTCGGCATCACGCCCGGGGCGCCGGTAGCGGGCATCGTGGCGGCGTTGCGTACGGAGAAGAACCACGAACTGTTCCTGCACGCCGCGGCGCAGGTACGCCGGGCAATCCCCAACGCCGAGTTCCTCGTCGTCGGCGACGGCCCCCAACGCGCGAGGCTCGAATCGCTCGCCCGCGAACTGTCGCTCTGTGCGGCCGTCCGTTTCCTCGGCACTCGCAACGACGTGCCGAAGGTCCTCTCGCTGATCGACGTGCTGGCGATCACCTCCCACATGGAGGCCAACCCCTTGTCGATCCTGGAGGCGATGGCCTGCGAAAAACCGGTGGTCGCCACGCGAGTCGGGTCGGTCCCGGAAACGGTCCTCGACGGCAAGACGGGCTACCTGGTCACGCCGGGTGATGCGGACGAGTTTGCCGCTCGTATGATCGAGCTGCTCGGCCATCCCGGCCGGGCCGCCGCCATGGGCCGTGCCGGACGCGAAGAGGTCATCACCCACTGGTCGATCGACCGTACCGTGCAAGGCTATCAAGACCTGATTGCCGGTCTCTACACGGCCAAGTCAGCCCGCCGCTGGACACGCCGATCGGAAAGCCTCGCCAAAGAACTACCCCATCCTTCCTCGGGTTGACCACGCGGAAGGCTTTTGGGACCGCGATCACCGCCCCGTCCTCCCCCTCCAGAGGCAAGCCTTCACAAAAAAAGGCGGGCTGCGCTTTGCGCAGCCCGCCTCACTTACCGGAATTCGTGCCTTGTGGCCTATTCCTCCAGGGTGATGCACTCGACGGGACACGCGTCGACGCAGGCGCCGCAATCGGTGCACTCGTCTTCGTTGACGACCGCAACGTCGTCCTTCATCTCGATCGCCTCGACCGGGCAGGAATCGACGCAAGTTTCACACGCCGTGCACTCTTCCGCATTCACTTTTGCTGGCATCTAATATCTCCCATTCGAAAACGCAAATCACTGACACACGCCCCTAATTCTCGCAATCATCCAAACTCAGGGCTATGCCCTAAATGATGGATTTCATACCGCCCACATTCCAAGTTCCGTCGGGGGTCTGTTAAGATACTCGATCATTTTCCGGCGTCAAGGGCCGTTCGTGCCCAAAGTGCCCGAGAATCCTACGATCCGTAACTCGCCAGCAGCACGTCCACGGCTGCCGCGGTCTGGTGGGGCTTTTCCGGCGGGTTCTGCAACTCGAACAGCTCGAACTCGCGCAGCCAGTCCAGCCCGTCCAGCGCCGGATCCGCTTCCGCGGCCTTCCCATCCTCCGGGACGGCCAACGCCTGTGGGACCGCCGCGGCTTGCTGATCGGGAACGTCGATCAGCCAAAGTGCGCTGAGGAAATTCGTCTGGTTGTTTCGCGCCAACAACACGTCGGTCGAATTGACCCTCTGGTCGCGGTTGTAGTCGTAGGCGAAGTCGATCCCGGCCGGCTCCAGGAACGAGCGGGGGTTGTTTCGGGCCAGCAGCAGGTCGATCGTGGTAACCTGGGCGTCGGACATCGAATTGCCCGCCTCGGCCACCGCGTTGCCGAAGTAGAAGACGTCCGCTCTCGACAGGCCGATGCCGTCGGTCAGCACGGTCACTTCCAGCCACTCGTTCTCGATGGCGTGGTCGGCCCAGGTGATCGTCACGCGGTCGGAGCCGGCGATCCCTTCGCCCGGCCGTACGGTGAAGTCTGCCGGGATCGGGGCTCCCGCCCAACCGGCCAGACTTGCATCGTTGCCGACGTGGAACCGAAAATCGTCCAGCGTGATCGGGGCCTGGGAGTTGGCCACGTCAACCATGATGCCGTTGATTCCCCGGCTGTAATTGGTGTAATGGGCCGCCGTGGCCGCTTGGCCGGGCCGCAGCGCCCGCTTGTCCGTGGCCACCGCGTCGTCGTCGCCGGCGTTCGCTCCCGAATCGTTGCCGTCGAACGCCGAATGGTTGTAGAAGACGTAGCGGCCGAGAACCGCCGGACCGCTGGACCACGGCACTTCGCCCGGCGTGGGCAAAGCGGAAGTCCAACTGTCGGCGTCGTTGCCCCATGCGTCGCTTTGCCGTCGGTACAGCGAATTGCCCGTGCCGTCGGCTCCCGCCGGCCAGGGAGCCTCGTTGTCGTAGCGCACCTCGTCGACCAGCAGGTAGGGCACGAAGTTCGGTTCTTCCAGCGGCGGCTGGTCGGCACGTTCCAGGCGGATCGTTTCCGCGTCGTTGTTCAGCGCACCGGTGAAAGGCCCGAAAATCCGGACGTCCGCAGCAATGCCGTGGGCGGCCCGAAAATCGGCCGGGGCGATGGGCACGACCAGAACGACTTCGCCGGGCAACATCTCCACGCCGCCGGGGAAGGTGAAGTCGATTCCCTCGCCAAATCGCCAGGTATTGGCCAATTCGTAGAGCGGCACCGTCTGGCCGCCGGCGTTGTACAACTCGACGAACTCCACGCCGCCGCCGTTCGGGTCGGGGCTGTACATGATCTCGCTGATCACCACCGGTCCGACGCGCGGGCCGACGTTCTCGCCGGGGAACGTCCGCTGCTCCATCGGATACATCAACCCGGCAGCGTCGGGCCAGCGGCCGAACGACTCGCCGTTGGCCGCCGCGCCGAAGCCCGCGTGATCGACGAACTGCGTCACGCGGCCCTGGGCATCGGCCTGCACCAGGTACACGTCGTCACCGTGAGCACCGTTCAGGGCGAAGTCCTTCGGGCCGTTGCCGCCGAATTCGTGCACCTGATCGAACGTCAACGCATGGCCGACGTAGTGGCCCTCGTAAATAGCGAGGTACTCGCCCGACGGAATCTCGGTGCCCTGCGGGATCTGGAACTTCAAGTAGTCGGCGCCCGAATCGCTCAGCCACCAGCCGCCGACGTCGACCGATTGGCCGGTCGGGTTGTACAGCTCGATGGCGTCGACCAGCGGGTCGTCGGTGTGGCTGAGCACTTCGTTGATGACGACGTCGGGCGTCGATACCCCGTCGGCCGAGCCGGGCGTTCCACCTTCGATCGCACCGGCCCGCCAACTGGCCCCGTCGCTCAACGTGGCCGGATGGACCGCCGGATCGACGATTTCCAGCGAATATCCGCCGCCGTCGGTGGTCGGGTACCATAGGTCGTCGTACTCGAACCGCAGCACGGCCGCGTCCAACGGGTCGGGCAGTTGCAGGACAATCTCCTCGCCGCCGTTGCTGAGGTTGTTCGAGTACTGTCCTGCCACGTTGATCCCCAAGCCGTAAAACGCCTCGAACGCCTCCCGATCGCGGACGACGACCGTATACCGGCCCGGCCCGAGGACCATCGGCGGGAAGGTGAAATCGACGGCCCCGTTGAGCCGGACGCCGGTGAGATCCAGCGTGGTATCGCCGACGTTCTGCAGCTCGATGAACTCCCGGTTGTCGTCTTCCGTGGGGTTGTACATCAATTCGGTGATTCGCAGCCCGTCGATCAGATCCAGTGCGACGGCGATCGCCGCGTTGTCGTCCGGGTTGACCACGCCGGGAGTGGGCAACTCGAAGAACGCGTAGGTCTCGGAGCCGTCGGGACTGCGGCCCTGCGAGACGTCGGTCGTCTGCGTGTAGTAGATGACCTTGTCGATCTCGCCCAACGCCGCGCCGTACAGGCCGATCATCTCCTGGTCGAGGGAAAGCCCGAAGTCGAGATGGTCGGGACCGTCCAGCGGATCGGAATCGGCCACCAAAGCAGCACAGCCGCCGCCGGGAACGAAGCTCAGCGGGGCAATCCGGTGCTTCTCGGGCGTGGCCACGGGATTGTCGGTCAGAAACAGACCGCCCAACGGCACCGGCAGCGGGTCGGGGTTGTAAAGCTCGACGAAGTCGTCGCTCAGCAACACTCGGCCGTCGGCGAACCACTCGTTGATCTTCAGCGAGGCCGGATTGCCCGTCCGGGCCGCCGCGTTGGCACTGCCGAAGGTGGGCAACGTCAGGGCCCAATCGCCGGCGTGACCGACCCGGCCGATCGAGAAGTCCGGGACCTGAAGGCCGAACTCGACCGAATCGAGCGGCGTCTCCGTGCCGACCGCCGGATCGTACAGGAACAGGCCCTCGCCGTCGCCGTCGAGGGCAAAACCGGTGTGCAGCCCCGGCGCGTCGGTTTCGTCGTCGGCGTAGAGCACCAGGTACTCGCCCGGATCGAGTCTGGTCCCGTCGGGGAAGACGAACTTCGCCGGGTCGCTCGGGTCGTCGGTCAGGCTCAAGCCGTCCAGGTCGACCGGCAGCGCCCCGTCGTTGTACAGTTCGATCAAGTCGGGGAACGTTCCTTCGTGGTCGACCGCCGTGGTGTTGATGGCCAGCACTTCGTTGATCCTCACGTGCTGCCGTGACGTATCGACGGTCCAGGTTTGCGAAACCACCGCGTCGGTCTCGTCCTGCCACGCGTCGGCCGAGTTCCTGCCGAGGAGATAGACCGTGTAATCGCCGTCGGCCAGTCCGGTAAGCGCGATCGGCGTGGTGATTGGCGTTTCCGCACTCCACGCTCCGCCGTTCAGCCAGTACTTGTAGTGCGTCAGGGCGGGATCGTGCGGCGCAGCCGGGCCGGGCGGACCGACGGTGAGGGTCGCTTCGGTCCGGTTGGTGATCGCGGGTGGTTCGCCGGAGAGAGACGGCCCGGCCGGGATCATGGCTCCCATGTCCACGCCGTTGGGACCGGTTCCCAAGGCCGGCGAGCCGAACAACAGGCTGAAGTCGCCGCGGGCCGGGTCGGCCAGCCGCGGGTCCTCGTCGAGGTTGCCCACACCGTAGCCGTGATACGCGGCCGG
>DATLAN010000656.1:0-7785 GCA_035527455.1 Thermoguttaceae bacterium
CGGGCGCCGGTCGTCGAACAGGGTCGCGTGATGGGCGAGACCGGCTCGATGGACGGGACCACCTACTTCGGCACGATGAAGCAACTGCCCGACCTCTCGCAGCCGCCGCTACCCCCGGGCGTGCCGGCCGGCGGCCACGGCGGCTCGCACGGCCGGTTGATGGACGAGTTCATCACCGCCATCCTCGAGGACCGCCCGCCGATGATCGACGTCTACGAAGCCCTGGCGATGACGATCCCCGGCATGATCGCCCACCAGTCGGCCCTGAAAGACGGCGAACGCCTGCCCGTGCCGCAGTTCCAAAAAGGGGACATCACTGATTATCCGTTATCGCGTTCACCACAATCAGTGATGTCCCCTTTTTCCGGACGGCTACTTTGATGACGGCTTCGGGTCGATCGGCCGAAGCGGGAAGATCTCCGACGGCGTGTGCTGCTGCTGCATCAACTTCTCGAGCTTGGCGACGACCTCGGGATGCTCATCGGCGACGTCCTTCTGCTCGCAGACGTCTTCGGTAAGGTTGTACAGCTCGATGGCCAGGTTGCCTTTGCCCATGTTGGTGCGGATCGCCTTGAAGTCGCCCACGCGGACGGACTGCTGGCCGCCGTAGCCGGAGAATTCGCGATAGAGAAACGGGCGCGGTTGCTGCTCCTTGCCCAGCAGGGTCGGGGCGAGGCTGACGCCGTCGACATTTTGCGGCGTCGCCTGCGAGGCGCCGATCAATTCGAGGATCGTCGGCACCCAGTCCTCGAAGCCGCTGACCCGCTCGCTGGCCGTGCCCGGCGCGACGCGCTGCGGCCAGCGGACGATGGTCGGCACGCGGACGCCGCCCTCGTAGAGCGAGCCCTTCAGTCCCCGCAGCTCGCCGACGCTGTGGAAGAATTCGTAGTCCACCTCGAGTCCCAGGTGGGTCGTGCCGTTGTCGGAACTGAAAATGACGATCGTGTTTTCGGCCAGGCCCAGTTCATCGAGCAGCTTCAGCACGTTGCCCATGTAGCGGTCCATCCGCGAGATCATCGCGGCGTAGGCGGCCCGCGGGGTCAAGTGCGGCGTGTACCCGTAGCCCTCGCCGCGGACGAACGGCGGATCGTTCCAGCCGAGTTCGAGGTACGGCTTCAGGTCCTCGTCGGGCACGTGCAGCGCGACGTGGGGGATGATCGTCGGGTAGTACAGGAAGAACGGCCGCCGGCGGTTGGCGCGGATGAACTCGAGCGCCTGGGTGTTGATGCGGTCCGGCGCGTAGTCCTGTCCCTTGAACCGGTCGTAGCTCCGCGGGTCGTTCGAATCGGCCCCCGCGGCCAGCCCCGCATGACCCGGCACGGGCGGGTCGTTGTCGAGTTGGATGCGGCGATCGTTGCTCCACAGATACGCCGGGTAGTAGCTGTGGGCGTGGGCCTGGCAGTTGTATCCGAAGAACCGGTCGAAGCCCTGCTTGATCGGATCGCCTTCGGTGCCGGGTCCACCGAGGCCCCACTTGCCGAACGCCCCGGTGACGTAGCCCTGCTGCCTGAGCAACTCGGCGAGCGTGACTTCGGCGTCGGGGATCGGCTGCTGACCCTCGGGCTTCATCTCCCGGTTGTTCCGCACGAACGCATGTCCGGGGTGCTTTCCGGTCATCAAGACGCACCGCGACGGCGCGCAAACGGCGTTGCCCGAGTAATGCTGCACGAGCCGCATTCCCTGCTCGGCCAATCGGTCCAGGTTCGGCGTGCGGATCAGCTTCTGCCCGAAGCATCCCAATTCGCGATAACCCAGGTCGTCGGCCACGATCAGGACGACGTTGGGCTTGCCGTCCGCCGTCCGCGCGGAATTCGCCGCCGCGGCAAGACAGGGGGTCACCAGCATGAAAACGAGCAATTCGTGTAGAGTCTTCATTGCGCTCTCCTTCAAGTGCATCACAACGTGCGCCCCTCGCCATACGCTCGCAGTACAGCCGACATGCCGGATACGTCCTCCGCCGCCCAACGCTTGCGATCAGCGGGCGACGGCCAAGCAGCTTTGGGTTCAGGACCCACCTGGCCCGCCGCTCCGTTGCATCGTCTGGTTTGTCGTGGTCGGTGGAGCAGTTCGCTTTGGTAGCCGTACAACGCGTCGACCAGATTCGGCCTGGCGACGTCGGAGTTCAGCGCCGATCCGGCTGACGTCGTTGTTGCACTGGGCAGCCAGCCAGTGGCGGATTTCGCGAATCTCTTCGGTGATCGGATTATGTACCATCTTCAGTCCCCGTGCTTGCAGTTCCACGTCAACAGATATTCTACACCATTCACCGCCGAAATGGCAATGTGAAATGCGTCTCGCGGTTCTGAGGCGGGGATTGCCATCCCGACTATCAGCCTATTGGCCAAGCTGTCCACTTCCTCCGATGATTCGAGCAGGTCGATGCCAGCTACAACCGCCAACCGCTCCTCAGCGGCAGTCGAATCGCCAGCCGAGCATTCATCCAGAACGAGCTGCGAAATGTACACCGAGAAGTCGGGAGCATGGTTGTGCCACCAATCCCGTGTCACTTGTTGCCTTACGGCGACAAAGGGATCGGGAAGTAGCCGACCTGCGACGTGTCCAACGATGGTGGTTTCGAGGTATACGGTTGCCATCGCAGTCCTCCGTTACGACGAACGTTTGGCATCACTGGGCGGCGGCCAGAGATGCTGATTTCAGGACTCGCACGATCCGCCCCACCCGATAGGCCGAGACGTGCCCGAGCCGAACACCTCTTGTCGCTCCGCGACCTCGGCGATTTTCCGAACCAGCCAATTCATATGGCAACGCCTATTCCGGAAAATCGACGGGGCCACCCGCGGCAGCGGCATAGCCGTCAAGTGCATCCATTTGTTGGCCGTTGCCTCCCGCGCACGTGCTCCTACTTCAATGACAAGCCTTAGTGCCCTTCTTGTGTGACTCATACCAATCGAGCCACGCAGTGGGGTCTTCGCCCAGGTCTTCTCCGACTATCTCAGAGAGAAAACGTCTCGCTGCAGCGCCCGCATCCTCGTTGCTAAGGAGCTGAGCCAGTATCGGGACCGTCTCCGGAAACCTGTGAGTGCGGAGGGCTCTTGTCACATCAAACCACGAAAGTGCATTGCCTTCATAGGGTCTGGTGGAGAATTCCTTCCAGATAGCATCGATGACCGGGAGATTCGCCCTCTCAGGCATATCGCGAAAGGCGCCAAGCGCAGCGTCGCACGTCTGCTTGAAGCGACGGTCGACCGCCCAGAGCGCGAGTTCCCTCACGAACGGGAGGTCCTTTTTGTCCCGGAAGCCGGCCAGTCCCGTAAGACCGTAATAGAGTTCGCTCCACATATCCGTTATCTCGTTGGGAGCATTGCTCCAATCTTCTATGAGGCCCTTTGCACCGGGTCCGTGCTTTGCGAGGAAGGCATCGTAGGCCTTCTGTTGTTGCTTCAAGTGCCCTATCAAGACGGCATGAAGCCGCTCGCCCCCGTAGGCCCCAAGTAGAGGAAGCAGCGTCATGCGATGCCCGTGGCTCATGTCCGGAAGACGCTCCGCAATGTACTCGCCGGCAACGGGTCCCGTCTTTTGCAGCTCCTTCCGGGTGTGGCGGAGGAAGCTCATGCCATGATTCCACAAATAGGGCCATAGGGCTTCGACGCGTTTTCTCTGGTCACGTATTCCCCTGGCCTTCTCCCACAATCTGCGCAAGTTGACGGCATTTTCCGCAATCCGTCTCAGGTCACCGACCTTGGCAGGATCCTGAACCCAAAAGAAACAGTAACCGTAATGCGTTACCTCGAAGGCCCCCGGGTCCTTGTCTTTGGATTTGAGGAAAAGAAGCACTCGCGTCTCTTGTGTAATTGGTTCGACCTTCTCTGGGCCGTACCTCTGGACCGTGTATAGTCGAAAGTCCGGGAGTTTGATAACGTCCCCGACCGTCTTCTCCCCAAGTACGACTTCTTCTACGCGAAAAGTGTCCTTCTGCTCTTTGCGTACTATGACAACGAGAGATGCATCAAGAACGCCATCGCGAGGGTCTCTGACGGGCAGTAGCCGGGCAAACGACACGTCAGCCAGCAGAAGTATCATGACAAGAGGCAAAGCCACCGGTCGATATCGGATACAAGGTATATGTGCCATCGTCCTTCTTTCTCCGGCGAACGACCAGGATAAGCCGGCGGAAATGGCGCCGGTGACGTTGATTTCAACTTGAAGCCCGACCGCCATTTCCGCTCGGCTTCATCCTTTGGTTAGACGGATTTCTGACTGAGAGCATCACTGAGGTATCTCCCGCATATGTTCCGGAAGTTCACATTCGAAAGTGCCGCTTGCTCCCCCCGCGTCGATAGGTATGCCGAGGTTAGCGACGAGGACTGCGATGATTACTGATGCCCCATACGAAAGACAAGTTTGCTTACGTCAAGGTGTTCCCCGGCATCGGAGGGGCGCTCGCCGGTGAACAGTACTATCCCGGAATCGACTGCCGCTGCGCCGAGTTCACCCCAGTCGTAGTACTGACGCTTTGGCACACGCAGGGTCGCAACCATGGAACAAAACGGCTCATCATTGAGAGAATGACTGGCAATCGAGTGCGCGAATTCGTTGCGCAGCTTTCGTACCACCTGCAAGTCGTGATAGACGTCACGGTCTATCCAATTTGCGCACAACGCGACATTCAGTTTCGCCGAGAAGGTCGCAAATGGGCCGTTGGAGGTGAAAAGCGAAGAGCGTGCGTCCGAGTTTCCCTTGGAAAACTCATTGGCGAGTTTGATTCTGAGTAAATGGTCGGCCCAGGATGCCACCAGTATGACGCACGCGCGATCGGATTCCTCGGAAAGAGCCTCGGCGACACGTTTGCCGAAGCCTATCGAGATCACGTGTTCGTTGGCCATGATTCTATCCGTCTAACGTTCAAGTTGACCCGCGTGGCGAGCCAATGGAAAACGCTTTGAAACAATTGAAAAACGCTGCCAAAGGGCACGACGCAGCAAGCGCGCAATGGCGAGCCACGTCGGTGTCCAACGCCTTGTTATGTGACCACTGCACGATGAAAGCGCGATCGGATGTCCTGTAGCAGATTCCGATAGCGACTTAGCCATCGCCTATTCTGCCTGATCATTTCCTTAATTCGCTCGTCAACAAACCGATTAGTCTCACCTTTGCCCGCGAGCTTGTATACTCCAAACAATTTCCCATTCCGGATATCTGCGAGTCTTTTCTTTCCCCCAAGATACAGATTTGCCGCATGCATCGTTTGGAGCAGCGACTGATAATCGTCATCGGAAAAGAAGAGAGCATTGCTTCGGATAGACTCCATCGCTACCTTCCACCTGTCGGCGAATTGCGAAAGCGTAAAGTCGGTTAGTTCGTTCCAGAGATCACAGCCCGCACGTTCAAGAGCAACGAGTTCGTTCCATACTTGCAGAAACGCCGACTTTTGATCGGCAGTGGGTGTCTTACCGTCGCGCAAGGTCTGCGGCGGCGGCGGTGCCTCGGCCATCTGAATCGGAGACCCCGGTGCCTCGGCCATCTGAGGTAGCGGTCGAGCCTCAGAACGGTCCAATGACTTGAGGACGCGACGAAAGGTTAACGCCACGACGACCGCGCCGATGAAAGCCAAGGCAACGCCAACTGATGTGGAAGTGAACTCCTGTCCGAAGAGTGTGAACTCTGTCTCCGCCGACCGACCAACGATCGCGACGACAACACCGCCCAGGAACAGAACTGCACCCAGCACTGCAACGAGACGAACGATCAATGATCGAATAGCATTCACTTCGCTGCTCATGTTCAGAGTCCTTGGTCTTTTCGCACATAACGCCCCCGTTCACCGGGCCGCGGCGAAGGACGTTGATTTCAGAACCGCGCGGCCCGCGGCTCCGGTGGAACGGTTGGTTATTCAGCTTCTCAATACCACGACTCATATTTTACCGACGTTGCGCTGTCCTGTGCACCTTTCTTGAGATTGCATGCATCGCAGAGCAATTGGAGATTCGTCACGCAATTGATGCCCCCGTTTGCCAATGCGACGATGTGATCAAAGTGTTTGGCGTTCCCTATGCTTACGAGACCAGAAATATCTTGATTGCAGAGCGCACAGGCCCCTCGGTCACGATAGAAGACGGCGCGTTGCACCCACGTGGGAATGTGGCACCGAGCCAACACGCCATCCGACTTAAAGAGTTGGCGTTGTTGAGCGGGTAGCGAATCCATTGCCACATCAGCGATGTAAAACGCGATCATTTCATGGAATTTGCGCAGGAACTCACGGTTCAAGAACATCAGGAAGAATATCTCATCGATCATCTGTTCCTGCAGTTGTTCAAGCGCTCCGTCGTCGTAAAGGGCGGCGATGTATTCGTGTAGGACATCCTCGTCCGTTTCATCCAGATCATACCCAGCACTCGCCGACCATTCCCGAAAGGTTGGATGGCCTATGTTGTGGAATTTGAGGGCGGAGTTGACCCACAACGGCTCTTGATCAGGAACGTTCACCGCCGTGTCCACGGCAATGTCGTCGACATCTTCATACATCACTGCGTTGAGGGCGAATTCGATGAAGAGATGAAGCGAGCTAGTCTGCGGAAACTGGGAAAGGAACTTCTGAAACTGCAGATCGCCAAAGAATTCGTCAAGGGAGCGAAGATAGTCTTCTGGATGCAGCAGCACATTGTGAATCAGGTTTGCGAAGTAGTACGTGTTGTAGTACTGGAGAGTGACGAGTTTTGGCTTCACGATCACACTTTCAGTCTTGCTGAATAACTACTGTTTATCGCGCACCCCAAATCTCTTAATTCGGCGCCCCAATGCACGATAACGTTCTATTCCCTAAGGCCGATTCTACCACTCAAATCATGGAGGCACAACACCTTACGTAGCCTTCGAGTGTGCCCTGGCCGTCTATTATCGGGGCAGAAAGTGCACAATAACACCCCGGCACCTCCCCGACCAGGCAGCGCCAAGGAGATAAAGTGGCGCCGGATGCCCAATAACGTTCCAGCCAATCCTGGTCAGATGTCGCCGTAAATGCTTTCCGGACAACGCCGTACAGCGCGTTGCGGCTGCCGGGTCGTGCGGATTATCCGGGCGCGGCCCGCCTATGAACACGCACCACAACAAGCGACATCCGCTCGACATGGGGAAACAGGAGGTCGAGGCGGCCCAACCACCGCTCTCCCGGGCCCGGGGATCATGATGCTGCGGGCTGGGGAGACGGCGGGTGGGGTGGCGTGACTGGGGTGGGTGGCACAAAAGGCGGTGCTGATTCGGCAGAGGCGATCTGGTAGTCTGGTGGATATGTGTATAGATGTAGAGCGCCGCTCAGAGGCGGCGACGGACGCGGCGCGGGATGGATTGAGGTGAGACGACAGGAATGCGACGAGCGATCTGGGGCCGCCCGGAGACTTGTTGCTTCGGAAACGCCAGTGGTCGTTGGGCCGGTTCGTGTATCCGGCACGGCCAAGACCCGTGGGAACGAGGCTGGTCGGGCCCGTTGGCTCCGTCGGTCTTTCGCTCGCACAAGCCAGGTTGCCTGCATCCGGGTGCAAGAAACGGCTGGAAAACACTGGCGAGACGCCAGTGGCACCCTGCGGCCGGGGGGTAAGTAATGTGTTGTACGTTTGGGGGGAATCAAAGTTGGAAGTGGCGAAACGGTAGAGGGTTAGGTGCTGGAGTTTACGCGGTTTGAAGGGCAAAAAGCTGCCATATGGGAACGGGTGAATTTCACGTACGCGCGTACCGCTAGCGCAACCGCCTTGGGGCGGTTTTTCGAAACGGCTTGGGGCTTCGCGGCTTGTCGAGCACTTGCGATCTCTGTCGGCGTTGGTGGGCGAT
>DATLAN010000657.1:0-10213 GCA_035527455.1 Thermoguttaceae bacterium
CTCGGGGTCCATCACCCTCATGAGGACTTCGCCCTCCGAAAGATAGAACCGGCAGTTCGTCCACGTTGCTTCATTCCAATCCGTCGTGTTGACGATTTCACATCGCGGCAATCCGATGGGGCGCTTCGACTTGCCGTTGAGGACGCAATTCTCCATGCGGATCCCCGTGTGGGCGTGCCAGTCCGAAGCATAGCAGCAGAGCAGGAAACCGGGGCCGTCGGTGTCGTGGAACAGGCAGTTCCGCATGGTCATGTCGTCGCAATTGCCTTCGAAGTCGAACGCCTCGCCGTCTCCGCTGCCCAGCCCGATGTCGACGAAGCCCCATTCGCTGTCTTCGAAGACCCAATTCTTGCAGCGAAAGAACATGGCCCCGGCCACCCCGTTGAAGGAACGGAAACCCCGGCCGATATCGTGGGTGACGCAGTTCCGCACCGCACCGCCGTCGACCCCGCGGATCCCCATTTGCCACTGATAGCCTTCTTCGAACAGGCAGTCCTCGAACGTCATGTTCGCGAAGTTGTAGATATAAGACGCGTTCTTGTTGAAGTTGTCCGGGCTGTTGGTCCAGACACCGGAGGCCAACCTCCGGAACACGCAGCCCTTGATCGTGATATCCCTCAGCACGACCTTGTTGTCCCGCTCGTGCGAGAAGAAGCAGACGCCAAGACCGATCTTGCGCTTGGGATAATCCTCGTAATGCTGATACAGCAGCGAATCGTGGAAATAGCAGTCCTCAATCCAGATGAATCTCTTGGTCGGGCAACCGTCGGAGTATTCCCCGCAGATGCCGGTCATGCATCGGTTGAACTCGATCCCGACGATCTTGAAACCCTCCTGATCGGCCAGATAAATGCCGATACGGTCATTATTGTAGTCTTCCCTGTCAATCACGGGCTTCTTGCCCTCTCCGTAGGAGCCGATGGTGATTGGGTTTTCGGGCGTTCCGTTGCCCTTCGCGTGCAATTCCTCGTTCCAGGTATCCCCGCATTTCAGCAGGATGCGGTCGCCGGGGGCATACTCTATCGTCGAAGCCTTCGCCAGGGTCTTCCACGGCCCGGTGGCGCCCTCCGGAGCGGCCGCCTGTCCGGTCCAACTATCGTTTCCCGAGGATTGGCTGACGTAGTAGGTCGCTGCGTTCGCCGACGCCGCCGCGAAAACCAGTACGGCGACCACGACAGAAAGGTCGAACAAGGTTCCCAGGCGTTTTGCTGATCTCATTCTCATGCACTCGCTTTCATCTGCGTATTGGAGGGAGAGGGATCCAAGGGCGATGATTGGAAGCTACCGAGGTCGACTTGCGACTGGGTAGCCGCCGATGATCGCCCCGCCGAGATATATCCCCGGGGGGGCGCTCACCGGTTTCGCATGACGCCCTGACGTGTCGTTACTTGGTCTGCGGAGTGCCGAGCGCTACTACGCATCCTGGCCGAAAACAACGAGTCGCAGCCCAACATCGTGTTGATCATGTCGGACGATTCGGGTTTTTCCGACATCGGTTGCCACGGCGGGGACTTGTTCCAGCAAGTACCGATACATCATGGATTCCTCACTTGGTTACGGAGAACACTCGTAGACAAGGCGGTAGGATTGGCCGCCGTCGGTACTCTTGAAAACGCCCTGGCGATTACACAAGAAAAGCGCCTTCCCGTCCTCTTGGTCGGGCAGCAGGCACGTGACGCCGACGTTCGAACGATCGGCCGCGGCTCCACTATGGATTTCCGCCTTATCGGACAACAACGACCACTTGCCGGTGGTGCGTTCCGGGACGCAATAGACCGGGCTTTTCTGCTTTCCGGAAAAGGGGGCCGCGTACGTGGTCGACTGCAAACGCCATTCGTTCGGTCGCGTTTCCTTCATGAACTGCCTGTATCCCAGCGCCGTAAAGAGCGTATCGGCAGGCATATCGTGCAAACGCTGAGAAAACATGTTGCCATGTTGCCAAGTATAGTACACGCCCCGGGTGGTGGCGAAGGTCAGAAAATTCTGGTGTACGCCATGGCCGATATTGGTGACTCCGAAATCTTCCACCTCCAAGGACGGTCTGAATGTCGGTTTCCCCTCTTTGAACCCGACCCAGTAGATCCGCCCGGGCGCCTTGACCGGCGAGACAGGCTGGCCCAGGCCGAGCGTTTCGAACTCGTGATCGTCGAACGTTCCCACGATCAGCGCTCCATTCTCCTCCCGAGTTACCGGAACGAACCCCAGGCAGGTGACCCGCTCTGCCTTGAGCCCGGCGTTTTCCCAGGTCTCTCCGGCATCCCGGCTGAGAAACAGACCGCCGGTTTCTCCAGCGGCAGCTACCACGTTCGGGTCGTTCGGGTCGAAGGCGATCACCTCGCCGAAAATAGTTGTGGGACCGCGGCCGTCGAAATCGATCTCGCGCGTGACGAGTTTCCAGGACTCGCCGCCGTCGGTGCTCTTCCACAGGCCGCTTGCGAGGGTTCCGTCGACGACACTGCCGCCTGCGCGCAGAACGATCGAACTGTTCTCGGGATGCACTGCCACGGAGCGGACTGCCAGTGCATCGGGAGAGGTCAACCCGCTGTTGACGGGCCTGAAGGTCTCTCCGCGGTCCGTAGATTTCAGCAGTCCTTTGCCGGGACTCCTTGCATACAGGATTTCAGGGGCTTTCGGTGCCTGCACAAGCGCCGTGATACGGTTCTCGAGGTCCAAGTCGCTTCTGCTCGGTTCGTCTCGGACCTCCTTGGGAACGTTACCTGTCTGGAGGGTTATGTTGTCGAGCGCGCCTTGAAAGAGGCCGCGTCCCTTGCCGGGAACCGCATAGAACGACACGCCGGCATACTGTTCTTCCGTGAACTTCTGATTGATGAACTCCATGGCCTTCTGCCAGGTTTCACCGTCCGCCGAGGTGAATGATTGATATCTGGTCCCACGCCGGATGATTCTCAGCCACCTGTGGTCTTCCGGAAACGAGGGCATGCACATCCGGGTTCCGGCCAGGTCCGGAAAATCCGCCGACCCCTTCATCCCATGGCCGGCCGTAAGGTAGATGCCGAAACCCCATTGGTCGAACGTGGATTCCAGTCCCTGGTCCTCCCTCGGTCTCTTGACGTCGCTGGTATACAGGCCAAGCCAGTTTGCGCGGTGCATGCCATTCTCTTCAGTCGTCAGAGTAATGTCGGCAATCCGCGCCGTGAGCATGTAATCTCCCGACACCTTCTGGTATCCGACATAGAAGCCTTCGCCCGTGAAGGAAGCCGTGCCGTCTTTGTACCGGGCACCAATGGGATACTTGTGCCCCAGAACAATGAACTTCCACGGCCCCTCGGTGTATTCGTGTGCCTCGAAATCCAGCACGTTATCGGAGTCTACGGAGCAATGATCATCGTACCAAAGCCGCGCCCAGACTCGATTGCTGCCCACGGGAAACAAAACCTTGAAGACGATGTCGCCGGTATCCCTGAGATCGGTGCCGAGATCGGTTCCCTCGGCAGTTGCCAGCAACATGCGCCCGCAATAGAGCTGCACCTTGGCGATCCGATGCCCCCGAGGATCGGTTCTTGCACGAATCTCCACCAGGTTATCCTGCACAACACCCTCGGACACGGCGCCCTCGAGGGTCAGGGCCAGCGAAGGAAGATCGGCGCCTTCACACATGAAGTCATCCTTCGCAAGCTTGCGGAGCCCGAAACCGGGACCTTCCCAGCTTACGAATATCTTCTCGGCGAGATTGGCATGGGCGCCATGTCGGCGACCGGGCCCCTTGAAATGCAGCAGTTCGAAAGTATGCAGGCCTTTCTCCAGTGCAACCGAGTACTGCTTCACCGACGTACTGTGAATTCCGTCGTTGTCCGCAATGACCTGGCCGTCGATGCTCATGCGGCTGCCGTCGCACGTTCCTGCCGAGAAAACATACAACCCGTCGGCGGGAGCCCGAAGGTAACCCGCATAGCGCAGCGCGTAGAGCTTCTCCCGGTCCTGCCGAACGGTCTCGTCCAGGGTCTTCACGTGACCCTGTCTGACCGGTGTCAGCGTCGAGAAATCGGGCAATCGCTCCCACTCGGTATTTTCGGGCGCTTCGTAGTACGCATATCCAAGACCGGGACGGCCCCCGGCGACCTTTGCGGCAGGCAGAAGGGCCGTTCCTTCGACGGGGATCGTGATCGACTTCTCCTGGTCGAAGATGTCCGTCACGGTCAGTCGCACGCTCTTCGCCTCTCGCGGCGTGTCCAGACGTTTGGCGAGAATGTGCGGCGCGGTATCCTCGAACGCCTCGAGCGGCGCGTCCTTGGCCCCGGGGTCCCCGAACACCTCGAGTTCATAGCCAAGTTGCGGCGCAGCGCTCCCGGGAATGTTCCACTTCACGGTCACCTGATTTCCCCAGACATACGCCTCGGCCCGTTCTATGTCCGGTTTGTCCAGAGGAGGCGTATCCGGCTGTTTCGTCGTGAAGTAGTAGGGCACCGATTGCGCGGCGCCCGCGTCGTTTTCGACCGGCCGGTCGAACCGCAAAACGGTGTCGTTCTCGATGAGCTTGAATTGCGAAGGGGCGGAAGTGCGTATCTCATTCGACTTGTACCACTTGCCATCCAGGCGGCAGTAGTCGAGACGGCGCTCGAACGCGCGATGGACGCTCTCGGGCGCCAGGGCCTCGACGAAGCCGGAGTTCCCCTGAAATCCCGTGAAAGATAAGGGTCTGCTGACAATACTGTGGGTATGCCACTGGTTCTTTTCCACATCCTTGACCCACCAGCCGACGTAAGTCTCCTCGTGGCCGTTCTTGGTGGGCGGAAACACCCGCATTACGAAGCGATACCATGCTCCGGGGCGCAGGAAGAGTGCCTTCCCGTGCGCGCCGCCCGATGACCCTTCGCCACCATAGCCGTGTCTGTAGAAATACTCGCCCTCATGGATGTTTTTTACCTCTCCCCAGTACGACATGAACATTCCCGGCGGTGATTCGGGACCCTGCGTCGCCACACCACCGTAAAAGACACCGCCGCGGACATTCTGGGGAAACACGTTCATGTACCAGAAGCAGTAATACGTGCCCTGATCCCAGGCGGGCCAACGCATGTCGTGCATGACAATGTCCGATCCGGGTCTGACATTGGGCGCGAAACCGGTGGCCTCGGCACGGGAGCCGGAAAACAACAGCCCGATCGCCAGTCCCCAGAGGATCGTTGAGGTGGTTGCGCGACGCGGAGTCTTCATGTTCTTCATCCTGTACCCTTTTCTTGATCTGTCTCTTTCTCGATTACTTCGGCAACCCGACCGCTGAGAACCGTCCGACCGTTTCGGGCCGGCCTTCGCTTTCAGCTCGAACCACCTTACCGCAATTCCGCTCCGGCAGGGCGCCGACGGCCTCGAGGTCTGTGTGCCCTCCTTCAATCCGCGTAGTCTTTGCCGTGGTAACTGCGGATCACGGACAGTTGCCAGGCTTCCAACTCAGCCTTCATGCGATTGAGCACCTCCGGCTGATTGTCCGCGACGTCGGTGGTTTCCGACCGATCTGCCGTCAAGTCGTAAAGCTCCCACCTGTTCGGACCGGGCTTGACGAGCTTGTACCGGTTGTCGTTCCAAGCCGCCGGGCCGGAGTTCGTGTTGAAGTCGGGTTGGCTCTCGCCGTATTGCCAAAAGCCCATCGGTTTCGGTCGCGCCTTCATGGTCCCGTCCAACAGCGGCACGAGGCTGATGCCGTCGAGCGGCTGCACTTGATGGGGAAGATCGATTCGAAGGATGTCGACCAGCGTTGGGTAGATGTCGATGACGCCGGCAGGAACTTCGGTGGTGACGGGTTGCTTGATCTTTGCGGGCCACTCGATGACGCACGGCACGCGGATACCACCCTCCCACATGTCGCCCTTGCGTCCCCGCAGCCCCGCGTTAGTGCCATGGGTGTCCGGACGCTCGGGGTCGAACCATCCACCGTTGTCGCTGCAGAACCAGACCAGGGTATTCTCGGCGATGCCAAGGTCGCGCAAACCACTCCGCAGAGTTCCCATGCTGCGGTCCATGGCCACGAGTTCACCGTAATAAGCCGATCCAACGGCCGTTTCGAGGTCGGCGGGCAAGGGGCGGTGCGGGACGTGCGGACTGCCGAACCAGATGACCGCAAGAAACGGCTTCTTCCGCTCCGAGACGTGACCGATGAACTTCAATGCTTCGGCGACGATGGCCTCCGAGCCGTCGCCGATCACTTTTTCCGCAACACCGTTGCGGCCGAAGGTCCAATCCAATTCGAAGTAGTTGGAAACCGAAAACGACTCGTCGAAGCCGACGTTGCGCGGCGAGAGAGGATCGGAGTCCGGTATCACCTTTCCCGGCCCAGCCACGCCGTTCAAGTGCCATTTTCCGAAATGCCCGGTGGCGTAGCCGGCCGTCTTGACGGCCTGGGCAATGGTGATCTCCTGCTTGCGGAACCGCATGCCGGGCCAGAAAACACCCATCCGGTTGGGATGGCGGCCGGTCATCACGCTGGCCCGAGCGGGCGAGCAGCTCTGCTGCGCATAGAAGCGGTTGAAACGCAGGCCCGCCGCAGCCATGGCGTCCAGGTTGGGTGTCTGGATCTTCTTCAAACCATTGTAGCTCACGTCACCCCAGCCCTGATCGTCCGTCATGCAGAGGACAATGTTGGGCTGCCCGGCAGTTCCACCATCGCCTTGCCCATGCCCTTCCATGTTCGATTGCCCGGCAAGGATGAACACCTCGACCGGCGCTTTGGCGGGCGGCTCGGCAATGGCGTGCCCGTGGGAGCTAAGGAAGACGACCGCCGCGGTTAGCCACGGCGAGACGGTTGTGCGGATCAACATGCGCTCGACTCCTTCGGTTCGGGTTGGGGGCACCCGTTGTCGTTGCCATCGCCTTCTCGTCGCGATGGCAACGCAAGCCCCATTGTATACCACGTTCGACCCGAATTGCGAATCGCTCAGCTTGCCGGCGGCGTAGCGGTGGGATATGGTGGGAAAATCGCTATTGGTGTGCCGACATCGCGAACGCTCTCGGCGCCGCCCTGCAAGAACCGGCTACGAAACTCCCCTCCCCTTGAGGGGAGCCGTTGGCTGGCAGGCGGAATCGTCGGGAAAATGGTTTTCGAACCGACAGGCCTGAGGAGGTCGAGAAATGAAAAAGCTGTTGATCTTGTTGACGGCCGGACTGGTGACCGGCCCGCTGGCCCGCGCATCCGTACCGGACCAGGGCGAAACGAAAAACATGGTGGCACCAAAGGTCCCGATCAGGGCCCATGCCTTCGGCCTGAAAGACGTGCGGCTGTTGGACGGGCCGTTCAAGAAGGCCATGGACCTCGACGCACAGTATCTGCTGGACCTCGAGCCCGACCGGCTTCTGTCGCGGTTCCGAGAATATGCGGGCCTGGAGCCCAAGGGCAAGATCTACGGCGGTTGGGAGAGTCGCGGTGTGTCGGGCCATATCCTGGGACATTACCTCTCGGCCTGCGCGATGATGTACGCCGCCTCGGGCGACGAGCGCTTTCTCGATCGGGTCGACTACATCGTCGATGAATTGGCGCTCTGTCAGCAGGCACACGGCAACGGCTACGTGGCGGGCATTCCCGACGCGCGGCGGATCTTCGCCGAGGTCGCGGCCGGGAACATCAAGCCCAGCGGCTTCGGACTCAACGGCGGCTGGGTCCCATGGTATACCCTCCATAAACTGCATGCCGGACTTCTCGACGCCTATCGGTACTGCGACAGCGACAAGGCCAAGACGATCGTCGCGGAATTGGCCGATTGGGCGGCGGGCGTTACCGAGAAGCTGTCGGATGAAAAGTTCCAGACCATGCTCCAGTGCGAGCACGGCGGAATGAACGAGGCGCTGGCCGACGTCTATGCCGTCACAGGCGAGCAGAAGTATCTCGATCTGGCGGGCCGCTTCAACCATCGGGCGGTGATCGATCCGCTCACGCGGCGCGAAGACCGCTTGGAGGGCCTGCACGCCAACACCCAGGTGCCGAAGATCATCGGTGCCGCCCGGCAATACGAACTGACCGGAAACGAAGACCTCCGCACGGCCGCCGCCTTCTTCTGGGAAGTGGTCACGCAGCAGCGATCCTACGTCAACGGCGGCAACAGCGAAGCCGAACATTTCCGCCGCAAGGGCGAGTTGTGGAAGCACCTCACCCCGCGGACCGCAGAGACCTGCAATACCTACAACATGCTGAAACTCACGCGACACCTGTTTGCCTGGACCGCGGACGGGCAATATGCAGACTACTATGAGCGGGCTCTATACAACCACATCCTGGCCTCCCAGGATCCGAAGACGGGCATGATGATCTACTTCTGTTCGCTCGAGCCGGGCCATTTTCACACCTACGGCAAGCCGTACGACAGCTTCTGGTGCTGTACCGGCAGCGGGCTGGAGAACCACGTGAAGTACGGCGAGGGCATCTACTTCCACGACGACGCGAGCCTGTACGTGAACCTGTTCATCGCCTCGGAGCTGACGTGGAAGGCCAAGGGGCTGAAGATTCGTCAAGAGACGCGGTTTCCCGAAGAGCCGGCGACGCGTGTGACCTTGAGCTGCGAGAAGCCGGTCCGGCTTGCGCTGAAGATCCGCCACCCGTACTGGGCCACTTCGGCTTTGGAGGTCACCGTCAACGGTCAGAATGTCGATGCCGACAGCCAAGGCGGCGGCTACCTGACCATCGACCGATCGTGGACCGACGGCGACGTGGTCGACATTGCGCTGCCGATGAGCCTGCGAATCGAGCCCATGGCGAACAGCCCCGAGAAAGTGGCGATCATGTACGGGCCGATTGTGCTGGCCGGCCAGTTGGGGCGGGAAGGATTCACGGAACAGATGCCCTACTCGGGAAACCAGAAGGCCTACGAGAACCTGCCGACGCCGGACGTGCCGGTGCTGGTCGCCGACGGCAAGCCGGTTGACCAGTGGGTCAAGCGGGTTGCCGGCAAATCGCTTCAGTTCAAGACGGTGGGCGTCGGCCGGCCCGACGACGTGTCGCTGATCCCCTTCTACCAGGCACACCATCAGCGATTCACGGTCTATTGGGACCTGCTGACCGAGAAGGACTGGCAGCAGAAGCAAGCCGAGCACGAGGCCGAGCAACGGCGGTTGAAGGAACTGCAAGCGCGTACGGTCGACGCGGTCGTGCCCGAAACGCAGTCGGAACGGGATCACAACTATCAGGGCGAGAAATCCTCGGCCGGCATGTTCAACGGCCGGCACTGGCGGCACGCCTACCCGGGCGGCTGGTTCTCCTACGAGATGAAGATCGCGCCGGACCGGCCCGTTGACCTGATGGTCACGTACTGGGGCGGCGACGTGGGCAACCGGACGTTCGACGTCCAGATCGACGACCGCAAGATCGGCACGCAGACGCTCAACATGAACCGCCCCGGCGAATTCTTCGAGGTCGCGTATCCGATTCCGGAAGAACTCACCGAGAACAAGGACAAGGTTTCCGTCCGTTTCCAATCGCATCCCGGCGCGATGGCCGGCGGCGTGTTCGGATGCCGGATCGTCAAGCGGGAGGGGGATCTGAATTAGCGGATCGATCGGAGAAAGCGTCCAATTCGTTTCTCTTGCAGGAGGAGTTGCATCGCGGCGAGCCGCTCGCGTGCCTCGACGGCCCGCCGTTGGTAACCTTCGGCGTGCGGTCCGCCCTGCCGGTCGACTTGGTAGAGGTCGACACCCTCCACCCGCCGGGCAGCCCCGGGATACCGGGCGCGACCGAAGAAGTCGTATCCCGCTGCAACCGTCGCAGTAGACATGACCACCGCAAGAACCAACGGGCCGACGTACGCAAGCGGCTGATCGTGGCGAATGGCTGCGAATCATCAAACGGGCTGGCGTGAAGCCCAGGCCCAAATTGTTTCACAACTTGCGGGCGAGCCGGCAGACAGAGCTGACCCCCCACCCCCCCCTGTATATGGTATGCGAGTGGATCGCCAATCCCGCTCCAATCGCAGACAAGCACTACCGGGTGAGGTACCCCCTAGGGGAGTCGAACAATTGCAGGATTCCCCGAGGAATACGCATGTTTCAACCCAAGGCGGCACAGTATGCGGCACAGTTGGTGCAGAAAACGGCCCGGATGACCCACATTTGGCCGAAGTTATCGACGTCTGGCCTAGTCCTTAACCAAGCGTAGTCCCCGAGTTTTTTGGGAACAAGAACGAAAAAACTCGAAACCTTCCGTGTTTTTCGGGGTCTAATGGGTATATGACCAAACCCGACGCCCGAAGTAAGGAGGATTTCGAGTGAAAGCAAG
>DATLAN010000658.1:0-18738 GCA_035527455.1 Thermoguttaceae bacterium
CCTTCATCCCGGCCGTGGGCGAGAAGGCCGTTTCGACCTTTTCGATCGACGTGGATACGGCCTCGTACGCCAACGTCCGACGGTTCTTGAGCGAAGGCCGGCTGCCGCCGCCTGAGGCCGTGCGGATCGAGGAAATGGTCAACTACTTCCAATACGATTATCCCCAGCCGGCCGAGGAGGTGCCCTTCTCGGTCGATATGGAAGTGGCCCAGTGCCCCTGGAACGGCGAGCACAAGCTGTTGCGGATCGGCCTGAAGGGCCGCGAGATCCCCCGCGAACAGCGCGGGCCGAGCAACCTCGTCTTCCTGCTGGACGTCTCCGGTTCGATGCAGGACGAAGACAAGCTGCCGCTGGTGAAACAGGCCATGTCGATGCTGGTCGATGAACTCACCGAAGACGACCGCGTTTCCATCGTCACCTACGCCGACGGGACCGAGGTGCGGCTGCCCTCGACCGGCGGACACGACCACACCCGCATCCGGAACGCCATCGACGCGCTCTCCGCCGGCGGCTCCACCTACGGCAGTGCGGGCATCCTGCTGGCCTACGAGCAGGCCGCCGAGCATTTCGTTCCCGGGGGCGTCAATCGCGTGATCCTGGCCACCGACGGCGACCTGAACGTGGGCATCACCGACGACGACGAACTGGTCAAGCTCATCAAGGAAAAGGCCAAGAGCGGCGTCTTCCTGACGGTGCTCGGTTTCGGCACGGGCAACATCAAGGACGCCAAGCTGGAGAAGCTGGCCGACCACGGCAACGGGCTCTACGCCTACGTCGACAATTTCCGTGAAGCCCGCAAGGTGCTGGTCGAACAGATGAGCGGCAGCCTGGTCACCATCGCCAAGGACGTGAAGGTCCAGATCGAGTTCAACCCGGCCGAGGTGCGGAGCTATCGGCTGATCGGCTACGAGAACCGCGTGATGGCGGCGGAGGATTTCGCCAACGACAAGAAGGACGCCGGCGAGATCGGGGCGGGCCATACGGTCACCGCGCTGTACGAGATCGTGCCCGATGATACCCGGCCGGCCGACGGCGACGCGGCGGGGCTGAAGTATCAGCAGGCGGCCTTGCCCGAACGCAACCTCTCCGAGGCGGCGGCCAGCGGCGAGATGGCCACGTTGAAGCTGCGGTACAAGTTGCCCGACCAGCGGACGAGCACGCCGCTGGAGTTCGCGGTCAAGGACGCCGAGAAGGGGTTCGGCGAGGCGTCGGCCGATTTCCGCTTCGCCACGGCGGTGGCCACCTTCGGCATGGTGTTGCGCGGCTCGCGGCACGCCGGCCCGTTGAACCTTGCGGCCGTGGAAGAATTCGCCGCCGGCGCGATCGGCGACGACCCGGGCGGATTCCGCACCGAATTCGTCGATCTGGTCCGCCGGGCAAGGAGCCTGGGGCGATAGATGTGTAGGCCGGAACAAGCGCAGCGCAGTTCCGGCATTTGGTGTGGATAGGCCACGTGAAGCCGCTTGCCGGAACTGCGCTGCGCTTGTTCCGGCCTACGTTGCTTCGACAGGAACCGGTGATTCCTCCGTTTCCCCGCGCGGTGTAGCCACGAAACTCTCGTCCACGTCGCGGGACAACCGCAGGTTGCCGATCTGTCCCGGCAGCCGTCGCCAGGAGCCGCCTTCGGGTTTCCAAAGACACAACCACGGCCAAAGGATCCTCAGGGAGAAGACGCGGCCCACGCGGCGGTAGCCCGAGGATCGATGACCGTCGAGCGACTCCCGGTTGTCGCACTCGATCATCAGGAAGACCTCGCGGATCCCCTGCTTTTTTAGATACTCGGGCAGCCGCGCCATCAAGGCCCCCCAAGCGCCCCACCGAGTGCCTTTCCCGTCGAAACTCCAGGCCACGCCCTCGGGAAACCGGAACACGCAGCCGACGTCGGCCCGGTCCTCGGCGTGTTGGTTGGGTCCGAAGGAGAGCCACAGACCGGCGCAGATCTCCTCGCCGGCGACGGTAATCGTGCAGACGGCCCCTCGCTGCACGCGGTCGCGGACCCTTTCGGGATTCTCGAAGTAGGGACCGAGTTGCGGCAACTCTTCTTCACGTGCCGGGCGCACCTGGAACGCCCGCGGGATCCGCCCGTGGCACTTCAATTCGGAAACCGAGGCGGCGAACACATCGACGCAGCAGAGCCTCAGCATCTTGTGCAGCCGACAGATGCCGATCAGTCTTCGCACCACCCGGTACAGGGTGAGCCGAATGCCTTGGGATCGGGCGAAACGAACGGCCTTGACCAGCAGGTTCGCCTTGCCCGCTGCTGTGGAAGGTCTTCTTGAAGTCATGGAGTGTTGCCTTGAACGAGCCGGGAACATCTTTTCGGACTGCCAGCGGTCACCGCCCGAAAATGCGGACAGTCATCGTAACCCTACGCTATCCCTCGTGCCGGTCAATCGCGAGGATGGCCCCGGCGGTGTTGAAAAAAGACAACCTGCGACGAGACGGGTGACGACAATTTGCCGCATCTGGGACCTGCAACGCTGCGCAACTGGCCCTCCCGGAACGACTTGGGAACGTCGCCGGCAAATGGTACAGGACCTGCTGTTTCCTGCGTTCGACCCGGTAAGTTATCTCTCGGCCGCCCCAAGACGCGCATCCCGAGAACCGTTTCGATCGCACCTTCGGAGAGACTCGCCCCCATGACCGACATCCAAGAATCTCTGCGTCAGTTCATCCAGGAAAACTTCCTCTTCGGCCGGGAACTGGCCATCTCCGACGACGACTCGCTGATGGAAAGCGGGATCGTCGATTCCACGGGCGTGCTGGAACTGATCATGTTCGTCGAGAGCCAGTTCGCCATCACCGTCGACGGGGATGAACTGGTGCCCGAGAATCTCGATTCCATCGCCAACCTGACGCGGTTCATCACGTCGAAGTGCCACGTCTTGGCCTGACGGCCGCGTGCTCTTGCGAAGTCGCGGCCGAACCGGTACGATCCGGGTACCTTCCACGTTCGCGACGACGGCTGGATGGGCGTCTGCCTGACGCTCCGCGGCCCGATCACTATCGAGCCGGCCAAGCCGTTGCGGTTGCGCTACAGTCTGTCGGTGCATGGCGGCGTGCCCGAAGCGGATCACGAAAACTCGGGGAAAGCGCCTCTGGGGATAGAGGCCAACCCCCTATTGTGGGTTCCCGCGGCTGTTGACCGATGGAAGAAAGGCGGCATAATGTCCATTTGTTGCCCCAGGCGGGGTGTCCATTGTCCCCAAGAAAGTCGCCGCAGGCGATTCTATACTACTGTACAGTATTTATAATTGATTCGGGAGATGCAAGTGTTGACGCAAGAACGCGCCGACGAACTCATGGGCTTGCCCAAGCAATGTGCGGACCGCTCGCCGATCGAATTTCCCCTGGCCGGAGAAGCGTTGCTGCTCGAACTGAGGTCGGAGGACGGAAGAGAATCCTTTCTCCTCGATGTAAACCGCAAAGGCAGGATCAAGCTCAAGAAATGTACGTACCAGGAACGATACGCAGTGGTTGAGATCTTGTTGCGTCTCGACCTGAACGGCCCTCCGCACGAAAACCCGGACGGCTCTGAAATCCCAACACCGCATCTGCACGTGTATCGCGAGGGATTCGCCGACAAATGGGCACAATCTGTTCCGCCGAAGTTCTCGAACACTGACGACTTGGTCGGCACTTTGGGGGATTTCCTGCGCTATTGCGGGGTCCAAGAGATTCCAGAAATCCAAAGCGGAGTAACATGATGGTCACGGACTGCAAGAAGCTGGTCGAGTCGTATCTGGGCTGGCTGCGGGACAAGATCAGTGTTGCGGATATTCAAGGCGTGTGCGAGATCACGACGCCGTTCTTGGATCGCCACAACGACCGCCTACAAATATACGTCGAATGCCGGGGAGATCGTGTACGACTTTCCGATGACGGCTACATCATTGGCGACCTCGAAAGCTGTGGTTGTGCGCTTGACACTCCGCATCGCAAAGAGATGCTCCAAACGGTTCTCGCCGGATATGGTGTGAGCGAAGACCATGGGGAACTCGTCGTCGAGGCGATGGAGCGGGACTTCCCGAAGAAGAAACATGCCCTGCTTCAAGCCATGTTGAGCGTGAACGACATGTTCATGACGGCCCGGCAGAGGGTCGCTTATTTGTTCGTCGAAGACGTCGCACACTACCTTCGCGAGAGCGAAGTCAGGTTCTCGCCGAACGTCGAATTCACGGGCAGCAGCGGATTCACTCACAAGTACGACTTCCTGATTCCCCCTTCGAGAACCGAGCCTGAACGCATTCTTCGGGCGATCAACAATCCTTCTCGCGACAGCGCCACCTCAATGATCTTCTCCTGGACAGATACCAAAGACGTGCGCCCTGCAAAGTCCAAAGCGTACGTCATCCTCAATGATGCGGAGAGAGAACCGAGTTCCGATGTGTTGCACGCGTTCTCTCATTACGGCATAACAGCCGTTCTCTGGTCTCAACGGGACGGATACACGATGCAACTCGCAACCTAGCCGACGATCACGTCGTACGAACCGATTGCGGCCCGACGACCTGTGAGTCCAACGTGTGGCAATGGTTCTGACAAGAAGTCGACAGCCCTGCCGCGGAGCGACCCCGTGAGATGGAATACACTTCTTGCTGCGGCACTGACCACGCTTTGGCTTGCGGAACACGCCTTCGCCGACGAAGTCAAAGTCTCGCATTGCTTCCAAGGCGACACCGTGGCGGCGATCGATGACGGAGCCGAACCGCAGAGCCCGATCGATCGGCCGCGGCATTCCTTCTGGCCGCACCAGGGGACGACCGAGTGGGTCGAATACCACTTCGACCGGCCGCGGAAGCTCACCGGCACGGAGATCTATTGGCTCGACGACACACCCGGCGGCGGCTGCCCCGTGCCCGAGTCGTGGCGGCTGTTCTATCGCCGCGACGACCGCTGGGTGCCGGTGGAAAACACCAGCCCCTTCGGCGTCGAGAAGGGCGTGTTCAACCGCGTGACCTTCCAGCCGATCGAGACGCCGGCCCTGCGGATCGAGGTGAAATCCCGCCCGGGCTTCGGCAGCGGGATCATCGAATGGGACGTCCGCGACGATCCGGAACTCGTCCGGGCGCGAACACTGAAGCGGCAGCTTGCGGTGATTCGGGACCTCCGCGCCGAACCGGATCCCTCGCCGCTGATCGAGCGGATCCGGCGGACGCACGGTTTCTCGCCCGAGGCCCAAACGTATTTCGCCCAACTGGCCGAACTGAAAAGCCGCGGCGATCGGCTCCGGGCGGAAATCGAATCGGGCCGGATCGACGACGATCGCGTGTTGGCGGAATTCGCCGAGGAGTTTCACGGCTTCCTGACCGGGCAACTGAAACACCTCGCACCGATCGCCTACTACACCCGCTATCCGCTCCAGCGGCCCAACGCCATCAACTGCCACATCTGGCAGAGCGTTCCGGAGCGATTCGGCTGCAGCATCCGCGTCTACGATCCGGCCCGGCCGGAGATACCGCCCGAGACGATCTTCAGCGATCCGGCCGGTTCGATCTACGACATGAACCTCTCGCGCGACGCCCGGACGCTCTTCTTCTCGTTCAAGCGGGAAGACGAGCCGTGCTGGCAGATCTACGAGATCGGCGTCGACGGGCAGGGGTTGAAGAAGATCAGCCGAGACCCGCAGTATTACGAAGTCGGCCCGATCGAACTGCCCGACGGCGATTTGCTGTTCGTCTCCACGCGGCGCGGCGGATACACGCTCTGTCAGCCGGGGCCTTGCTCGAACTTGTACGTGATGCGGCGCGACGGCAGCGAGGTGCGGTGCGTCAGCCAGAACACGCTCTCCGACTTCTCGCCCCAGCTACTGCCCGACGGCCGCGTGCTGTTCACCCGTTGGGAATACGTCGATCGCGACCTGACCTACCGGCAGAGCCTCTGGACGCAGAACCCCGACGGGCGGCGGTTCCAACTCTTCTTCGGCAACACGATCCGCGACCTGGGCACCTTCTGGCAGGCCCGGCCGGTCCCCGGACACGGCAACCTGGTCGTGGCCACCTTCGCGCCGCACCACGGACACCCGCACGGGGCCATCGGGCTGATCGACAACAGCACCGGCCTGGAAGCACCCCGAGGGGAAGGCTTCGCGTGGATCACGCAGGAATTCCCCCAAATCTACGACCAGCCCTTCCGCAACTCGTATCGCGACCCGTTTCCCACCAGCGACTACCAGTTCCTGGTCGCTTACGGCGGCGGACGGCAGCGGCCGGGCCGATTCGGCGTGTATCTGTTGGACCTCTGCGACAACCAGGTCAAGATCGTCGACGACCCGGAGATGGATTGCTTCGGACCGCTGCCGTTGCGGCCGTCCCAAGCGCCGCCGGGCGTGGCGGCGCTGGAACACGACGGCGACCCGCGCGAGGATCATCTTCAATGGGGCAAGGTCCTTGTCGCCGACGTGTACCAGGGGCTGACGGGAATCGAGCGCGGCCGGGTCAAGTACATCCAGGTCATGGAACAGGTCCGCAAGACGAGCGATCTGACCCATCGGGCGTTCGATCAGTCGCCGGTGATGAGCTACGGCACCTATTACGCCAAGCGCTGCTGGGGCCGCGTGCCCGTCGAGCCGGACGGGTCGGCCCACTTCCGGGTGCCGGCTCTGCGGGAAATCTACTTCCAGGTGCTCGACGCCGAGGGGAGAGAACTGCAGCGGCAGACCTCGGCCGTGCAACTCATGCCGGGCGAGACGCAGTCGTGCATCGGTTGTCACGAGCGGCGGAACTGGGCGCCGCCGGACCACCAGGGCAAGGTCCCCGCCGCCTTCGCCCGGCCAGCCGCCGTGCCCGAGTTTCCCGCGTGGGCACCCGACGGGATCATCGATTTCTGCAACGTCGTGCAGCCGGTGCTGGACAAGTATTGCGTGCGTTGTCACGCCGGGCCCGATCCCGACGGCGGGTACGACCTCTCCGGCGACAAGACGCGGCTGTTCAACATGGCCTACGACAATCTGCTGGGCCGCAGCCGCTCCTACCGCCAGCACGACATGGCCACCGGCGAGATGCTGCCGTCCGAGGCCGCCAAGGGAAAGCCGCTGGTCCATTTCTATTGGCTGCTGCGGACGCCGACCGCCGTGAACCGCCCGCTGTGGACCGGCTCGCACGCCAGCCGGCTGTTGGAGTACGTCGATACGGACCACTGCGAGCAGGCGATTCCGCCGGAAGATCGGCAGCGGATCTACACGTGGATCGACGCCAACGTGCCGTACTACGGCACCTACGACCACAGCCGCCCGCTCTCGCCCGGCTATCGGGATCTGTGTACGGACGTGGAGACGGGCCGGGAGTCGGAGTGGTTCGCCGGGCGGTATCTGGGCGTTTACAACGGGCGTTGTGCATCCTGTCACGGCGGCGTGCCGCACCCGAACGACCACGCCAACATCTGGGACGGCCGCCTGGCGTGGATCAACTTCACCCGTCCCGAGCACAGCCCCGCGCTGACGGCCCACCTCTCGAAGCCGCTGGGCCGCGGGCTGGGCACCGAAAAAGGCGGCAGCGGACCGCCGCTTTTCCAAGACGCCACCGACCCCGACTACGTCACGATGCTCGAAACCGTCGAAGAAGGCCGCCGCAAGATGCTGGAACATCCGCGGGTGGATAGGTAGCTGAGTAGGTTATGCTTCAGCATATCGCGGCTCCGGGATGCGATATGCTGAAGCATAACCTACTTCACATGAGACCCCGCCGCGACTTGAGACAACTGGACGGCGAGTTTTGCAACCACGAGTTGATTGAGGCTGACGCCTTCCTTGGCCGCCTCGCGCTCGAGTGCGGCGTGCAGGGACTTCGGAAGGCGCACCACGAATCTGCCGCTCTTCTTGGGCGTTGCCCCCTCGACCAGCCCGGTCTGGTCGATGGCTGTTTCCAGAAGTCCGCGAATCGCGGCATACTCTTTGGTCTTCAGGAAGGCTTCGCGCTCTTCCCGAGTAGGAAATGCCCTGGCGAGCAATCCGTCGACCGGATCGAACAGGGTGTTCGACAAGTCGGCCCAACTCTCAACCGTGGCTGCGGCGTCCTTCGCGGATTCGAGAATCTTCGCGGGTTTGTTGTTCACGATGATCTTCCATCGTTGTATTTCAACGGAATGAGAAGGATGAATTTGGGCAAAGGGTCATCCATGGCTCAGAGCGTCTCCTACCAGGAATGATACCATATGTAGTATCATCGTCAAGCCCGGGGCCTCGTTTCCAGGAAAACATCGAGCAAACGACCGACCAACACACGTCAGTTTACACAATGCCAGCCGTTCGTCAACCATCCCAAGTGGTAGTTTTACAGGAAGGGAAACCGCGGTTTTGACATGCTGGGGGTACGTTGCCCACCTTGTGTGGTGCCATCTCGCCGTTGCAGTCGCAAGGCCGTCCCTGCATTTTGCCCAAGAGGCGGGTCAACCGGGCGGTGGTTACTTGGAGATGAACTCCACGAAGTCCACCACTTGAGCAGGTTATGCTTCAGAATATCGCGATCTCGGAAAGCGATATAGTGGAGCTGCAGCCAGTATTCGTTCAGGGGAATTTCTCGGCCACAGATGGAACACGGATCGGTCCAAACGTTGCACATCTTGGGAAACGAATAACGACTCCCGGCCTCCACGAATCGTTCCGGCCGGCGCCGGATCGCGGCGCGCAGAAGGCCTTCGACGTCCTCCCGCCGGAAGACCAGGCCGGTATGTCAGCCGTGTGCAACCAGGAAACATTTCACGCTGGCCTTGGCGTTTGCCACGTCTTTCTCCAGTCTTGCGGCTTAGGGCCTTATCCTTTCCGCCCCGAAGTGATAACCTAGGGGTGACCCCCGTCGAGAACATCTTACGGCCTTCGGCCGACTTGTCCAACGGCCGGCCGGGAATTCAACGATGTCGCTTGTCACCCTACGCGAGCTGAGTATCGGATTTCGCGGTCCGCCTTTGCTCGACGCGGTGAGCTGCCGGATCCGGCGCGGCGAGCGGATCGGGCTGCTGGGACGCAACGGGGCCGGCAAGTCGACCCTGATGCGCATCCTCTGCGGCCAGGTCGAGCCGGACGGCGGCGAGGTGGTGCTGGCCGGCGGCGCCACAGTGTCGCTGCTCACGCAGGACGTGCCGCAAGGCGTGTGCGGCGCCGTGCGCGAGGTGGTGGCCGCCGGTTTGCCGCCCCGCGAGACCGGCCCGGAATCGGCGTGGCGCGAGGAGCAGCAGGTCCGGCGCGTCTTGTCGCAAATGGAGCTGGACGGCGCGGCGGCGTTCGAGGTCCTCTCGGCCGGCATGAAGCGCCGCGTGCTGCTGGCCCGCGCACTGGTCGGCGATCCCGACCTGCTCTTGCTCGACGAACCGACCAACCATTTGGACATCGACGCGATCGACTGGCTGGAGCGGTTCCTGGACCGCTGGGCGACCACGCTGATGTTCGTCACGCACGACCGCATGTTTTTGCGCAAGCTGGCCGGCCGCATCCTGGAATTGGACCGTGGCCGGCTGTTCGATTGGTGTTGCGATTACGAAACGTTCCTCGAACGCAAGGAAACCGCCTTGGCCGCCGAGGAAAAACAGAACGCGCTGTTCGACAAACGGCTCGCCCAGGAAGAGGCCTGGATTCGGCAAGGAATCATGGCGCGGCGCACTCGCAACGAAGGGCGCGTGCGGGCATTGCAGCAGATGCGCAACCAGCGCCGGCAGCGGAGGACCGCTTCGGGCAAGGTGCGGATGGAGTTGCGCCAGGAGTTGCGCAGCGGCAACCTGGTGGCCGACGCCCGCGGCGTGTCGTTCGCGTACGGCGACAA
Organism: Thermoguttaceae bacterium; assembly: GCA_035527455.1. Taxonomy (GTDB): domain Bacteria; phylum Planctomycetota; class Planctomycetia; order Pirellulales; family Thermoguttaceae; genus DATLAN01. The sequence continues at coordinate 9,753 of DATLAN010000658.1, forward strand.
CACGATCATCCGCGATTTTTCGACCACCATCATGCGGCGAGACAAGATCGGGATCATCGGGCCCAACGGCGCCGGAAAGACCACGTTGCTCCGCGTGCTGCTGGGGCAGCTTTCGCCCACGCAAGGCAGCGTCCGGCTGGGAACGAATCTGCAGATCGCTTACTTCGACCAGCTCCGCGCGCAGTTGGCGGAAGACCGGACCGTGCAGGAGAACGTCGCCGACGGATACGATTCGGTCCGCGTGGGAGGAAAGACGAAGCACATCATCGGCTATCTGCAAGAGTTCCTGTTTACGCCCGAGCGGGCCCGCACACCGATCCGTTTCCTTTCCGGGGGCGAACGCAACCGGGTGTTGCTGGCCCGCCTGTTTGCCAAGCCGGCCAACGTGGTCGTGCTCGACGAGCCCACCAACGATCTGGACACCGAGACACTGGAACTGCTGGAGGAGCTGTTGGTCGAATACGAGGGAACCGTGCTGCTGGTCAGCCACGATCGGGCGTTTCTCGACAACGTGGTCACCAGCACGATCGTCTTCGAGGGCGACTCGGTGAAGGAGTACGTGGGCGGATACGACGACTGGCTGCGGCAGCGACAGGAAGCCACGCTCGACGCGCTCGACACGCTCGAAGCGGCGAAGGGGGGCACTTCCCGTGTGCGAGAGAAACCCGCGTCGTCTTCCGCCGAATCCGCTCCAAAGACGCGCGACCGTCGCTTAACGTACAAAGAGAAGCAGGAACTGGCGGCGCTGCCCGCCACGATCGAACGGCTGGAGGCCGACATTGCAGGTCTGCACGAGTTGATGTCGGCTCCCGAGTTCTACAAGCGCCCCGGGAATGAAATCGCCCGCCAGACGGCCACGCTCCGCCGAGTCGAAGATCAACTGGCGGAAGCGTACCATCGCTGGGAGGAGTTGGAGAAACCGGCCGACTAAGGTTCCGCGCAGAAATAACCCGACATTTTTCAGCGAGGGTGGCACGCCCTTGACACCAACGACGGAAGTCGGGACTCTTGCGAGTTCCGCTGCGACAGTTGCTACCGGGTGATCCAAACGATCTTTTGCTCTTCGCCGACGGACATATCGGCGCGGTAGAGGCCGCCGCCGGAGTCCACGAATCGAAGGCCGTCGGCTTGGGGGCTGCCTTGGTTGCTCCAGACCGTGAAGGGACCCGTTTCGATCATCCGGATCGTCACCGCCTTCTCGTCGATCTCGAGGATCTCCACCGCCGCCGCCGAGAGATACTTGTCGGTTCGGCCGAGAACGGCCCAACCTTCGACGATCGGGCTGAGTTGTATCAGGCGATCCTCCAGTCCACTCAGTTCGAAGGTATATTCCTCGGCGAGCCGCTGGCCTTTCCCGGCATACCAGTCGTACAAGACAAGGCCCTCTGCCGGCATGGACCGTTTGCCGGGATAGGGTTGGATCATGGCGTTGGCGTGCGTGTAATCGGCGGCCGAAACTCCGGCGGTGAAAGTGACGGGTTCCGTGGCGTGTTTGAGGTTGTAGACGACAACGGCCGCCGACCCGTCGGGCAATGGCGCAATCACCCGGTAGGGCACGGGGTCGCGGTAGGAATCGACGAAGATGGAGTCGGGCAACGGCGCCGCCGGAGCCAGGGGTCGGAGCAATTTGCCGTCGGCGTAGCAGAGCGGCCTCACCGCTTCATGGTCGAAGTCCGTTGGCGCATCGGACAGGTAAACCGGTCCGCCCGACACGGCTTTGGAGACGGCCATGGTGCGGCCGGCCATGGCATCGCTGGAATGGAACATGTCGTGGTCGCACCAGACCAATTGGCCTATCCACAGGGTGTTGGCATAGGACTGAAACAGGTGCCGTCTTGCGGAGAAGAGGTCGTTCTTGACGTAGTCCATGCTGCAACGTCCGACGTTACTGTACTTGCAGTTGAAGAAGTTGACCGGGTTATGCCAGTTGCAGTTGATCAGACCGAGACCCTGTTCGTTCAGCGCTCGGTCGAAGGCCTGTGCGTTGTGGCAGCACATTTCCGCCGCGTTGTCCACCCGGCCGGCCAGTCGGCTCAACTGGGCCGATTGGAAATCCACCTTGACGGCATCGAAACCATAGGTTTTCACCGATCCGGTGAATGCCCTGTAGAAGGCCAGCGCCGACTGCGGGTCGTTTCCGGGAGTGAGGTTGTTATTGCCTTCCAGTTCGATGAAGTGCTTGTTGAGTTCCGGGCCGAAATCGTTCTCGATGCTGATCCCGGCCTGGCCGCCCTGGAAGAAATGCCACAGGCACATCCACCGGATCTTCTCCTTGGTGCGGCGCTCCAGAAGCGGTGCCCAGCCGTTGGGAAACTTCTCGGAGTCGGGCTGGAACGTGGTCAGGGCTCCGGCGTTGCTGGACGTATGTCCCATATCGATGATGGTGTAGCGGATGGGCACCTTGGAGGCTTCTATCTCATCGATGGATTGGAGCATGTTCTGCTCGTCGATCTTTCCCTTGAAATGCTCCCAACTGCACCACCCCAGATACTTGAAGCACTCGGGATACTCCTTCTCATGGCGCAGATGCGTCCAGCCGAGAATCGGTTTGCTGGTAATCGCGGAGAGGATGGCCCGGTTGCAGGCCTCGTAAACGTCGTCGGACTTTGCCCAGGCGAAAAGCGGCACGTCACAGTTCTTCACTCCGTCGGTTCCGAAAGTGCCGAAGCTCAACAGCAGACGGCCTTTCGCGTCCGAGTGAAGCCAGGATTCGGTCTTGGGCCCGGGCATGGCGGTCACGGCGAGATATCCGCCCTCTTTCAGCTCGAGAATGAAGAAGACGACGCCGTCGCGCAGATCGGCCATGCTTTTCGGGTCGTCGGTAATGATGTAAGGATAGCCCTGGTTTCTCATGTTGGGCCACGCCCGAGCCTTGGTCGCGTGGGCGTAAAACACGGCCCTGGAGAAAGCCGGCGTGATCACTTCGTGGGTTCCCAGGACACCCCACTTACTGCCATCGGTTTCTCCGGAGAATCCGGTCAGAATCCTGCATCCGGTGCCGGACAACCGATTCATGTCCAGCGTTGCGGTAACCTGCGGATCGCCCTGTGCCTTCCAGTCCTGTGCCAACGTCCGGCCGGCGCAGGTCATCAGCGATACAACCATCGCGATTCTTGCCAGTTCACTCATGCTTGCTCCATCGTAATGGGATCGGCTCGGGAAGGAAGCGACAAAGAAAAAAGGCGCGTTAGCCGATCGGGACGAGGCCACGTGCTTTGACACGTTCTCTCAGGGATGTGTCACATCAAGAGGGCACAACCCACATTATGGCAACCCGTCCGGAAAGGGCAAACGCGCCCATCAATCAACCGTAGATAGGATGTCGAAGTTCTACTCCCAATAGTCAGAGGAAAATCGGTCAGGGGAAAACTGGTCTTCCAGCCTGGTGATCAGCCGTGCTCGATTTCCAGCCACCGGCCGCGCCGGATTCGAAATCGCCAACCGGTTGCACGCGCATGCTCTGACAACCAGCGGCGTTGATGGAGGGTACTCGGCAACAGTGCCGAGCACCCGTCAGAACGGACCGGAGCGGGGAAGCTTCATGATGCACTCCCTCCACGGTTTCCGTGGCCCGGAAGGAGATACTCGCGTGTTGGCGGCACAGAGATGGCAGCCACAGCGCGACCTAAGCGGTCACCTCCCAGGTCGAACATGGTCTCAGATTATCATACTCCAAGAATCCGTTTTGTCAAGACAGTTGTCAGAGTCAGTCGGATCCGCTCCCGCCCGTTTGGGGGTAATATGGGCCGGGTTTCACGCGACTGGAGTCTCCATCCACTCGAGCATCCGATGCGGACACCGTACCAGGGCGGGCGAGAACACCGCATTTTCCTGTTCTTCGAGCGGTGGCGGGTATGCTTAAGCATAACCTGCTCAACTCGCGTCCGGTTCCCACGGATTCGCAGGTCACTCCGACGCGTCGACCGGCGAGAGCACCGACTGCAGGAAGCGTCCGCCGCTCTCGTACCAGCCTTCTTTGGTGAAGCGGCACCAGTTCAGATCGATCAGGAACGCCAGCCACCGTCCGCTGCTGTCTTCCAGCGAGGCGATCATGCGACGATGGGGAAGCGGTTGGGGATGGTAGAAACCCAGGCCGCGCTGCGAGAGGTGTTTTCCTACTACCACCAACGCCTCGCCTTCCGGACTCACGCCGTCCTTGCCGACGGGCATGAGATGGACCAGGTAAGGGAACGGATAGCGGTTCTCGCGCCGCCGCTCGATCAACTCGTTTTGGGGATACAAGGTGGTCAGCAATCCCCAAACCTGCGTGCGGACGTCGACGTCCGGCGCGTCGCCTGATTCCGGCAGCAGATCGAGCCGCGACCGGTGGGCCACTGAATTCATCGGAACTCCCATCGACAGAATCCTCCTTCCCGACACTGGATCCCCTAACATCCCACGCGCGAAGTGCGAGTTGAACCGTCGAAGTCTTGGTCTTGTGTGCCACGTCGGCCGGCGAGGCGAACGTCCCGTATCGACGCCCGGTCAAAGCACCGTCGGTGGATTGCCTCACGAAGAGATAAGAGAAAAGTGCATGCTCCCCGGCGTGGCCGGCAAGATGTGCCGTCAAGATAAAGCCTAGGTCAGGAGATGACGATTGTCAAACCGGATGGTTTCGGAATTGGGGGTCTCCCGTTCAATTCTTCTGCAAATACGGATCGGCCGAGGCCTGTTGGGCCACGCGTTCGGCCTCAATGTAGTGACCGGCGGCCCGAAGCTCCGTGATCCACTGGTGATATCCCCAGCGGACGTTGTTGCGCAGCGAAGCGTGCAACCCCTCGGGCCCGGCACCGTAAGTCGTCCGGCGGATGGCCTCGGCGTAGTTGCCGCGCCGAAACGCCTCTTCGGCCCAACGCATCACGGCCACGCGGCGATTGTCCCGCAGCAGTTCCGCGTCGTCCTGCCGGGCAAGCCCGCGATCGAACCACGCCAGTGCCTCCTCGAACTGTCCCCGCTCAAGCAATTCCAGGGCATGGTCGTTGACGGCCGCCTCCTCCGCCTCGAGCAGTTCGCGGCAAGTCCCGTCGGTGCGGCGGGCCCGGTCCAAGACGGCAAACCCGCCCTCCGCGTCCCCTTGGGCGAAGTGCCAACGGGCCCAACGCCGGTAGACCTCTGCCGGAGCGCGGCGGAAGTAGTCTCGCCCGGGCAATTCCGCGGCGGCCCGGGCGAGCACCGCCAATGCCTCTTCGAATGCTCCGGCCCCGCAGAGGTGCCCGACCCACTGGTGGTGGACGTGAATGTAGTTCAAGGCGAGCGTTTCGTAATGCGGATCGAAGGCCAGCCCCTTTCGCAGCAAGTCGGCGGCCTCGGCGAATTGCTGCTCGTGTCCCAGATCGATGGCCCAGTTGTTGATCGTCGCCAGCAGGTTGCCCCGCGCGGTCGTGCTGGCCGGGTCGAGCCGCAGGGCCTTGGCGTTGGCCACCGCCGCCTCCTCGAATCGCTTTTCGGCCAGAAGATCCACGCCCCGGTTGTAATAGATCATCGCCACCATCTCCACGGGGGAGATTTCGCGCGCTTCGGCGTGGTGGCGGGAAGGATCCCGGCCGATCGTTCTCTTGACCAGTTCCGCCCGTTGCTCGGGGTCGTCGATCAAGCGGAACCAACGGGGGCAGGTGGTTTCCACGTCGAGCGATTTCTCCGGCAGCGTGAGCCGGCTCATGGCGTGGCCGGGGATTTCCAGCCCGCGGGCGACCAGCCCGACTTCGCCGGCCAGATGATTGAACAACACCGAGCCGCTCACGCAGTTGAACCGGCCTTCGTCGAGCGTGGTCCGCAGGTCGGTGCAGTGGATGGAGTAACCGCCGCGCAGGGCGTGCTGGTGCATGAACTCGAAGACGGCTTGGGCCCGCTGGTACGGCGTTTCGGTGAGTTTGCCCGACTTCCGCAGCCGCACGACCAACGCGGCGACCTGATTCTCATACTCGTGTATCGTGGTTTCGCGTGAAACGCCGCTGGCCACCAAGGCGGCTTGCAGCAGCGAGTGTTCGTCCAGCCGCCCGTCGGCCGCGTCGGCGAAGAGTCGCTCCTCCAGCGGGCAAGACGGCCCGTCGAGGAACGGAATCGACGTTTCCCCTCCGACGGGGACAGTGGCCGTTTCGGCGGCCGTCGCGGGAAGGCGGCCCCCGTTCGCTCGATCGTCGAAGGAAACGGAGCGGGCCGACGCAAGGCGTTCGGCGCCGAGCCAAAGGGCCGGCAGCAGCACGCAGAGCAGCCGCGCGGCGGCCCGTCTTGGAGTTCGACCTGGTTGCATCGGCATCGGCATCGGTCTGTCGCGATTGTGACGTTTGTGCCGTCTGCGCCCTCGGCTGACGGCCGCGGAATGAACGACAATCGCAACAAATATAGGATGCAGAAACGCAACGTGTTGGAAGAAAGCGGGAGAATTTCAGCGCATCCCAGCCGCTTGCGGCTTCGCACCCGTTACGAAAAAGGAAGATGCGGCCCGGCGCTGCGAAGCCGCGAGCGGCTAGGGGAGCTTATGGCCCATCTTGTCGCGCTTGGCGGTCATGTAGCGCTCGTTGTGCTCGTGGATGGGTCCGATGATGGGAACCTGGTCGACCACGTCCAGCTCATAGCCGCCGTAGATGAACGCGTCGGTCTTCTTCGAGTTGTTCGTCAACAGGCGGACCTTGGAGAGCCCCAGGTCCTTGAGCACCTGAATTCCCACGCCGTAGTCGCGGCTGTCGACCTGGTGTCCCAGCGCCAGGTTGGCCTCGACCGTGTCCATGCCCTGGTCCTGCAGACTGTAGGCCTTGATCTTCTCGACCAGCCCGATGCCGCGTCCTTCCTGGGGCAGATAGACCAGCACGCCGGCCCCTTCCCGGCCGATCATCTCCATGGCCAATTGGAGCTGGTCGCCGCAGTCGCATCGCAGCGAATCGAGCAGATCGCCGGTGAAACAGGAAGAGTGGAGCCGGACAAGCGGTTCGGGCACCTGGTCCGGTTCGCCCACGATGATCGCCATCGGTTGCTGCTCTTCGTGTTTCACGCCGTAGCAGATGATTCGCCCCATACCCACGCGCATCGGCAATTCGGCCTCAGCCAATCGGTAGACGAGCTTCTCGCTGCGGCGGCGGTGGCGGATCAACTGTTCGATCGTGATGATCTCCAGGCCGTATCGGTCGGCGATCTCGTACAACTCGTCGCGCGTGGCCCGGTCGCCGTCGTCGCGGAGGATTTCGATCAGCACGCCCGCCGGTTGCAGTCCGGCCAATCGGGCCAGGTCGACGGCACACTCCGTGTGGCCGGCCCGGCGCAGCACGCCGCCTTCCTTGGCGATCAGAGGGTAGAGGTGCCCGGGACGCACGAAATCGGACGCCGTGCTCTTCGGGTCGATGATGGCCCGAATCGTGGCGGCCCGCTCCTGAGCGGTGATGCCCGTGCGGCAACTGCAGTGGTCGACCGGAATGGTGAATCCGGTCCCCAGGGGGGCCGTATTCTGATCGACCATCGGCGGTAGATCGAGCCGCTCGCAGACGTCCGGAAGGACGGGCATGCAGAGCAGTCCGCGGCCGCGGGTGATCATGAAGTTGACGATCTCGGGCGTGACTTTCTCGGCGGCGCAGATGAAATCGCCCTCGTTTTCACGATCCTCCGCGTCCATCACGATGACGATCTTCCCGGCGGCGATCGCCTCGACGGCCGCCTCGATCGTGGAAACCTTGTCCGACACGGGCTTTCTCCAGAAAGTAGCCTTCTCGACGGCACTGCCGAGCCCCCCGAACCGGCGGGGCGCGCGATTACAGCGGAGATTTGTCATGGGAAACGCTACAGGCTATTATAAGCCATTGTCCTCGGGTTTCCAGGGCATCGGCCGCGGCCCGTTTCGCGTGGAAATAACCTGTACATTATTCAGCGAGGGTGGCACGCCCTGAGGAACGAAGGGCGTGGAGAACCTGCCAAACCACGCCCTTCGTTCCTCAGGGCGTGCCACCCAATTGGATAAGAACCTAGTTTTCCCAACACGAACCACCCAACACCAACCAGAAGGATAACCGCTCATGTCACAAGCCGATCGCATCCGCCGTCGAGAGTTTCTCCGCAGTTCCTTGGCGGCCGGCACTGCCGCGGCGTTTGCCGTGCCGGCGCTGGCCCAGTCGAGATCGCCCAATGAGAAGCTGAATATCGCGGCCGTGGGAGTGGCCGGACGGGCGGCCGCCGACGTGGCCGGCGTGAGCAGCGAAAATATCGTGGCGATCTGCGACGTCGACGAGAATCGGCTGGACGGCGCGGCCGCGAACTACAGCAAGGCGAAGAAGTTCGTCGACTTCCGCAAGATGCTCACCGAGATGGAGAAGCAGATCGACGCGGTCGTCGTCGGCACGCCCGACCATACCCATATGCCCGCCGGGGTGATGGCCATGAGGATGGGCAAACACTGTTACGCCGAGAAGCCCTTGAGCCACAACGTCTACGAGTCCCGCGTGGCGGCCGAATTGGCCAAGGAAAAGAAGTTGGCCACGCAGATGGGCACGCAGATCCACGCCGGCGACAACTACCGCCGCGTCGTCGAGATGATCCGTGCCGGGGCGGTCGGGCCGGTCCACGAGGTACACGTCTGGTGTGGCAAGGACTGGGGCGGCGGGCGCCGGCCCGACGACACCCCGCCCGTGCCCAAGCACCTGCACTGGGACCTCTGGCTCGGCCCGGCACCCGAGCGGCCGTACCATTCGTGCTACGTCCCGGGCAATTGGCGCCGCTGGTGGGACTTCGGCAACGGGACGCTCGGCGACATGGCGTGCCATTACATGGACCTGCCGTTCTGGGCGTTGGATCTGCGTCATCCGGCCACGGTCGAGGCCGAGGGGCCGCCGGTCGATCCGGAGGGCTGCGCCGAGAAGCTGATCGTCCGCTACGAATTCCCCGCCCGGGGCGTCATGCCGCCGGTGAAGTTCACCTGGTACGACGGCAGCAACCGCCCGTCGCTGCCGGCCGAGTGGGGTATTCCCGTCGGCGGGGCCGGCGTGCTCTTCGTCGGCAAGGAGGG
>DATLAN010000659.1:0-6933 GCA_035527455.1 Thermoguttaceae bacterium
GAAGAGAACACAGCACCCGAAACAGCGCCGTGCTGTCTGGTACCGATGGAATCGTGAAAGGAGTGGCTAAAGGCGTGCTTCGTCAACATAACGTGGCCCGCTATCAAAGTCGGTAAATCTTGCTGCGGTATGTCGGCCAACCAAAAAACGTTCACTCGTTCCTGCTTAGACCACCCGAATCCTTTCCGACTAATGGCCTCGATTCTTAGTTGGCGCGGTCAAAGCGGTGCGTTCGAAAAATCAACGTGCCCCAACTTGAGCTGAGTAAACCAAATATCTTTAACCGTCAAAAATCGCCCAATCCGTCAATCTATGGATGGGCCGATTCTACTATTTAAGCAAGAATTACCAGTAATGTCAACCATCCGCGACAGCAAAGAATAAAATTCTCCGCAAAACAACTCGCCGGGGGGGTAGACGACCTCGTTCGTTGATTCCGGTGTCCAATCACCCGAATCAACTGTGATCGTGGCTCCATTTGGATGTAAGCAAAAACCCCGTACATTAGTTCATATTTTCTCCTCGCCCCGGCCCAAGACGCCGTTGTTCTTGGTGTTCTGGCGCCCGGCAGGTTCGCGGGTCGGTTGCCCTTTCTCGCTCGATAGTTGGCCGATCCTGGGGTTCCGCCCATAGCAGGTGAGCGACTACGGCCAAGGAGAGCGGGAATCTCGACAAGCAAGCCGTCTAACTCTATGTGTAAAGACGACTTAGGTACGTCCAGTGAAAAAAAACCTCCAAAATGCCCTTTCCCCCGGGTTTTTCGCGTGCAATTCCCCGCGCACGTGCTATAATTCGGAAATACGGCGCTATGGGCGCCGAGTGAATAATCGCGCCAAGGGCCGGAGCGTGGCCCGTTCGTTAGCTATTTTGTTTTGCACCTCGCGCGATTTGCGGATTGGCCCAGCCAAGTCATACCAACGGAGTCAACAGGATGGACGCGTTCGCTGGGGTATTGACAAAGCGTGGGTAATTGCTATGCTTAGTAGAAGTCAAGGCATTTGCGCAGTTTGTGAGTGCATCGTTTGCGCCTAAGGGTAGGGGAAGACAACCATGGAATCTGCGTCGCTCTCCAGTGGAAGGTTGATGTCCGGTTTGTTGGCGTTAGCCATTTTCACGATCGGACAAGAACAGGCAACAGGACAATCGGCCAGCGCGCCCAGACGCTCGGCGGCCATTGGAACCGACTCCTCTTCTTCTCCTTTGCAAACCGGCCGCAGGAGTTTGTGGAGCGTCCTCGGTCGTGATCAGTACGTGCAGTACGTTCGCTCGCGTGCTGTCAGAATAACGCGAACTCCTGCGGAGTCCACGGTTCGTCCCCCAACGAACACCGGCGCCGTGAACCTCTGGCGAAGACTGATGGGCGCCGCGGATTCCGACAGTTCCCCTTCCGTCGCGGCGGTGGCTGCCGACCTTCCCAGGGCCTATCCGTCGGCCGCTCGGCCGCCGAGAGTCTACAGCTTGGGCCCGCCTCCGAGACCTTGGGCAAGCCCCACCCGACCATGGGTCGGACCGACGCTGCCGTAACAAGGCTGCGCACTGCCGCAAAGAAGTCCGGCATTCACTTCGCCGGACCGATCTCGACTACGTTGTTCACGCGGCGATACCGCAACGGACACGTCTTGATCACTTCGAAGAGCAACTGATCGATCGTGGCGTTCTCCACGCTCACCGAAACGCGTTGTTCCAGCGAAACGCCCGCCTCTTCCAGCGCCTTGTGGTCGATCCTCAGGTCCAGCCCCAGCTTCTCGGCAAGCGTCTGAAGAAGCTGGCCCACCGGGACGTCTTGGATCGTCAGCTTCGTGATGCGGACGTTCTCGATATTGCGTGCCGGCTGCTGCCCCGCATTCCCGGACGATGTGGACGGTGACGTGATGCGGCTGTGGTCCTCCGCCGATCCCCTGACGAACACCTGGTTGCCCACCACCTTGACTTGCGCGTCGGGAACCATCTGCAGGATCTTCTCGGCCAACGCCCGCGGATCGGCTCCGCCGGGATAGCTGCGCACCAGCGCGACGTCGTCCGGCACGGGCACCAGCGTGATCGAATCGCCCACCGGCGAGGCCTCGAACGTGAGGTCGAATTGAATCGCGAGCAACGTCAGCCGGTCGGCCAACGACAAGGGCGGCAGATCGGCGGCGGCCCAGAGATCGTGCGGCACGCGCTCGAGCCCGGCGATCTCGATACCCGCTTCGTTGCCCAGCCGCTCGAGCAGTTCCCGAGGCGTGGCAAAATCGTCCCATTTCATGCGATCCGATTCGATCAGGAACTTCCTCGCCACGAACGGCTCCAAGGCGCGGATCTCTTCCAATCGCAACGCGGCGACGGTCCGCAACCGTGAGGCAACCTCCGGCGGACCGAAATAGACGACCGACCCCAACACCGAAACGCCCAGCTTCTTCTCCAGCGCGATCTGTTGCAGAGCCGTGAGGAGTTGTACGTTGCTCAGTTGCAGCTCGAGCTTCTGCCCCGGGTCGACCCGTCGGTCGAGCAGGATCGCCACGCGTTGGGCTCGCGAAAGCGTGTCCAGCGCCTGACGCAACGTCTGTCCCGACCATACGACGTTATCGACCGGCTGAGCGAGTTGCTTGGCCAGGCCCACGCCGGTCAGCCAATCGGCGGCCTCCGTCGCATCTTCGCCAAACCCCCACAGCAGAAACCAAAACGCCAGTGTCAGGAAGGGTTTCTGCAGCACGCGTCCGCCTCGGGTATCAGCCCATCTCACCGGTTCGGCCTCCAGTTCGGGTGCAACCAGCGGACCAATTCAACCTGTATTCCATTGTCCGCAAAATCGACGGAATCGAAAAGGGCAAAAAGCCGGCCGACAGAGCGTTTTTTCGTTGATCGATCACCCAGGTTGTGATTACAATCAAAGGAAGACGCACCCGTGCATTGTGCCACCTGCAGGAGTTGCCGGCGTGGATAGCCAAGGTTCTCGCACCCCCTTTCTGACCGTTCTCTACCAACAGTACCTGGACCATCAGGACTCGGCCGGCTTCATCAGCAAGGTGGCGAAGTGCTACACCCAGGGGACCCTCCAGCGATTGGCGGAGGGTCACGACCGCCAGACCCGCCGGGCGGCCGTGTTGGCGCTGGGATTCATCGCCGACTACAGTGCGAATCATACGATGGGCCGCGCGCTGTTGGACGGCGACCGCACCGTCCGCATGATTGCCGAGAACGGCATCCGAGCCGTCTGGGCCCGTGCCGGCAATGAAGAGGAACGCCAGCAGTTGGCCATCGCCATCCGCCTCAACGCCGCCCGACAGTACGAGGAAACGATCCGGCGGACCAGCGAGTTGATCGAGCGGGCACCGTGGTTTGCCGAGGCCTGGAACCAGCGGGCGATCGCCCGATTCAATCTCGGCAAGTTCGCCGATTCGATTCGCGACTGCCACCAGGCCCTGGAGATCAACCCCTATCACTTCGTCGCGGCCGCCAGCATGGGCCAGGCGTACGTGGAGTTGGAGAACCATATTTCCGCGTTGGAGAGTTTCCGCCGCGCGTTGCGTCTGAATCCCGACCTCGAAGGCGTCCGCGCCCAAGTCGTCCGCCTGGCCCGCATGGTCGAGGACAATCGGTAGCCCGCTTTACTCAGTCACTAACACCGATCACTTTGGGCGAGTCTTTCCTGACGTAGATATCGATGTGCTCGTCATCTCCGGCAATCGTGATCCGGAAAACATCGTATTTCGGGAAGACCTTCCGATCCAGTTCGGGCGCATTCGCGGGAATGCTGACGGTGTATTCCGGCACCTTTCGCTTGCCTTTCATCTCCACGACTTCCTGGTGCTTCTTTTCAACCTCCTCCTTGGTTTGGAGGACTTGCTTGCGGTCGAACGAGAACGGTGCCGCAACCAAGGCATTGACCCCTTCGATGTCGCCTTTCATCAGGGCTTCGAAGTAGGCGGTGGCGATGTCTCTTCCGGTAGGCCGTGCCTGTTTCGGCTCGGCTCCACTGATGGCGCCCAGCGCCGCGAACAACATGGCAACGATCAGTAGATTCTTCATAACACGTGTCCTCACTTGCCGCGTTCGAGTAAAAAAAGCGCCGGTTCGGAATGCCAGTTCCGGACGTTATCTTTTCCCACGACGCCCTCCACGGTGAACCGCCATTGGCCTTCGGCCAGCAAGTCGGCTGGCACTTCGACCGAAATCACGCCCTGGTGGTTCGACCAACCCTGTTTCCAGATATCCTTTGGGTAGGAAACAGGTAGCGGCATTGAACGCCGCTCTTTTGCTTCGTTGTTGTCCCCAAGCCGCTCCATGATCAGCGTTGGTTGCTCGGCGATGATCTTCATCCCCAGCCCAAGGCTGATCGCCTGGAAGGCGATCGTCTCGCGTCCGTAGTTCGTGTTCCGGTTGAAGCTGTGGAGCACGACGAGGAGGCCGTCGGGGTTGCCGGAGGCCCTCTGCCACAGGTCCTCCTTGCCGAGACGCAAGACGATTTCGGCCATCTCGTTCCGCTCATTGCCGGGCAGTTCCTTGGCGTAAGCTTCGATCAGGACCGGCAGGGCCGCATCCGTGTCGCGGTCGGGCATGTTCCCATCGCGAGGGCTGCTCGCATCGGCCAGCACCTTCGCCGCCAACCCGCGGACCTCTCGATCGGGGGCCTTCAACAGGGGACTTATCTGGCGGATGATTCCGGCCTGTTCGTCGGGCGTGATGTCTGCCAGGTTCGGATGCTGCTGTTGTTGCCATCCAGCCCAGCACGATCCGCGAAGACGATAGAGGGCCATCTTCCGGTCGGCCAACGGCTGCTTGGGATCGAGGATCACCCCCAAGAGAAGCTTGCGTCCCGCAGGGGAGGCGAACGTCGGCGTGCTCGTGCTCAGTCCGGGGCCGGACTGGCCGGCGATATCGCGGGCCAGTTTCAATGCCCGCCAGCCGTCATCCGCCCGGCATGTACCCATGATCCAGTTGAAGGGCTCCCATTCCAGTTCGGCCCAGCCCGGCTTGTCGCTGGCCTCGCCGCCAACAGGCAAAAACAGCCGTCCCGTGAACTCGCCGCGGTGCTTCTCGATCCAAGCGAAGATCGCCCGGTTCCGCTCGGCCAGATCCGGGATGTCTTTCAGCGCCATGGCCTCGGCCACCTTCGGCAGGTCTGAGCGGACGCCGGCAATCAGCTTGTCCCAGTCCGCGCCCTTTTCGGGGATAAGGTGCAAAAGGCCGGGATTCGTCAGTTGTTCCGGCCGCAAGACGTTCTTTTCCGCGTCGAGGCATCGCATCCCCGACAACAACAGGTCGAACACCCCGGGCTTTGCATCCGCACCCTCCGGCCGATTGAGGAACAATACCGCCTGGACGATGCGAGGGGTTTTCGCCTGGGGCTGGCCCTGTGACCAGGCCGGAGGGCCCAATTGATATAGGTCCATCCGCCGCACGGCGATCGTCGTGCCGGCCTGGATCGCCGGCCCCTTGAGAACCTCGATCACCTTGAATGCTTGCTCCTCGCCTTCGAGCTTCGCCGGCTCGGCCGGCTCGGCCAGCACAATCGTCGACGATTGGATAACGAGACTGCGGATCGGAAAGCTCGGCAGGGGCGCCGCCCGCGCGGCGGCAACGATCAGCAACATGCCACTCAGACAAAGGCTAACGGTTCGCATCGCTTCTCTCCTTGCAACAACTGGACTTTTGCATTTTGGCCCCCTCTCTTTGGGAGAGGGTTAGGCGACAAGCAAGCATGGCGTACATTCACCATACAGAAGGGGCGGCACCCCCCCGTGGGACGCACAGAGTATACCGCCGGTTACTTCTCAGACGACAGGAAGCGCCAAGAAGTTTCTTGAGGGGTAGACTCTGGGAGGCCAAAGACTGTGGGAGGCGTCTGCGGTGACGGAAAAGGAAAAGGTGTCAGGAACCGTTTCTGGGCTCCTTGGGACGTCTTTGGGGGCGAAGGGTGCTTTCCGGGCCCAACCGGCGCACTATCCGGTCGCTCCGGGATGGGTCGCCGAATGGGAGAAAGAAAAAGGGGCGGGAGTCTTAAATCGACGCGAACGTCTGGAAGTCTCGCTGCTTGCGGAGAACCCGAGCCCGCCCCACGGCCCGATTGAGCCCACGGTACGCAAACCCTCCGCCGGCAATTCGCAGTCGTCGCAGTATGCCCGGAAACTACCGCACGCCTCCCCTTCCGCCAAGAACAAAGACTCCCGACGCCCTTTTTTGAATCCCGACCTCGAAGGCGTCCGCGCCCAAGTTGTCCGCCTGGCCCGGATGGTCGACGACAATCGCTAGACGCCCGCGCCCCAAGCAAGTCCGCCCCACCGAAGCCCCCGACCTGCAGACTCCTGCCGATTCTCGACCCGTAGTCGTGCCGAGCGAACAATCACGTTAGTGACAAAGTGCGCTCTGACCCCGTTACAAACCAGAACCGGGAGAAGAAAACGGGGCCGGATGCCGTCCGTTTGACAACCAAGGATGGCTTCTTGTATGCTATCTGTTTCGGCTGGCCGCAGACCGGGCAGATGACGATCAAGGCGCTGCCGGCCCGTAAACCCTGCGATTTCGCGATCGTTTCGAAAACCTCAGCAGCAAAGTGAAATGAATCATGAGACGACTCTGTTCATCGCGCCACGTCATTCTGCTCGGCATCGCGATCCTCGGTGCGGGAGCCGCGTCCGATCTGTTCGCCGCAGAAGCGGCGAGGCCCAACATCGTTTTCCTGTTCTCCGACGACCAGACGGAGCGAGCGGTCGGCTGCTACGGGAACAAGGACGTGATCACGCCGAATCTCGACAGGCTCGCCCGTGAGGGTGTGCGCTTCACCAACCACTACAACACCACTTCCATCTGCATGGCCAGTCGATGCAGCGTGATGACCGGTCTCTACGAGTATCGCCACGGCTGCAACTTCGGTCACGGCGACCTCGAGCGACGCTTCATGGACCAGTCGTATCCGGTCCTGCTGAGAAAGGCGGGCTACGCCACGGAACTGGA
>DATLAN010000660.1:0-19606 GCA_035527455.1 Thermoguttaceae bacterium
AGCCTGGCCATCAGATCGACCATTTCCAGGGCGGCTTGGGCACAATCGATGCCCTTGTTGCCGATCTTGCTCGCCGGCACGTCTTTGCCCGTGGTAGCCTGGCCGCCGGATCGGGCGATCGCCTGCTCGAGCGAGTTGCACGTCAATACGCCGAAGAGCACCGGCAGGCCGCATCGGGCGCCGATCTCGGCCAGCGCGATGCTCACCGCGCGGTTGATGTGCTGGTCGTGCGTGGTCTCTCCACGGATCACGGCCCCCAAGCAGATCACGGCCACGTAGCGCCCGCTGTCGGCCATGCGGGCGGCGACCGTGGGGATCTCGAAGGCCCCGGGCACCCAGGCCACGTCGATCGCGTCGTCGGCCACGCCGGCGGCCCTCAGCGTGTCGACCGCCCCGTCGAGCAGCCGGGAAGTGATCGACTCGTTGAATCGGGAGACGACGACGGCGAATCGGCCTTCGCGGGCCGCGACGGTTCCTTGGTAGATGTTGGGCACGGCAGCGGGTAGTGGGCAGTGGGTAGTGGGCAGTGGGTAGTGGGTAGTGGGTAGTGGGTAGTGGGTAGTGCCGCTCGCGGCTTCGCAGTGGAGAGTGGAGAGCTTACCGGGTGGTTCCTACTACTTGAGGTTCATGCTCATGAGGAATTCGGCGTTGTTTTGGGTCTTTTGCAGGCGGTTGACCAGCAGTTCCATGGCTTCCGGCGGGTTCATGTCGTTGAGCACGCGGCGGAGCACGCAGACGCGGCGGTGTTCTTCCGGGTCCAGGAGCATTTCCTCGCGTCGGGTGCCGCTGCGGTTGATGTCGATGGCCGGCCAGATCCGCCGGTCGACCAGCTTGCGGTCCAGCGAGATTTCCTGGTTGCCGGTGCCTTTGAATTCCTCGAAGATGACCTCGTCCATACGGCTTCCCGTGTCGACCAACGCGGTGCCGATGATGGTCAGCGATCCGCCCTCTTCGATCTTCCGCGCGGAGCCGAAGAATCGCTTGGGACGCTGCAGCGCGTTGGCGTCGACGCCGCCGGAGAGGATCTTGCCCGAGTTGGGACACTCGGCGTTCCACGCGCGGGCCAGGCGTGTGATCGAGTCGAGGAAGATCAGCACGTCGCGGCCGTACTCGACCATCCGTTTGGCCTTTTCCAGGACCATTTCAGAGACCTGGAGGTGGCGTGCCGCGGGTTCGTCGAAGGTGGAACTGATCACTTCGCAGTTGTCGCCGCGGACCTGCCGTTCCATGTCGGTGACTTCTTCGGGCCGCTCGTCGATCAGCAGCATGAAGACGTACAGGTCGGGATAGTTCTTCAGTGCGGCCTTGGCCATTTTTTGCATGATGATCGTCTTGCCCGCCCGGGGCGGGCTGACGATCAGGCCGCGCTGGCCGAACCCGATGGGCACGATCAGGTCGATCACGCGCATCTCGACTTCGTTGGCCGTGGTTTCCATGACGATGCGCTGGTCGGGGTGTAGCGGCGTGAGATCGTCGAAGAAGACCTTTTCGGACAACAGGTTCGGGTCCTCGTGGTTGATCGCCTCGACCCGCAACAGCGCGAAGTAGCGCTCGTTCTCTTTCGGCGGGCGGATCTGGCCCGAGACGGTGGAGCCGGTCTTCAGGCCGAAGCGGCGGATCTGACTGGGCGAGACGTAGATGTCGTCGGGACAGGAAAGGTAATGATAGTCGGGACTGCGGAGGAAACCGAATCCGTCGGGCAACACCTCCAACGTCCCCTCGCCGAACATCAGCCCGTTGAGCTTCACCCGTTCTTTGAGAATCCTGAACACCAGGTCGTGTTTCTTGACGCCCGCGTAGTCGGTGAGGTTTTCCTTGCGGGCCTCCTCGATCAGTTCGCCCATCGACATCCGCTGGAGATTGGCGATGTGGGTGTCGCCGGCCAGTTTGATCTTCTCGTAGCGCTCCTGGATTTCGTCTTTGAGCGTACTGGCTTCGCCGATGAGTTCTTCCGCCAAGGAAAGCGGTTCATGGTCATCGTTTTCGTAGTCTCTTACGGCGGCGGACGGGTCGGTTTCGGCCATCGTTCGCCGTTTGCGGTCGGCGAAACCCGACTTGGTCTGTCTTGCCTGTGCCATGATCAGCGTGCTCCCGATCGGGTCGTTGGACCGGCGCACGGAAGGCGCCGGCGGTGGGTCGAACTGGAGGGGTGTTCGAGCGATGGAAAAAAAGGACGTGGGATGGGATGTTCCGTATTATCGATGATTCGGGTTCGATTGTCAATGCTTCGGGGGTGAACTCAGCCGGGGACGTTGCCAAACAGCGTTCAACTCATCCAGTAGCGGCTGACTCACAACGACTTCGAATTCTCGGGCTTGCCAGGCTTTCAAAACGGGAATCGCCACGGGACCGCCCAGGAGCATCCGTATCCAGATATCCGTGTCGATTACGATCCTTCGCATCGGCAGCTATCCGTTTCCCTTGACGAACAATCTTGACCTCGGCACATATTTGGTCGTCGGGAATATCCTCGATAGGGGGGGATTCTGCCAACTCTTCAATCAGACGGGACAGCTCCGCGTCCATCTTCGTTTCCGCCAAAACCCGAGCCACTTCGGCGCGCGCCGGTCCGTCCAATTGCCGAATCACCGCCAGGAGTTCTTCCAGGCTCAGCTTCACGTTCGGGATCGTGATCGCAGTCGACTGTCCGGGCATTTGCTATTCTCCTCTTTCGCAAGAGGGGATGATTGGTTCAGTCTTTGCCAGCTAGCTCTGTAAAAGTCTCGGAGCCCGACGAACGGGCGACATTAGCCCGCGGGGTCGGCTCTTAGGATTTGCACACGATGGATTATCCAAGGAAGGGGACGTCGCGGCGTGCGAAGCGACGGGGGGGGAATCAGTCGCCTAGGGATCGCCAGAAACGCTCGATTCGAGCCTGCGTGCGCTCCGGAGACCCGGAGTTGTCTACTTCCACATCGGCACGCCCTCGCTTGAAATCCAACGATTCCTGCACACCCTCACGAGCCGCAAAATCCTCTTCCGTCCACCCCCGAGTTTTCGCCCGGGCCAGCCGCACCGGCCGCGGCGCATCGACGAATATCAAGGTTCGGCACAACTTGTCCCATCCGGCCTCGAGGAGCAACGGCGCATCCAGCACTGCCACCAGCGTCCCGGAGGCGGCCAATGCCTCGGCCTGCTGCTTCAAGAGCCGTCCGATCTCCGGGTGGGTCAGTCGTTCCAGGTATTCTCGTTCTCTGGGCCCCTCGGGCGGATCGGCGAACACGATTTTCGCCAACCGAGCCCGATCGACGTGTCCTTCGGCGTCGAAGACCGTTTGTCCCCATCGCTCTCGGGCGGCGGCCTCGACCTGCGGCAATCGCAGCACCTCGTGTCCTGCCCGATCCGCGTCCAACACGCCCGCCCCCAAGCCGGCCAACTGCCGGGCGAGGAGGCTCTTTCCGCTGGCCACGCCGCCCAGGATTCCGATGATGTGCATGGGCTGGGGGGGCTAGGGGTTAGGGGATAGGGATTGGAATGTCACTCGATAACTTCTGCGCATGGTGCATGCATGTTTGATGTAACCATACGTGATAATAACGTTTAGCGGGCGGGCTTGCCCGCCGTTTGGGCCCGGCGACTGGTTCTTACCTGCAAGTTCGTACGTCTCGCCTAGACTTCCATGTAAGCAGACGTGCTGCTTGGCTTTGGGATTTCGTATCCTTCTTTCCGCATCCCTTCAATATGAAACTCGATCGCCTCCCGCATATTCTGCTCCGTCTCCTCTCGCGTTGCCCCCGTTGAGACGCAACCCGGAAGATCGGGAGAGTACGCGGAGTAGCCCGTATTGGACTTCTCAATAATGACAAGATACTTCATGGCTTCAACTCGGCCTGCTTCAGAATACTATTGAGTGTTCCGGGCGCCAAATCGTCACCAAGCTTGCCCGGAATCGTGACAAGCCCGGTCTTGACCGAATGTTTGTACTGACGGTGACTGCCTTTCGTGCGCACCAGGTACCAACCATCCTGCTCGATGAGCCTGATCGCGTCTCTTACTTTCACGTTCGTTTAGGTTGCCAGGGAGTGAATTCTTTCGCATCGGCCCAGTTCGGGCCGGCTTTGACGTCTACTTTCAAGGGAACGTCCAGTTTCCTCACCCCGGCCATCTCCTCCGTGACGAGTCCGGCGAGGTAATCGAGTCCATTGGAGGGGACCTCGAAGATCAACTCATCGTGGATCTGCAACAACATTCTCGCCGGCAAATCTTCTCGCCGCAGCCGACGGTGGATCGCGATCATCGCCAGCTTGATCAGGTCCGCCGCCGAACCTTGAATCACCGTATTGATGGCGGTGCGTTCAGCAAAGTTCCGTTGGCGGCCGGCGGCCCGGCGAGCGGGCTCGTCGCGAATACCACTTATCGCCCGACGCCGACCCAATATAGTACTAACATAACCGTTTTCGCGGCAATTTGCCAATATCCGGTCCAAGAACACTTCAATCCCAGGATACCCCTCGAAATAACTGTCAATGAACCGGGCCGCCTCTTCCCGCTCGATCCCCAACGCTCGGGCCAGGCCGAAGGGGCTTTGTCCGTAGATCACGCCGAAATTCACGGCCTTCGCCGCCCGGCGCATTTCAGACGTTACCTCTTCCAGGGGGACACCGTTCACCTGGCTCGCCACCCGGGCATGGATGTCTTCATCCCGGGCGAACGCCTCGCAGAGGTTTCGGTCGCCGGAAAAGTGGGCCAGAACGCGAAGCTCGATCTGCGAATAATCGGCCGCCAGCAACGTCCAACCGTCTTCCCCCGGCACGAAGGCCGAGCGGATTTCCCGCCCCTCGTCGGTCCGCACCGGGATGTTCTGCAAATTCGGATCGCTGCTGCTGAGCCGGCCGGTCGCGGTGACCACCTGGTTCAGCGAGGCGTGGACCCGGCCGGTCTGGGGAAAAACCAGACTGGGCAGCGCGTCGACGTACGTACCCTTGAGTTTGGCGTACTGGCGAAATTCCTGGATCTTCGCCGGCAGCGGATGCAGACGGGCCAGTTCCTCCAGCACGTCGGCATCGGTGCTCGGCCCGGTCTTCGTCTTCTTGATCACCGGCAGCTTCAACTCGGTGAACAGGACCTCCTGAAGCTGCTTCGGCGAGGCGATGTTCAGTTGGCGGCCCGCCAGTTCGTAGACCTGCTGCTCGAGCAGTTCCATCCGCTCGCCGTATCGGCGGCTGAGCTGGTCGAGCCGATCGACGTCGACCTTCACCCCGAGGAATTCTAACTCGGCCAACACGCCGATCAACGGCATTTCCAGTTCGGCGAAGAGGTTTTCCAGTCCGGCTTCGGCGAGCCCTTTCGCCAGGATCGGGCGCAATCGCAGCGGCAACAGCGCGTCCTCGGCCGCGTAGTCGGTCACTTGGGCGACCGGGACCTCGTCCATCCGTTTTTGGCTCTTGCCGGTACCGATCAATTCGGAAATCTTGATCGTCGTATGGCCGAGATAGCGATGGGCCAACTCGTCGAGGTTGTGATTGCGCTGGCCCGCCTCCAGCAGGTAATCGGCCACCATCGTGTCGAACGCCACGCCGGCCAGTTCGACCCCGGCCGAACGCAGCACGATCATGTCGTACTTCAGGTTCTGGCCGATCTTCTCGACGGTCGGGTCCTCCAGGATCGGACGAAGCGATTCGAGCGTAGCCTGCGCGTCCAGACAAGGCTCGCCCTCGGGCGCGCGGACCGGCAGGTACCAGGCCTCGTCGTCCTTCCAGGCGAACGAGTAGCCGACGAGTTCGGCCCAACGCGGCCAGATGCTGGTGGTTTCCGTGTCCAGCGAGATGCATTTCTGCCGGCTCAACTCCGCCAGGAAGGCGTCGAACGCCTCGGCCGTGGCGACGAGCCGGTACTTGGCCTCGACGGCCGGCGGTTGCGACTCGGGTTTTCCCGCCAGGGTATCCAGCTTCTGCCCTATGTTGCGGAAGCCGAACTCCTGGAAGAGCGCCAGCGCCGCCGCCCGATCGATCGGCCCGACGCGTCCGCCCTGCCAATCGACGGCCACGGGGGTCCGTGTGTCGAGCCGGGCCAGTTCGCGGCTGAGGATCGCCTGGTCGCGATACTTCACGAGGTTCTCTTTCCGCTTCTTCCCGGAGACCTCGCCCGCATGGTCGAGCAC
Organism: Thermoguttaceae bacterium; assembly: GCA_035527455.1. GTDB lineage: Bacteria > Planctomycetota > Planctomycetia > Pirellulales > Thermoguttaceae > DATLAN01. The sequence goes on from DATLAN010000660.1 coordinate 6,101, forward strand.
GGCATCGAGCGTGCCGTATTGTTCGAGCAGTTGGCGGGCGAACTTCGGCCCGATCAGCGGCACGCCCGGCACGTTGTCGACCGAATCGCCCACCAGGGCCTGAAAGTCGACGACCTGCTCCGGCTCGATACCCCATTCCTCCTTCAGCGCGTCGCGGTCGAAGACCTGGTTCTTGCGGATGTTGTACATCTTCACGCGATCGGTGATCAGTTGGCGGCAGTCCTTGTCGGCGGTGACCACCATGCAGCGGCCGCCCAACGCGTCGGTGATTCGGGCGACCGTGGCCAGGATGTCGTCGGCCTCGAACGACTCGCAGCCCAACGCCGGGATACCCAACGCGTGGGTCACCCGGCGGATCGAGCCGATCTGCGGGATGAGATCCTCGGGCATCTCCTTGCGTTGGACTTTGTACTGGTCGAACATCTCGTGCCGGAAGGTTCGGCCGGGCACGTCGAAGGCACAAAAGAGGAAGTCGGGCCGCTTTTCTTCCAAGAGAAAAAGCAGGTCCCGGGTGAAGCCGTAGACGGCCCCGACCGGCTGACCGCGCGGGCTGGTCATTTCGGGCAGGGCGTGGAAGACCTGGTAGATCAGCGAATGGGCGTCGATCACCCAGACGGTCTGCCCCGCCAGACTCTCCGGCGGCGGGCTGGCCCGCTCGGGCGTCAACGGCGGCGGAGGGGCTGCCGGCGGTTCGACCTCCGGCTCGAAGCCGGGCAACGAAGTCTGCCGAGTACGCTCGGTCATGGATCACTCGCGAAAATGGGATGATGGAAGAGAAAGACAGGCCACGACGCTGGGTTCTACCCGAATCCGCCGGTTTCTTCAAGGACGCACACGGCGTGTGGTGCAACCCTTTCAGAGTTGACGTCGGATCGTCTCACCTAACCCAGGGTGGCGCTTCGCGGCTGCGCCGCTTCGCTTACCCCGGGCTTCGTTGTTGAACGCCTTCGGCGTAGGCCGGGAACGAGGAGATGGGAACGAGGAGAATTGTGGGGCGCCAAGAGATAATTGTGAGAAACCTCACCGCCGGCGGTCGAAATATTCGGTCAGCGGATACGCCTGGCGGTTGAGCTGCCGCATGGCGTCCAACAGCGGGCGGTAGGGCTCGTAACCGGCCGTGACGATGCCCTTGTTCGAGTCGCGGTTGGAGGGATCGGTGCTCAGATCGGTCGGGTCGTTGTCGATGTACTTGAACCAGTGCCAGCCGACGCAGACCTTCGATTCCAAGAGCGCCAGGGTGAAGTTCTGGTAGAACCAGCCCCGTTGCTCTTGGGTGGCCACCGTCCAGCCGGCGCCGGTCGTGTTGGCCATGCCGGAATCGTCGCCCTTGGCGTACCACTCGGTGATCAGCAGCGGCCTGCCCGACCACTCCGACCAGCGGCCGATCCGCGTCGCGTCGGGCGTCCACACGCCGTAGACATTCACCGACACCGCGTCGAGATGTTTTCCGGCAGCGCGGAACACGCTCGGGCTGCCCTTTTCGGAACCGTAGAAGCGGGAGCCGAGGAACATGTGATTGGGGTCGTGCTTGCGGATCGCCCGTTTGCAGATCTCGAAGTATCGATCGGCGACGAATCCCCGCCAGGCCTCGCGGTCCTCGTCGGTGATCCGCGCTGGGTCGGCGGCGGCCCCTTGACGCCGGGCCAGCCACGCTCGGGCCGCCTGATGCCCGGGGTCTTGCCCGGGCAGCTCCAGATAACGGTCCAGCAAGTTCGCTGGAAACGGCAGTTCGTTGTCGGAGAAGTAGCCCAAGAGATACGGATCGTCCTTCAGCGCCGCGATCCCTTCGGCAAGCTGTTCGGCGAAGGTCTCGAACTGCGGATCGAACACGAAGATGCAGTCGTTGGGATAGCCTTTGTGCCCGGCCAACTGCACGGTGCCGCCTCGCCGGTCGCCGTAGGAACTCATGAAGTTCAGCCGGGGCGTGTAAACCGGCGGCCGGGCGGCGGCCCGGTTCAGTTCGTCGTCCGACCAGCAGCCCGTGCCGTTGAAGCCGTGTTCCCGCAACAGCGCCTGCGTCGCGTCGCGCCACCGCTCGACGGTGCCGAACTTCGCCGGCAAGGTACGTCTCATCTCGGGCGAACGTCCCGGGCTGACCGAATTGACCGCCACGTGCAGGAACCGATATCCCTCGGGATCGATCAGCCACCAGCGATCGCCGATCCTCTTGGCGTGAAAGAAGCCGGTCGCCTCGTGTTTCTCCGGTTTCTCCGGGAGCCATCCCCCGTATTTGCTCAGCCGTACTGCGTCTTCGGCAACGAAGTCGCCGAGGTGGTCGAGGATTCGCGTCTCGAACTCCCGCGGCGGACCGGTCTTGATGCGTGCGTCGATCAACAGCGGTTTGGTCGCCGGCGGCGGATCGTCGCTGCGGGTGCTCTCGGAAAAGAGCACGGCAAGCGCGCCGATAAGAACCATCCTTTTTGTTTCGAGCATTGTTCTCATTCGCCTCGATTCTCATGAGGACCTGCGTGTCAGAATTCTATCTCAATGGCAACTATAGGAAAGCTGTTCGCGTCTGCCAAGTAGCGGCCTGCCAAATGAAAGGACTTGCGTGCGATCGCAGTCGCAAAGTATGATGATGGGATGGTCAGTACCGCAATGCGGTGTCGGGGCGACTGGCCGTTTAGCGGGCGGGCTTGCCCGCCGTGGACTGGATCGAGAATTCCAGCGGACGAAACGGCGGGCAAGAAACGGCGGGCAAGAAACGGCGGGCAAGCCCGCCCGCTAAACGGCATTTGGTTCTCGCAGTGTAACGTGGCCGCGTGATGATAGTGCTCGCAGAGGAGCGGTTGTCGTGTTTTGTACATTGTCCGACGCAACCTGCCTGGGCGTGGTGCCGGTGTTCGTCAACGCCGGGGCGGCGCTGCTGCCGGCGATCCTGGCGGGCGTGGCCAGCGTGGCGGCGCTGATCTTCAATCCCCGCGCGCTGGTCCGGCTGTGCAAAGCCAAGCCGCACATCCCCCTGCTCATCGTCATGGTGGCGGTGGGCGGCTACTTCGCCGTGACTTGGGTCCTGGGGCAGCCGGACCAGGCGGCCCAATCGCCGGCGGCCGGCCGTCGAGCCCCAGCGTCCGAAAACGATAACGACTGGGCCCAAGTGGCGCTGGAAATCCTCCGGCAGGAGGAACGGGCGAAGGTACGCGAGTTCCTAAGAGCAGCCGCCAAACCCGACGGCAAGACGCCGCCGACCGACACGGTCACGAACAACGGCCCGAACGCATCCCAAGACCCGACGGAACCTCCCGCGACCCCTGATCCACCCGACGAAACGCCCCGAGCGGCCATCTTCCGCGGCGACGCCTCGCGTTGCGGATACCTCGGCGGCGGCTCGCCGCTGGAGCTGACGCAGCTTTGGCCGTTCGCCGAGCCGGACACGATGTATCTCTCCTCGCCGATCGTCGTCGGCGACGCCGTTTACGGAGCGTCTTGCCTGTTGGACCCGCCGACCAACTACGGGGCCATCTTCTGCCTCGACGCCGACACGGGCGAAGAGCGCTGGTATACCGACGTCGTCGACGATCCGGCCACCGGCGAAGAAATCGAGTTCAAGGGGTTCTTCAGCTCCCCGGCCATCTCGGCCGACGGCAAGTACCTGGTGATCGGCCAGGGGCTGCACTCCGAGTCGAATTGCCAACTGGTCTGCCTGGAAGCCGATACCGGCAAACTGAAGTGGCTCGTCCAGACACCGCTGCACATCGAAGGCTCGCCGGCCATCGAGGGCGACGTGGTGATCGCCGGGGTCGGTGCCATCGAAGTGGGCGACGATCACAAACCGGCCGGAGATCCTGCGGGAGCCGGCCATCCCGGCTACGTGCTGGCCGTGCGGCTCTCCGACGGCAAGGAACTCTGGCAGCACCAGGTCAACGATCCGGAGAGTTCGCCCGTCGTCGATCGGGGGATCGCGTACATCGGCAGCGGAATCAACGGCAGCAAGGTCGTCGCCCTGCGGATCGAGACCGACGAGGAGCTGAAGCAGAAGGGCCTGGAGCGTGTGGCGTGGGAAGTCGATACGCCCTATCCGGCCACGGGCACGGTCACGCTCGCCGGGGATCTGGTCCTGATCGGCTGCGGCAAAGGCGATTACGTTTTCGCGGCTCCCGACCCGGCAGGTGTGGTCCTGGCGCTGGACCGGGCCACCGGTGAAATCCGCTGGCAGCAGCACCTGGACGACGCCGTGCTGGGACCGATCGCCGCGGCCGGCGGCAAGGCGATCTGCCCGGTCCGAAACGGCGAGGTGATCGCGTTGGACCTCGGCGCCGCGGAGGGCGACCGCGTGCTTTGGCGCCAAAAGATCAGCGAGGACACGCCCGTCTTGGCCGGTCCCGCGTTCACGGGCGACTATGTGTACGCGGTCAGTCAGGACGGGTACCTGGCCGTGCTCGACGCCGCCGACGGCAGCGTGCTCCAGCGGCTTTACATCAACGCGGAAGACAAGCCGGGCGAAATGGGCCTCTCGGTCAGTTCCCCCATCGTCAGCGGCGGCCGCGTGTACGTGGGCAGCGAAACCGGCGGGCTGCAGTGCCTCGTGGGGAAGGTGTTGAAGTGATGGCCGACGATCCCTGGGTGCTGCCGCTCGAGGAATGCCGCGAACTGCGCCTGGCCGGCGGCAAGGCCGTCAACCTCGCCCGGCTGATCGACGCCGGCTTTCCCGTGCCCGATGGATTCGTGGTCACCACGGCCGCTTTTCGGCATGTCCGGGAGCGTGGCGGTCCCAACATGCCCGGGGAATTGTCCGAAGCGATCGCCGCGGCCTATCGCGAGTTAGGCTCTCCCGCCGTGGCGGTCCGCTCCTCGGCCACGGCGGAAGACATGGCCGAGGCTTCCATGGCCGGGCAATACGAAACGTTTCTCGACGTCCGGGGCGAGTCGTCCGTGCTCGACGCGGTGGAGCGGTGTTGGAAGAGCCTCGACTCGCAGCGCACCCGCAGCTACCTCCGGCAGCACGATCTCGACCCGAACGATCTGGCCATGGCCGTGGTCGTGCAACGGCTCGTGCCGGCCGAGGTGGCGGGCGTGTTGTTCACGGCCCATCCGCAGACCGGCTCGCGCGACGAAATGCTCATCGAAGCGAGTTGGGGATTGGGCGAGGCCGTGGTCTCCGGTCTGGTGCAGCCGGATACGATCGTCGTGGATTGGCACAGCGGCGCGGTCCGGAGCTTCACGGCCGGGGAGAAGGCGGTATCGATCGAGCCGGGCTCCCGCGCCCAACGGCCCGTGTCGGAGGAGCAACGATCGGCCGCCTGTCTGAAATCGGTGCACGTCTTCGAGTTGTGGAAACTGGGCCTGCACGTCGGCCGGCATTTCGACTCGCCGCAGGATATCGAATGGGCCATCCACGACGGTGGGATCTACCTGCTGCAATCGCGAGCGATCACCACGCTGGAAAGTGCCCAGGCGTATCGGCGGTGTCTCCACAAGACGCGGGCACAACTCGGCGAGTGGAAAAACGAAGGCCGCGGCGATTGGGTCCGGCACAACCTCTCCGAGACGCTGCCGCACCCCACGCCGCTGAGCTTCAGCGTCATCCGCCGCTTCATGTCCGGCGACGGCGGATTCGGCGCAATGTACCGGCAGATCGGCTTCCAGCCCTCGCCGTCGGTATGCGAGGACGGGTTTCTCGACCTGATCGCCGGGCGGATCTACATGGACCTCTCGCGCGGGCCGGAGATGTTCTTCGAGCACTTCCCGTTCGCCTACGACGTCGATCTGCTGCGATCCAACCCCGACGCGGCCCAGGGACCGCCCACCATCCCGGCCGGCTCGATGCTCGATCGGGCACGCGTGGGCAGGAAGCTGGCGGCGATCAACCGGAAGCTGGAAACGCTGGCGGAAGACTGCGACCGGACACTGGATGAACGGATCGTGCCCGCCTTCGTCGGGTGGGTCCGCGAAGAGAAGCAGCGGGACTTGCAGGGCTTGTCGACCGAACAATGGGGCGAACAATGGCGGTCGCGCGAAGGGCGGGTGATGGATACCTTCGGCCCGCAGATCCTCTTGCCCAGCTTGATTCTCGGCATGGCCGTTGAGCGGCTCCGCACGTTCGTCGAAGAGCATTTCTGGGACGACGAGCCGGGCGAGCTGGTCAACCTGCTGGCGGCCGGCGACCGGCCCGATCAGACCCTCCGGGCCAATCAGGCCCTCTACGAAGTGGCGGCCGGGACGAGGACCCTCGACGACTGGCTGGCGACGTACGGCCATCGTACGGCGGACGAGTTCGATCTGGCCACGCCGCGCTGGCGGGAGCGGCCCGAAGCGATCGAGACCATGGCGTCGTACCTGGCCGGCACCGCGTCGCCGGTGGAGATGCACCGCAAGAGGACGGCGGACGCGACGGGCCGAGTGAACGACCTCGGCGCGAAGCTGTCCGGAAAACGGCGAGAGGCCTTTCAGCGGCACGTCGCGCTGGTGCAGCGCTATCTCCGCTTTCGCGAGGACGGCAAGTTCTACCTGATGCTCGGCTACGACCTGCTGCGCGACATGGCCCTGGAGGCCGGCCGGCGGCTGGAAATCGGCCGGGACGTCTTCCTGCTGACCCTCGACGAGCTGCACGACGCATTGGGCAACGGACTGGTCCCGCTGCATCTGATCGAACAACGCCGCGCAGCCCGGGCGGCCGAGGCGCGGGTGGTGCTCCCTCACATGATTACCGAGGGCGACGTAGCGACTCTGGGCGAAGCGACGCCCTCGGACGGCGCCGACCGGCATGCTGCGTTCGCCATCTCCTCGGGCTCCTGCACCGGGCCGGTTCGTATCGTCCACGCACCGGACGCGGCCGGCGACTTGGGCAAGGACTACGTGCTGGTCTGCCCCAGCACCGATCCCAACTGGACGCCGCTGTTCGCCGCCGCCGCGGGGCTCGTGCTGGAATGCGGCGGCACGCTCTCCCACGGAGCGGTCGTGGCCCGGGAAATGGGCATCCCGGCCGTTGTTCTGCCCGGCGCCACGAAGCTGCTGCGCGAAGGGGAAACCGTTCTCGTCGACGGACATCACGGCGCGGTCGTTCGCGAAGACGCCGCGGAAGCGAGTCGGGAAATCGCGGCAGGAGACGCCGTTGTCGGTCCGGAGGACGGGCACGTTCCGTGGAAATTGGTCCCGCCGCCGCGAGGGCCGCGCGAACGGAAAGCCGCCGCGATTCGCAGCTTCTTCCTGGCGATCTGGGGACTTTACCTCCTGGCCGTATTCGTGTTGCCGCCAGCGTGGCTTTACGATCCTTCGATCAAGCTGCTCGACGCCGTGCTTTGGCCGCTGGTGGTTCGCCTGGGCAAGCCGGCGGCGGTGGCGATCCTTGCGGCATCGCTGGCGGCGCTGACGATGATCGGACAACGACTGTTGACCGATAACCGGCGTCTGCGCGTGGCCCGGCGCCGGGCGAATCGCCTGCGACGCGAGGCGGCGAAGCTGCCCAAGGACTCGCCACGGGCCGTGGCAATCAGCCAACTCACCGCCGGCGTGCAGACACGGATCGTCGGCGCCGCATTCGTACCGCTGGCGATCATCCTCGGGCCGATGATCATGTCGTTCGTGTGGCTGCCCGCCCGGGTGGATCCGGCGTCGCGCAACGCCAGGCCGGGCGCGATCGTCTATGTGACGGTGACCGTCGACGGCGAGTATCTCCAACCGATCACGATCCGGCCCGATTCGGCCTTGAAACTCGATCGGCCGCAACAGGCGTCCCAATCGCTCCCGCCGATCCGCTCGACGCTGGAGAAGTTGCAGGCAAGGTGGCAGCAGCCCAGCGACCTGTCCGGCCAACCGTGGGAGGTCCGTTCGGCGGCGATGCGGACCCGCCGGGCGATGCTGGACGATCTGGCCGACTACCTCGATGCCGGGATCCCGCCCCAGACGCTGTCCTGGTCGATCCGCACGCCGCCGGATCTGCCCGGCCGCTTCCCGGTCACGTTGGAGACCGAAGGAGCGGACCCGATCTGCGTGCATCTCGTCTTAGGCGACCTCGATCCGCCCGAGCCGAAAGAAGACCTCGGCGACGGGAAGGGGCCGGTCCAGTTGGTCAGAGCGGAATCCGAGAGGTCGCCGCTTCGATCGGCCAGGGTAATTTACAAAGGCAAGGAAATGCAGGGGGACCAGTCATTCTGGGTGCCGTTTAAGGACCTGGGCTGGTCGAACTGGGACGCCGGCTGGCTGATCACCTATCTGGCCGCCTATCTACTTGCCATGTTCCCGCTCCGCTGGGTTCTCAGGGTCGCGTAATGGGATGAAACGCCACCTCGCCGGGGCTAAACTGGTGGTTCGTAAAGAATCACCTGTTTTCACCCCGGGAGGTAGCGTTTCATCCCATTACGGGGACTTCCCGAGTTCTGTCAGGCACAGCCTGATCTACTTGGCTCGGTTTCGCGGCGCGGTTTCGGACGCGACGGCGGGACGGAGAAGTGGATGTGCAAGACGCTCGAGGTCCGCCTTCTCGAAGCCAACCGCCTCGTTCCCGCCGAGATGCCCGTCTACACGCAGCCGGGCACCGAGGAGACCTGGGTGGGCATGGTCTTTCACTTCGGCTGCTCGGTTCGTGGAGGGGATACCGTCGTGATCTCGATGGCGTCGCGTTTGGACCAGGGCAGGTCGATGTCGAACCACTCGGTGCGGCTGTCGTACTTCGAGCGGACGTGCTCGAGGTAGTCGGCCATTCCGCGGGCGCCGTAGCCGGCGTTGTCGGCGACTATGACCGCCCCGTTGCGAAGCCTGTCCTCCAGTCCGACGAAGCACGCGTGGTAGTTTTGCGGCAGGCAATCGATGAAGACGAAATCGATCGGCCCTTCCAACTCCTTGACGAGCTTCCGCGCGTCGCCGACCTTGAAGGTCACGTACTCCTCCAGACCGGCCTTGCGAATATGGGCCTCGGCTTCTTGTGCGAGTTCGGGAACGATCTCGAGGGTGATGAGCTTGCCGCCGCCGGCCGCTTTCAGTTCGCGGGCGATCCACAGCGCCGAGTAACCGACGGCCGTCCCGCATTCGACCACCACGCGGGGCTTGTTCCGGCGGATCAATTCGGCCAGCCGCTCGGCCTTCTGGGGTGCGAGCAGGCGGATCTTCCGCTCGACGCAACTCTTCTCCACTTCCGCGATCACCGCCTGGACCTTGTCGTCGGTCGCCGCAGCCGGTTGGTCGGCCGCCCCCGCCGCGACCGCCTGTCCGGCCGCCAACAGCCACGCCATGTAGAAAGTCGTCGCCATGATCGTTCTCCTGACTGTGCCAGTTCGAAACGTGGTTAGCTCATGAGATGGGTGCTCGCTACCCAACCGCGATCATAATGCGGCGGTTTGGGAAGTCAAGAGATTTGGTTTAGCGGGCGGGCTTGCCCGCCGTTGAATCCATTGAATCAACACGGCAACCGGCGTTGAATCAACACGGCAATCGCGTTTCGAACACACGGCGGGCAAGCCCGCCCGCTAAACCCGGATTATTCATGGGCTTGTAGCTACGTTCGCCAGAACGTGGAGCGTGCCCAAAGGGTTACGACCACGTTCTGGCGAACGTGGCTACGACAGTGTGTCACGCAATTCCGGGGGTCATGAATAATCCGGGCTAAACGGTGGTTGGCCGAGGACCGCGTAAGATCCTCCGGCGTTCCCAAGAGTCGCCGTGAAATCCTTCCGCGAGGAATTTCGGTGCGGATGCTCGCAAATGATTCGCCCGTAAGGGATTCGCGATCGGCCGGCGGCGCGGGCTCGGATGGGCCGGCGACTCTGTTTCTCGGGAAGAGGACCGGCACGTATATCATTCAGTAGCGGTATCCACATGTTCTTCGGCGACGCGGCACCACGACGGCGGCGCCGGAAGCCTCATCAGCCCAGAGGAGACGAATCATGGCAAGAAAGTGGAAGATCGGGATGACCGCCGGCCTGTTGCTGGCCGCGCTGCTGGTCGTCAACGCCGACACGGCAGCCAAGGGACAGTTCGCCACGATCGAACGAATCGGCAACGACGTTCGCGTCACGTACTACTCCAGGAATTACAGTCTGGACGTTTTCGTGCCGCCGAGGGTTTGCCGGTACGGCTACGGCTACGTCGCCCCGCACTATCGGTATTCCGGGTATGGTATCGGCCATGCCTACCGGGCCGATTATCCGTATTGGGCGCGGCACCCGCGCTGGGGCCTGCACCACGACTATCGGCGTTGGCTGTGGTAGGAATCAGAGTAGCCGTCTCGCTCCGCGAGACGAAGCCGTATCTCGCGCAGACGCGGCTGCATCTCGCGGAGCGAGATGGCTACTGTGGTTACCGCCGCAGAAAAGACGCGTCGGTGACGAACCGTTCGGCCGTATCCCAACTGATTTTGCCCGCCTTCAGCAGCCGCTTGACCGACTCGTCGAGCGTGATCATGCCGTCGGCCCGTCCGGTGAGGATATTGTTGTCGATGCTCTCGATCTTCCCGAACCGAACGGCGCTGGCGATCGCGGAGTTGTTGAACATGATCTCCAACGCCAACTCTCGTTTGGCGCCCGCCTCCACGCTGGGCAACAGGTGCTGGCTGACGACCGCCCGCAGGCCGATCGAAAGCTGCGAGCGGACCTCGTTCTGGACGGTTTGCGGAAACAGGTCGGCATAGCGGGAGACGGCGCCCTTGGCGTCGCGGGTGTGCAAGGTGGAGAAGACCAGGTGTCCGGTCTCGGCGGCGCTGAGGGCCATCTGGGCCGTTTCGCGGTCGCGGATCTCGCCCACGAGGATCACGTCGGGGTCCTGCCGCAGCCCGTACTTCAACCCGTCGGCGAAGGTCCGCACGTCGCCGCCCACTTCGCGCTGCGTGACGACCGAGTTGGCCGCTTTCGGGAAGACGTATTCGATCGGCTCCTCGACGGTGATGATCCGGTAGCCGCCTTCCTGGTTGAGCAGGTTGATGATCATCGCCAGCGAGGTCGTCTTGCCGGCCCCGGACACACCGGAAAGCAGGACCAGGCCGTTGCGGAAGTGGGCCAGCCGCCGGGCCGTTTCCAACGGGAATCCCGCCCACTGGAAGCTCGGGATCTCGCCGGGGATCACGCGAAAGCACGCGCCCATGCTCTGCCCGCTGATGAAGTAATTGGCCCGAAACCGCTGGGGCCGGCCGGAGATTTCCAACTCGAGCGCGAAGTCGGCGTTCTTCTGCGAGAGGGCCCGCTCGAACGTCTCCGGCGGGCAAAGGGGCATCAGGGCCGCGCGGACTTCCCCGTCGGTCGTCGGCGAGTGGTCCAGCGGCTGCAAGCGGCCGTGCAGTCGCAACACGGGCGGGTGCCCCACCACCACGTGCAGGTCCGACGCGCCCGCCTCGACCGCACGGGTCAACCAACCGCGAATCGAGTCGGGGATTTCACTTACCGAAGGATCTGTTTTCATCAAGACAACTCCTCCATCCCCTCACCTCGCCGCCGGGATGTCGCGATGGGTGAGCACGATCGCGGCGACCGTGTACGCGGCCAGCCCCAACACGATCAGCGGCAGGTTATACGGCAAGGCCAACAGGCCCGTCGGTTCCGGTTCGAGGATCAGGCTGCGGGGCGAGTAGGCGGCGAGGAAGGTGAAGTACTTCAGCCACGCCCCGGGCGTCCACAACTGCCGCACGACCTCGACGAGGAACGAAACGACGTAGAAACCGCCGGCGATGACGATCGTGCGCCAACGATTGCGACCGCAGGACGAGATCAGGGTCGTGATGCCGGTGAAGCAAAAGGTCATGCAGCCGAGGTTGATCGCCCCGGGCAGGAACTCCATCGCGGTCACGTCGCCCGACATGTCGAAGCTCGCCAGTCCCAAGGCGATCCCGCCCAGCAGCGAACCGGCCAGCACGAACGCGCCGATGCCGGCCACGACGGCCGGGGCCAGCATGACGCTGAAGCGCCGCACCGGCAGCGAAAGGATCAAGTCCATGGTCCCGCGTCCGATCTCGCCGCTGATCGAATCGGACCCCCTTCCCACGGCCCAGCCGACGGCGACCAGCAGCGTGATCGGATGGACGAAGAGGATCGTCAGGCGGCCCGCCGGAGTGACCATCGCCGCGACGGAGATGTCCGAGAACTTCCTGAGCAGTCCCGGCATGGCCTTGACCATCACGGCCCAGGCCCCGATCTCGATCTGGCTCATCAGCCACACGAACAGCCAAGCGAACGCGACGAGGATCAGACTGCAGACGAGCAACTGCAACCACGCATCGCCGACGGCTTTCTTCCAGATTGCCCAGTTCATGCAATAAGTATAACGGCGGACGGAAATCGGGGAAACGGGCCGGATTCGCCTTTACCCTCCGCCACGGAAAGAGTTACCATGAAATAAGGGGCGACACGCGGCCAACACGACCGGGAGGTTTCCTATGTGCGGCCATATCGTTTGCATCGCGGCGACGCTGGTGGGGATCGATACGACCTTTCAGCCGCTCCCCGACGGCGACGGGACGCTGTATTGGATCCAGATCGAGCCCGGTCTGCTCGCCACGTTGCAGTCGGGCGAGCCGCTGGAGAGCTATATTCCGCCGAGGGCGGGGCAGGTGCGGGCGTTTCGGATCACGATGGGCTCGGATGCGCTGCCGGAGGAAATCCCGCTGCCGGAGCAGGCCCGGTTGCCCAATGCGGTGTCCCCGACGCCGCCCGAGGAGGTCGATCCGTCCTTTCCACCGCCGGTCGCTCCAGGCCAATTCTATCCCGATCCCGGCAGCCAGCACATCGGCGTCCATCAGGCCGGCCACAGCGAAACGATCGACACGTTGCCGCAGCCGCCATCAGGGCCGAGCAGAGAACCCGCCGTGGGAGACGACCCCAAGCAAGCGGACTCCCCTTCCAAGGAATCGTCCAAGCCTTGGGGGATGCTGACATTGACGCTGTTCGGCCTGTTCGCCTCGCTGGGCGCCAACGGCTTCCTCGTCTGGGTAGCCACCGACTTCCGCCGCCGCTATCGGGCGCTGGTGGCAAGAGTGATCGAAGGGGCAGGGGAGTAAGGGGAGGCGGATTTCAGATTTCAGATTTCAGATTTTGGATTTCAGATTTCAGTTGTCAGTTGTCAGAGTTTGTGAATTTATCGGGATCGACAAAACGTTAATAGTTTCCTACAACGGCGGCATGTCGGATTCGTCTTCTGCCAACTCGTTTTTCAGCCAACGACAGGGCACCCTGTTTGCCTTGCCGGCGAGGGATGCGATGCCAGATTGCACGGAGGTAGGGGCCGGTGGTGGTACGCCACGCTGCGGGGAATCGGCAGCGCACGAGAACTGGATCGGCGTGGCGAACACGGATGGCGACCGCCGAAGCCAAGGAGATCTACAAAGAACGTGCCGCAACGGCCGAATGCGTCAATGCCATCGCGCGTCATCGCGGGCTTCAGCAGTTCCGTGTACGAGGCAGCCCCAAGGTGAAAGCCGTGATTCTGTGGTATGTGCTGGCGCATAACCTGATTCGGGCGGTCGCCCTGCGCGCCCAACAAGAGATCGAGATGAAGTAAACCGTTCATCGAGGAAGACTGCGGAAACTAAGGGGCTTTCACAACGGGGCAAGCCCCGTCAACAATCCGACCATGCTCACAGCGGTGCTG
>DATLAN010000661.1:0-19127 GCA_035527455.1 Thermoguttaceae bacterium
GAGATGGTTCTGCGCGGCCGGCAGCGGCGTTCGGCGACACCGAACGGCCTTTCCGGCCCGCCCGCCCGAGATTTCCAAAACAGGAGGAACCGCGTGATGAAAGCCTTGGTTTTGAGTCCGTTTGTCTGGACGATGTTGTTCACCGTATCGATGGCGGCCGACGAGACGCTGCCGTTCCAACACCAGGTCGAGGTCTATCGCAATGGGCCGGACGACGTGACCGTCTTCACGTTGCGGCTCGAACAGCCGTTCATCGCCGACGAGTTCGACAAGAGCAGCTACCTGCGGCTGAAAGCGACCGACGACAACGCGTACCTGATCTATCCCAAGGAGACCCGCTTCCAGCAGAAGCACGCCGAGTTCTACGGCCGGCTCCGCGGCGAGGGCACCGTGAAGCTAAAACTCTCGCACGAGATCGTCTCGGAGAACCTCGACGGCTCGCAGCACGTCGAGATACGCCAGGGCGAGATCGAGGTGTCGATTCCTCCGCTGCCCGATCCCAAGGCGACCGTGGGCCCCAAGAGCATCTATCTCGACTGGGCCGGGCAGCAGAACGTCTACTTCGCCGAACTGCTGCGGTACTATCCGGAAGAGACGTTTTATCAGTATTGCATCTTGCAGTCGAAGGCCCGCTACGGAGTGACACCGCCGCCGATCCCCCACCTGATGCCCGTCGCGCCCACCACGCTGGAAACCGATCTCTATCAGTTCGTCTCCGGCTCGCTGGCGATTCAGGACGCCATGCAGCGCGAGGCGCTCGGTTCCACGGGTCCGGCCGGCAACCTGGATACCCACATCAGCACGCTGCGACCGCCGGACCTCCGGTCGCTGCCTTACGAAGAGCTGCTCAAGAAGAAACGCACCGACGAGAAGATCGAGCCGGCGGTGCACGAAATGTCGCGTCTGGTGCCGGAAGACCAGTACTTCGCCCACTTCAACTCGATGAACTCGCTAAACGAAGCGTTGGACCTTTCCTCGCAATGGGGAAATAACCTCATGCGGCTGTTCACGGTTCGGGCCCAGGACCAACAGCTTCGGGCGAAACTGGAGGACCAGCTTTGCCTGCGACGAGGGCCGCTGACGAAGCTGTTCGCCGACGGGGTGATCGGCCAGGTCGCCGTCACCGGGGCCGATCCGTTCGTGCTGGAAGGGACCGACGTGACGGTGATCTTCGAGTTGAAGCAACCCGACGCGTTCGCCGCGGCGGCCGCCGGCTGGCTCGAAGAGATCCGACGGAAGTATCCCGAGGTGGTCGAGCAGGACTTCAACTACCGCGCCCATCAGGTCCTTGCCCGCTATACGAAAGATCGGGTGGTCAGCTCGTTCGTGGTGCAGCATGAAGACTACATGATTTACAGCAACTCGCATCGGGCAATCCGCCGGATCCTCGACGCCGCGACCGGCGAGTCGCCCAATCTGCGCGACGCGCTGGACTATCGCTACGTGACCACGATCCTGCCGCCTTCCCAGGACGCCGATTCGGGCTACATCTTCGCTTCCGAGGCGTTCATCAAACGGCTGCTCGATCCGGCGGCCAAGATCTCGGAGAAGCGCCGGCTGCAGTGCTTCAACAACCTGGTGATGCTCAACAACGCCTCGCTCTTCTATCGGCTGGAGTACGGCCGGTCGCCCGATTCGCTCAGCGACTTGATCGAAGGCCGGTTCGTCGATCCGCAGAAGATCGTTTGCCCGCACGGCGGCGCCTATGCCTTCGACGTGGAGAACGATACCTGCACCTGTTCGCTTCACAACCGCCTGAAATACCTCACGCCCAACGTGGAACTCTCGGTCTTGAACGTCTCGCGGCAGGAGGCGGCCGAGTACGAGCGCTACAAGCAGCGCTACGCCGAGTTCTGGCAGAGGGCCTTCAATCCGCTGGCGGTCCGGGTGACCGTCGGCCAGCGGCTGAAGCTGGAAAGCTGCGTGTTGCCGTTCGCCAACGGGACCTTCTACGGCGATCTGCGCGGCATGGTCGACAAGAACCCGCTGCCCCTGGGCACGGCGCAGATCGCCCCGTCGGCGGTCGCTTCGGTGCTGATGGTGCCGGGCCGGGAGAAGATCGCCGGGTTCCTCGAAGAGATTCCCGGCGTGACCGAAACGCTCAGGGCCAACCCCACGCTGACCGACATGAAGGGCTGGATCGGCGATCGCGTGGGCCTGCACTTCTGCGACGGGGAAACGATCCTCCAGATCGATCCGACCCAGCTCCGCGCGACCGCCGTGCCGCTGATCGGCAACGTGCCGGTGGAGACCCAGGCGATCGTCGGCATGCTGGTGATGGCGGTGAACATGCCGGTCTACGTGACCGTCGACGTCGAGAATGCCGAGAGCGCCGCCCGGCTTCTGGAGCAGCTTTCCCGCCAGATCTTCCTCAAGCAGCAATCCGTGCTGCCGGGCCTGCAAACCGAGCTGGACGCCTACCGGCTGCCCGACTACAAAGAGCACGCCATGTACGTCTTCAGCGGCCAGATCTACGCGGTGAAACTCCGCCTGCACGTGGCATTGGTGGGCAATCAACTGGTGGCGGCCACCAAGCCGGAGATCCTTCGCGAGGTGATCGACGCCAGCCAGGCCGAGGAACCCACTCCGCCCGCCCCGGCCCACATGTTGTTCCGGCTGAACCGCCGGGCGCTGGGACTGATGCACGACGACCTGCAGCTCTACTGGGCCGAGAAATCCCGGGTGGCCTGCCACCGGAACATCATCTCGATCTACACGCTCTGCAAGCTCTACGGAGTGCCGATCGAAGAGGTCCCGCGGCTGTCCGAGGCCAAGTACGGCGTGCGGTACTTCTGCCCCGATCAGGGCGAATACGCGCTGGACGCCGAGCGGAATCAGGTCGTCTGCAGCGTCCACGGCAACCGGACCCAATCGCGTCAGAACCCGCATTTGGACCGCGAGTCGGCCTTCTCGCAGTTCATCGAGGGCCTGGACGAGATCGTCGCCGCGTTGCGATTCGAGAAAGACGCCCTGATCGCCACCGTCGAGATCGCCCGCCAAACAACCGCGACCACCGATCGCGCCGACCAAACAACCGCGACCGTTGGTCGCGCCGATTAACCCCGGCCGCCAGTCCGAGCCACGCACGCTCCCCTTGGCATCCGCCGAGCCGCGACGTATGATACAGAATCGCCCCACGCCACCCCCAACAGGAGAAATCCCATGCGAAAACTCCGTCTTGCGGCCCTGCTCTCGTTGGCGGCGGCCCTGGTGACCAACCTCGGGTGCGTCGAACTGGACGGGCAGCGGCTGAGTTGGTTCTACGACGCGGCGAAAGATGAACTGAAGATCCTCCTTCACTACGACGGCGTCCACGAGTCCCGCAACGGTGGGAACGAAAGGGGCGCCGAGCAGATCCCGAAATTCGTCGAGTCGGGAAGCATCCTCGTTTGGGATTGGCCGTTTCACCTCGACATGGCCAACGTGCGTGCAAAGGCCGCCGACGAAACGGCCGATCCACAGCAGAAGGAGTGGGCCGCCGCGATACTCTCGATGAAAGTCGAACCGGTCGGCTACTATCGCGAGCCGGACGGCCGGGTGGGGGCCGCCCAGATGATCACCATCCCCAACGCGAAGAAGTTCGTCGGCTTGATCAACGAACTCATCAACGCCCAGATCGTCGAGAATGCCTCGCCCGACGGCCCGATGGACCGAACACAGAAGCGCATCGAACAGGCGGCCAAGAACGGTCATCAGTGGATCACGCTGGATGGCCACGCCGTCCGGGTCGTGATACCTGTCCATCCGACGGAATGGGCCCTTGCTCGCGGTGAGTTCCTTGAAGAAATCGCCGAAGGCGTGGCCAGAGTGCTGAAGGAAGACGCCAGCACCGACGACAAGAACGGCTACCGGATGATCCTCGGCGTACTCGCTTCCGGACCCATTTCCTGCATCGACCGGAAGGACCAGGTCGAGTTCGTCGTCGGTTGGCCGAAAGCGCCCTGCACGTTCCGCACGAAGATCCGCGACGAGTACGAGCCGAGCCTCGAGAAGGTGCTCATCAGGTCGGTCAAGATCGATCTGGACGCCGATCTGGCCGAGGCGTTGCTCGACGAGGACGCCAAGCCGTCGCCCGGCGTTTCGGCCATGTTGAAGTTCGGCCCGCCGGAGGAACAGGTGCGGGCGTTGCTGGCCGTGGCCGGCGGCGAGGAGGAAGGCCGGCAGAAAGCCGCGCTGGGGCGGCTCGGCAAGTTCGCCAGGCAATGGAATCGCGAGCACGGGCAGCCCGAAGCGCCTGCCGAACGCGACGACGCGGACGATTACCTCACGGCATGGCGGCAGTGGTACGAGCAGATGCGGGTGTTTCCGCTCAAGGTCGAAGAGAATGTCGGAGAGAATACGGAAACCGAGCCCGCCGATGCGAAGCCGGCCGAGGAACCGGCGGAAGCCAAGCCGTGACGTTCGTCCGGACCCGGGGCTGGGGGTTCGGGGCTGGGGGTTCGGGGCAATGCGGTTGACTTCTTGGGACAACGCTTGGATTCTCGGATACTCTTCCCCAGTCCCCAGTCCCCAGTCCCCAGTCCCCAGTCCCCAGTCCCCAGTCCCCAGTCCCGCTGTCCCCGTTGGCTGCGGCTATTCTGCGATATGCTACTCGCCGAACGTGTGCTTGATCGGGTTCAGACCGACGTTCACCAGGGTCGGCTTCCAGTCGTAGGCGTACGTGCCGATCAGGCCCTCGGGCATGGTGAAGTAGTAGCCCAGCCTTTCCAGGTGCAACTGGTGGATCTGCGACCTCGGGGGACGCCGGGCGTGGGCGGAAATCAACAGCACGAAGTAGTCCCCCTGATCGGGAACCACGACGGAGAATTCGCCCTTGTCGTCGGCCCGGGCGTAGGCGCCGCCCAACTTGCCGATCTCTCGGACGGCGGCCGGCACCTTGTCCGGCTCCTCGCCGGGCAAAGGTGAGCCGGGACCGATGTCCTGGACGAGGATCTTCTTCTCCCAGGGCTTCTTCGTTTCCGGCAGCACGATGATCACCGCGTCCTGGTCGGCCTGCACCGCGCCGCCGCCGGTCTGGTAGGTCAACGTGCCCTCGATGGTCACCGCTTGCCGGGCTGCCTCGGCCTGCTCCTGTTGGACTTCGCTGACCTTGGCGGTGCGGCCGATCAGGTAGCCCAGCGCGAACGCCGCCACCGTCAGAACCGCGAATAGGACCCCGTGCGTGTAGAGGGTCCGACGCGAATAGAGGATCATGTCGCACGGGACCGGTTCGCCGGGCAAGGGCACGATCGTGTCGGACGAATCGGAGGTTCCGCGCCTGGGCGTGCCGGCCGTTTTCCCTCGGTGGAACCGCGGACTCTCGATCACCTTCGGTTCGTCATCGTAAACCACCAAGTCGGAGAAAGCCCCGGCCGTCTCGGGGGGCGTGGCAAACTGGTCCATCGCCAGGGCCGCCAAGGCCGCCTCTTCGCTCGGGACGACCTGCGAGACCCCACATTTGGGGCAACCGATCTCCGTGCCGGCCTTTCGGGTGGCGATCCCCAGAATTTGGCGGCACTTTTTGCAGCGGAATCGGATCGGCATCGCAGGGCAATCGAAAGGCTCTCGCGGACGGAAGAGTGGGGATTTGTCCCTATCTTCCAGACTAACACGCCAATCCTTACCCGGCCAGAGCCGAGATTTGGATTGGACGACCGTCGATTCACGATTGCGAAACGCCGCTATGCCGTCCAGGACACCCCATTTAGGGGCCGGAATACTCCTATTCTGCGATGACGATACTATTAGGGTATCGCCGTTGCACGGACCCGAATCCTGAACCCTTCCGTCGGCCTGAGGGCCCGCGTCGCGAAAGTCCTACCCGATGAAAACTGGAGGTCTTCTCCACGGCGTTTCGCGTACCCCGCGGCTTCTGTTGTTGCTGGGGATGGCCGGAGTTTGGCTGCTCGGCGGTACAGAACGCGATGCACGGGCACAATTCGGCGGGCTGGTGTCCGAGGACGAATTCGAACTCTCCGAAATCGTCCAACTCGATCAGGCCGACGACACCGTCCTGGCCCAGGACATGCAGCGGGTGAAGGTCTATCTGGCCGATCGGCAGTGGGGCGAAGCCGTCGAAACACTGCGTAAGATGATCGAGAATTCCCACGGGAAGCTGTTCAGGATTTCCGACCGGCGCTACATTCGGCTGCGCGACTATTGCCACCTCCAATTGGCCTCGATGCCCGGCGAAGCGCTCCACCTCTACCGCAGCCAGGTCGATTCGGCGGCCAGACAGTGGTACGAGCAGGGCATCGAGCAACGGGACAGCCGGCTGTTGAGTAACGTGGCGGAACAGGCGTTGGCCAGCAGTTGGGGCGACGATGCCTTGTTGGCTCTGGGCGAGATGGCCCTGGAATCGGGCGACTACACCGCGGCGCGATGGCATTGGGAGCGAATCATTCCGCATTCGGACGCGCCGGCAACCTGGCCGGGCTATCCGGACACGGATCTCGACGTCCCTTCCGTGCTCGCCCGGCTGGTGCTGGTCTCGATTCTGGAGGGTTCCACGAGCCGGGCGCGCGAGGAGTTGGCAGTTTTCGCCCAAGACTACCCGGACGCTCGGGGTCGCTTGGGCGGCCGGGAGGTGAACTATGTCGAGGCGCTCGGGGCGTTGCTGGCCGAGAGCACCGCCTGGCCGGACGAGAAATGCAGCTCTGATTGGCTCACGTTCGCCGGATGCCCGGCGCGCAACAAGATCGCGCCGGAGATGATCGAAGTGGCCGAAGTCGCGTGGCGGGTTCCGCTGCGGACGTTGGAGAACCGGTTCGCCGTGCCGTTGAGCTTCCACCCCTTGTCGGTCGGCCCTCTCGTGCTGGTCAACTTGCAACGGGAGATCCTGGTCCTCGACGCGGCCACGGGCAAAGCGGCCTGGAACGAAACGGCCGCTTATCGAGCCGCATTCGAAGGGATGGCCGGCGCACCGTTCCATCCGCCGAACGTGCTGGGAATTCCTCAGTGTACGATGACGGCATATCGCGGCAAGCTCTACGCACGGATGGGCACTGCGGTGACCAGCCGGCCGCAGGAGGAGGAGCAGGACTTCCGGCCGGGCTATCTGGTCGGCGTCGATCTGGCGACTCAGGGAGGCGTGATCTGGTGGCCGCCGTTGACGCCTGAGCCGGGCTGGGCCTTCGAAGGATCGCCCGTGGCCGATCAGTCCAACATCTACGTGGCCATGCGTCGCAGCGACGTGCGTCCGCAGGCCCACGTGGCCTGTTTCGACGCCCGGACCGGCCGCCGCCGTTGGCGGACGTTCGTCTGCAGCGCGGAAACGCCCGCCGGGGGCATTTTCTACGAGAACACGCACAATCTGCTGACGCTCGAAGGCGAGACGCTTTACTGCAACACAAACCTCGGCGCCGTGGCGGCCCTTTCCGCCGCGGACGGCCAGTTGAAGTGGATCAACCTTTATCCCCGGGAAACGCGCGGGCGGTTGTCGGAACCGGCGCCCCATTGGCGGCGCGATCTGAACCCCTGCCTTTACGATCGCGGCACCTTGATGGTAGCGCCGGCCGACAGCCCGGAGATCTTCGCGCTGGACGCCGTCACCGGAGGAGAACTCTGGCGCACCGGCTCCGAGGTCGAGGACGTGCTCCATCTGTTGGGCACGACCGAAGAGCACCTGATCGCCGCCGGGGACAAGCTGTATTGGATCGCCCTAGGCGGCGCCGACCGCGGCCGAGTCGCGTATTACTGGCCCGACGGGAATGAGAAACTCGGATACGGGCGCGGCGTGTTGGCGGGCGATTGCGTCCTCTGGCCCACCCGCGAGAAGATCTACGTGTTCGACCAGAAGACGGCCCGGTTGAAAAGGGCGATCGACCTGGTGCCGCTGGGCGTAACGGGCGGAAACCTGCTGGTGGCCGACGGCAGACTGCTGATCGCCACCGGCACGGAACTGATCGCGCTAAGTCGGCACGGCAGCCGAGGCGATGTGAATTCGCAAGAATTGTCCTTGCTCGACCGACCGAAAAGTAGCCATCTTGCTCCGCAAGATGTGGCTTCGTCTCGCGGAGCGAGACGGCTACTATCCCGCACAGAAACCGATTGAAACAAGCACGAACCATGCTCCAAGACAACGACGTCCAAGCCGTAGAAGAACTCAACGAAGCGTTCCGGCTGATCACCGAACAGCTCGCTCGCGTGATCGTCGGACAGCGGCAGGTCATCGAGGAACTGTTGGTGGCCATGTTCGCCCGGGGGCACTGCCTCCTGGTCGGGGTGCCGGGACTGGCCAAGACGCTGATGATCCGCACGCTGGCCGACGCGCTCTCGCTGAAGTTCAGCCGCATTCAGTTCACCCCCGACCTGATGCCCTCGGATATCACCGGCACCGAGGTGATCCAGGAGGACAAGCAGTCGGGCACGCGCGAACTGCGGTTCCTGCACGGGCCGATCTTCGGCAACATCATCCTGGCCGACGAGATCAACCGGACTCCGCCGAAGACCCAGGCGGCCCTGCTGGAGGCGATGCAGGAATATCAGATCACCGTCGGCGGCACGCGGCACCTGCTCAGCAGGCCGTTCTTCGTGCTGGCCACGCAGAATCCCATCGAGCAGGAAGGGACTTACCCCTTGCCCGAGGCCCAGCTCGACCGGTTCATGTTCAACACCTACGTCGACTATCCGGACGAAGACGAGGAGCTGGACATCGTCAAGCGGACCACCAGCGACGTGGAGGTGACGATCTCGCCGACGTTGACCGGCCAGCGGATTCTCGAATTGCAGAAGATCGTCCGCCGCGTGCCGGTGGCCGACCACGTGATCCGCTACGCCCTGAAGCTGACGCGGCTGACGCGGCCCGAGACGGGCGACGCGCCGCCGTTCGTGCGGGAATACGTCAGTTGGGGCGCGGGGCCTCGGGCAAGCCAGTATCTCACGCTGGGGGCGAAGGCGCGGGCCGTGCTGCACGGGCGGTTCTACGCCGGCTGCGACGACATCCGCGCGGTGGCCTTGCCCGTCCTGCGGCATCGCATCTTGACCAATTTCAACGCCGAGGCCGAAGGCGTCCGGCCGGACGACATCGTCACTCGGCTGATCGACACGGCGGCAGAGGAAGAGGATCAGGCTCAAGAGCGTGGAAAACTCCCAAAAGTATTTAGATCCGAACGTGCTGGCCCGGCTTGAGGGACTCCACCTGCGCGCCCGGCTGATCGTCGAGGGGTACGTCTCGGGAGTCCACCGGAGCCCGTTTCACGGCTTCTCCGTCGAGTTCGCCGAACACCGCGAGTACGCGCCCGGCGACGACCTGCGCTACCTCGACTGGAAGGTCTTCGGCCGGACCGACAAGTACTATCTGAAGCAGTTCGAGGAAGAGACGAACCTGATCTGCCACCTGCTGCTGGATACCAGCGAGAGCATGCGCTACCGGAGCGACGCGGCGCCGATGTCGAAGCTGGAATACGCCCGATGTGCCGCCGCGGCGCTGGCGTATTTGATCCTCCACCAGCAGGACAGCGTGGGGCTGGTCACCTTCGACAAGGAGATCCGCTCGTTCGTCCGCGCCGGCAGTAACCCCTCGCACATCAAGCAACTCCTGCACGTGATGGAACAATCGCAAGGGGAGCGAAAGACGTCCACCGGACCGATCTTCCACGAATTGGCAGAGCGGCTGAAGAAGCGAGGGCTGGTCATCGTCTTGAGCGACCTGTTCGACGACGTCGATTCGATGATCGCCGGGCTGAAACACCTCCGCCATCGCCGTCACGAGGTCATCGTGTTCCACGTGCTCGATCCGGCCGAATTGGATTTCCATTTTCAGCAAACCACGTTGTTCAAGGGCCTGGAGCAATTGCCCGACGTCGTGGTCGAGCCGCGGGCGTTGAGGAAAGCGTACCTGGAAGAGTTCGGCGACTTCATCCGTCGCCTGAAGCGAGGCTGCCGGATGCACCGCATCGACTACGTGCCGCTACGGACCGATCAGTCGTTGGAGGTGGCGTTGTCGAGTTACTTGGCGTCGCGGGGGTAGTGGTGGGTAGTGGGTAGTGGGTAGTGGGTAGTGGGTAGTGGATAGTGGGTAGTGGGTAGTGGATAACGGGTAGCAATCTTGGGAGATACAAGCTCGAAGCCCGGGCAATCAACGGGACGGCCGGATGCGGGCTGAGTGCTTGTTCCGCTGAAAACGAAACGAACTGCGTTCGAAGAGCTGATACAAGCAAGAATCTACCCTCTCCCCATCCATTTTTTGCGAGTGTGGCAATGGCTGTGAAGAACTACCAGGAGTTGATCGTCTGGCAGAAGGCCATGGATTTGGTCGAAGGGGTCTATCGCGTCACTGCCAAATTCCCCAAAGAAGAGATTTATGGACTAACCGCCCAGATACGGAGAGCGGCTGTCTCTATTCCCTCGAATGTTGCCGAAGGGCAGGGATGGCACACCACCCGCGACTTCCTCTATTTCCTTTCCGTCGCCCACGGCTCGCTCAAGGAAGTCGAAACGCAGATCCTTATCGCCGAGCGACTCGCATACATCGACTCCCTGCGAACATCTGAACTGACGGCGCTGACGGCAGAGGTCGGACGCCTCATCAGCGGTCTCAGGAACTCCCTCAAGAACAAGAACACTTGACGGATACTTAACTTGGCCTTCGGCCAAAACAAAACGGCGGGCAAGCCCGCCCGCTAAACAGCATTCTTCATATTTCATAATCCGCTACACACCAACCACTCCCCACTCCCCACTACCCACTACCCACTGCCCACCATGCCCGCCGCACCGCCCATCTTCGCCTTCGGATTCACGAGCCTGCCGATGCTCGGCTGGTTGGCGGCGGCGGCTGTGCCGATCTTGATCCATCTTTGGAGTCGGCAGAAGTTTCGGGAAACGTCCTGGGCGGCGATGGAGTACCTGCTGGCCGCGTTGAAGCGGAAGACGCGGCGGCTGAAGTTCGAGCAATGGCTGCTGCTGGCCGTCCGCACGCTGATCGTCGTCCTGGTCGTGTTGGCCGTGGCCGAGCCGTATTGGCAGCAGACCGGGTTGGTGCTGCCTTCCAGCGGGCGGACGCACCGGGTGCTGGTCATCGACGGGTCGTTCTCGATGGGCTACGCGCCAGAGGGAACCAGCCGCTTCGAACAGGCCAAGCAACTCGCCCGGCGGATCGTCGAGGAAAGTCGCCAGGGCGACGCGTTCACGCTGGTGTTGATGTCGTCGCCGCCGCGCGTGGTGGTCGGCAACCCGGTCTTCGAGCCCGACGATTTCCTCGGCGAAGTCGACGCCCTGCAATTGCCGCACACCACGGCCGATCTGCTCGGCACGCTCGCCAAAGTGGAAAGCGTGTTGAAAGCCGCCCAAACGGAACACTCGCGGTTGACCGAGAAGGAAGTCTACTTCATCACCGATCTGGGCAGGACGGGCTGGCTTCCCAAGGCGGGCAGCGAGACCCTGGACGCCTTGCGCCGGCAGGCCGCCGCGTTGGCCGAGTCGGCCCGGCTGGTCGTCGTCGACCTGGGAAAGGAGACGGCCGACAACGTGGCCCTGACCGCCGCCCGCTCGCGCGAAACGATCATCACGCCCGGACAAGAGGTCGAACTCGAAGCCGTCGTGGAGAATTTCGGCCGAGGCGCGCGAACGCGACAACCGGTCGAATTGTGGGTCGACGGCCGGTTCGTCGACCGCCGGGAGCCGGACCTCGCAGCCGCCGGGCCGTACGACGCCGACGCGCCGCAGCCCGTGGCCACGGCAGTCTTTCCCTACCGCTTCCCGGCGCCCGGCCAGTACGTCGTCGAGTTCCGCACCGTCGGCGACTCGCTGGACGTCGACAACCATCGCTGGATGGTGGTGCCCGTCAGGCAGTCGGTGCGAGTGCTCTGCATCGACGGCCGTCCTTCGGGCGAGCCGTTCCGGGGAGCGGCCGACTTCCTGGCTTTTGCCCTCTCTCCGTTCCGCGACGACGAGGAACCGGGACGGGTGCAGGCGGAAGTCGCCACCGAAAGCGCCCTGTTGCAGTTCGATCTGGAACCCTTCGACTGCGTGTTCCTTTGCGACGTGGCACAATTCACTGCCGACGAGGTCGAGGTGTTGGACTCCTACTTGAACCACGGCGGCAGCGTGGTCTTCTTTCTCGGCGATCAAGTATCGGCCGAACGCTACCATCGCGAACTCGGCGGCGACCGGGGACGCCCCCGCTTGTTGCCCGCCCGGCTGGGAACGATCGAGACCACGCCCCAATTCGGGCTCGACCCGCTCGGTTACGAGCACCCCATGCTCGAGGCCTTCCGCGGCCACCCGCGGGTCGGGCTGCTCAGCGCGCCGGTGCTGAAGTACTTCCGGCTGATCGTTCCCGAGAACTCGCCCGCGCAGGTCGTCCTGAGAACCGGCAACGGCGACCCGCTGATCGTCGAGGAGCCGATCCACCGGGGACACGTGGTGCTGGTGGCCACGTCGCTGGCCGACCCGTCCTGGACGCCCATGCCGGTCGGATACGGTTTCGTGCCGTTGATGCAGGAGTTGGCCGCGTGGTGCGCAGGCGAAAAGCTCCGACAACGGCAGGTGGAGGTGGGACAACCGTTCGGGGCGTCGGTGTTCGCCCCGACGGCCGACGTACCGCTCTCCGTGCGCGGGCCCGATGGCCAGACGCACCCGGTGCGGCTGCACGGCGACGGCGACTACAGCACCTTCAGCTACGGCGACACCACGCAAAGCGGCATCTACACGGTCCGCTTCGGTGCGCCGATCGACCATAGCCAGAGTTTCGCCGTGAACGTCGACACGGCCGAAAGCGACCTGACGCACTTGGGCGAGGAAGGACTTCGCCGCGAGGTCTGGCCGGGCGTCGAGTTCGTCTATTCGACGAGCTGGCAGCACCTCGACCAGCCGCCGTCCGCCGCGATCGGGCCCCTCTCGCGCGTGGGCTCGCTCCACGTGGGCTTGCTTTACTTCGCACTCGGACTGCTGTTTCTGGAAACCTTCCTGGCCTGGCGTTTCGGATACCACGCGACATGAGCGGCACTTTACCCAACTGGATCGCACGACTGCTCGGCGAAGAAGCCGGGGCGGGCGAAGGTACGGCCTGGAGCCTGAAGCACGACTGGCCCTGGCCGCCGTGGGTCACCTTCCTGTTCGCGGTCTTTGCGATGATCTTCGTGGTGGCGATCTACCTGCGCGAGTGCCGCCGTGCCCGGGGGCCCTATCGGATGATGCTGGCGGCCGTCCGCCTCGCGCTGGTCGCCGTGGTCCTGCTGATGATCGCCCAGGTGTCCCTCTCGCTGAAACGGACCGGCCTGCCTTACGTGGCCGTGATCGTCGACGTTTCCGGCAGCATGAAGACGACCAGCGACCGGTACGACGACGACTTGCGCGTCAAGCTGGAAGAGCGGATCCGCCAAATCGGCCTCGGCGAACTCAGCCGCTGGAACCTGGCCAAGACGCTGCTGGTCGAACGGGACGGAGCGCTGCTGGCGGGGATCGAGGAAGGCTACAAGTTGCGAGTCTACTTCCTCGACGATTCCCCGGGCGCGGTCCGATCCGCCAAGGCGACCGAGCTGGACGCATTGATCGACGAGATCAACGCGATCGACACGCCGTCGGCCGGCTCCACGCGTTTGGGGACCGCGGTGGACACCGTGCTCGACGACCTGCGCGGCACCGCGCCGGCGGCCATCGTGCTGTTGACCGACGGAATCAACACGGACGGTCCGCCGCTGGCCGACGCCGCCGAAACGGCCCGGGGCAAAGGCGTGCCGTTGCTGGTCGTCGGCATCGGCAGCGACATGCCCGATCGCGATCTGCAGTTGAGCGATCTGCTGGTCGATCGGGAAGTGTTCGTCGACGACGTGGTCAACTTCGCGTTCCAGGTCACCGGCACCGGATTTCGCGGGCGCAAGGTGCCCGTCGTGCTCCGCGAGGAGGGGAAGTCCGAAGTCCTGACCAAGACGGAGATCACGGTTGGCGACGACGGCCAGGCGAGGCATGGACGGCTGACCTACCGGCCCGCGAAGGCCGGCACGTTCCGCTACGTCGTCGAGATCCTCCCCCAAGAGGGCGAGGCCAAGACGACCAACAACCGCGACGGCGAGACCGTCGTGGTCTCGGATGAGAAAATCCGCGTGATGCTCGTCCAGGCGTATCCCGGTTTCGAGTTCCGCTACCTATGGAACCTGCTCCATCGCGATCCGAGAATCGAGGTGCGAGCGGTCTTGCAGGAGGCCGACTTCGAGGTCGTTCAGAATCAGGTGGACCTCGACCGCAAAAAGCAAGAGCAGACGCTCGACACCTTTCCGGTGCGGCGCGAGGAACTCTTCGAGCAGGACGTGATCATTCTCGGCGACGTGAATCCCGCGCGGCTGACCGACGCGATGATCCAGGACCTCGTCGACTTCGTAGATCGGCCCGTGGATCAGCAAGGCAAAGGCGGCGCCCTGGTGTTCATCGCCGGGCCGAAGTACATGCCCGGGGGCTTCCGCGACACGCCCCTGGCGCGGTTGATGCCGATCGACCTGGCCGGAATCCGCTATCCGGATCCCGACGAGCCGATCACCGAGGGTTTTCAACTCCAGCGGACGCAACTCGGCGCGGTCAGCCCGCCGATGCAACTCGGTGAAACGCCGCAGCAAACGGAGACGATCTGGCGGGAACTGCCGCCCTTGTATTGGTTCTTGGAAACGCCCGACCTGAAGCCGGGCGCCCGGGTGCTGGCCGTCCATCCGTCGCGCCGCGGTCACGACGGGCGGCCGCTGCCGATCGTGTGCATGCAATACGTGGGAGCGGGCAAGACCGTGTTCCACGCGACCGACGAGACGCACCGGTGGCGCCACCGGATCGGCGATGCGTACTTCGCGCGCTATTGGGTCCAGATGATCCGTTACCTTGCCCGGTCGAAACTGGCCCGAGGCGATTCGGCCGTCTTGGAGGCCGACCAGGAAGACTACCCCCTGGGTGAACCGGTACGGCTGCGGGTGCGGTTCGACGACCCCCGCGCGGCCCCGGCCGAGGACGACGGCGTGACGGTCGTACTGACGCACGCAGGCCACAAGACCCGGGAGATCCGGCTGTACCGCGCCGGTGCCCAGGGGGTTTTCGAGCAGGTGCTCGACAAGCTGCCGGCGGGCAGCTACCACGCTTCGGTGGCCGTTCCTGCCGTGGGAGGCCGCGCGGATTTCACGATCACGGCCCCGCAGGGCGAGTCCCAGGGCGAGCCGATCCGTACGACCTCGCTGCGCC
The DNA here is from genome assembly GCA_035527455.1 of Thermoguttaceae bacterium. Lineage (GTDB taxonomy): Bacteria > Planctomycetota > Planctomycetia > Pirellulales > Thermoguttaceae > DATLAN01. The sequence continues at coordinate 15,139 of DATLAN010000661.1, forward strand.
GAGCGGCCGAACACGGCAAAGGCCGCTTTTACACCTTTGCGGAGGCCGACCGCCTTCTGGCGGATCTGCCCTCCGGAGAGCAGGTGCCCATCGAATCGCTTCCCCGCAAGCCCCTGTGGAATCGGTGGCCGGTGCTGCTGCTGTTCCTCGGATTGCTCGGGGTGGAGTGGGTACTGCGCAAGTTGGGGGGGATGGTGTAGAATTAAGGGAATGATGAATGATGAATTAGGAATGATGAATTAGGAATGATGAACGGCGGAGGTCTTCTGGGAGAGACGTAACCAATTGTGATACAAACGTTTAGCGGGCGGGCTTGCCCGCCGTTTTGCTTGTCGCCAAAGTCGGCGTTACGAAGTGATGGAGATGACCAGTGGTCTCCAACGGTCACGGAACCATACCGGGGGTGAACTCGTCCAACTCACGGAGGGCATTTCGCGATCGCTGTTCAACCGGCCGGAAAAGAGCAACTCGCTGCCCAATCCTTGACACGGTTTTTGGCCGTAACCAAACGGCGGGCAAGCCCGCCCGCTAAACGTTTGTATTGCAATCGGTTACGTCAGACATGCATGCACCGCCCGCACAAGTTGCAGCCGAACAATCCAGTCCCCAATCTGAAATCCTAAATCCGATGTCCCATCCCCTCGAGCAAAAGATCCACGTCCTGCGGGCCCGCGTGCGGCGGCTGGTGACGCTGCACGGCGTGTGCTGGGTCGTGGCGGCCGTGCTTGCCGCCGTGACGGTGCTGGGGTCGGCCGACTACCTGATCCGGTTCCAGGATCGGGGAATTCGCGTGATCTGCTCGCTGCTGGTCTTCGGGGCGCTGGGATGGACCTGCTATCGCTTCCTGTATCTTCCCTCGATATTCCATCTTCGCGACGTGGATCTGGCCGCACGGGTGCAGCGGCGTTTTCCCGAGTTGGACGACCGCCTGGTCAGTTCCGTCGAGTTCTTGCGTCAGGCGGAAGACGAACCACTGGCCGGCTCGGCGGCGCTGCGTCGGGCCGTGATCGCCGAAACCACCGCCCGGACCGAACGGCTGGACTTCTCCGGTGCGTTGGATTCCGGTGCGCCCCGCCGGGCGGCCATCGTCGCCCTTTCCGTCTTCCTGGTGGCGGCGACGCTGTGGGCGGCCGATCCGCCCGCCTCGTCGATCGCTCTGGCCCGGCTGGCCAACCCGTTCGACGACAGCCTGGCCTGGCCGCAGAGAAATCTTCTGCGACCCCGCAAGCCGGTTGCGAGCGTGGCTCGCGGCCAGGCGTTTCGCCTTGAAGTGATCGACGAGCGGGGAAACCTGCCGGCGGAAGTGCGAATCCACTATCGAACCGAAGGCCCCGACGGGACCGTGATCGAGGAAACCCAATCGATGACCCCGGTGGACGACGCGATGGAGGCGGTCCGGGAGAACGTCGTCCGGCCTTTCTATTACCGGCTGGAAGGAGGCGACTACAATTCAAAGATCTGGACATGGGTCGACGTGGTCGATCCGCCCGAGATCCGGTCCGAATCCCTCGCAATCACGCTCGTCCCGCCCGACTACACCGGCTGGCCCGCGAAGGAGCAGCAAGGCGACGCAGGCCGACAGATCCGTGCCCTGGCGGAAACGCAGATGGAAATCACGGCCCGGACGACCCGGCCGATCCGCTCGGCCGCGCTGTGCCTGGAAGTCGACGGCGAAATCCGGCGGGTCCCGGCTCGGGTGAGCGACGACGGCCTCCATTTCGCGATTCCCGGGCCCGACGCGCCGAAACTGCTGATCCAGGCATCCCAACGCGCCGAGAGCTATCCCTACTGGTTCGAGCTGACCGATCGCGACGACGAGAACATCGTCGGCGGGCACGGGACTCGCGGCGAAATCCACGCCGTCGTCGACGCGCCGCCGACCGTCGTCATGGAACAGCCGACCGAGAAGCTCTTCGTCACGCCGCGGGCGGCCGTCCCGTTGCACGCGACCGAAAAGGACGATCTGGCCCTGGGAAAGACGACGCTGGTGTTCGGGCCGTCCGACGGGCCGGGGCAGAAAACGCCGGCGGAAAACCGCGTCGAAGAGCCCCTCGACCCCGGACCCAATCTGGTCCAACCGCGGCCGGGCGGATGGTTTGCCGGCGACACCGAGCCGCAGGACCGGCGGCGTTTCGAGCACCTCTGGGAACTGGCCAGGTGGGATTTCGCCCCGGGGACCCAGCTTTCGTTCCACGTCGAAGCCGTCGACTCTCGGCATCAGGTGGGCGAGAGCCCGGCGCTGCGCCTGATCGTGATCACCGACGCCGAACTGCAGACCCGCATCGCCGCCCAACAAGACCGCATCCTGGCCGAGTTGGCCGAAGTCCTCAAAACGCAACAGGAAGCCCGCAAACAGGTCCAAGCGATCGACACTCGGCTCGCGGAACTGGGGTATCTCGAAGGGCGCGATCTCGACCGGCTCCACGCCGCCGCGCTGAACCAGTCGCAGGCCGACCGCCGGCTGACCGAACCCGACGAGGGCGTGCCCCGACAGGTCGTTGCCTTGCTGGCCGCCCTGGAAATCAACAAGGTCGACAGTCCCGACGTGCGGCGCCGCATGCGGAACCTGCTGGACGAAATCGACCGACTCCGGCGCGAGCACCTGCCGGTGATCGGCCGCGAACTGACCGCCGCGATCAAGGCGGCCCGGCTGCACGTCGAGCAACGACAGGCACAACCACCGGACGCGAGCGACGCTGCGCCTTCGCTGCCCGACGCCTCGCTGGCCTCCTCGCTCGGCGAAGCCGGCAGGCACCAGGACCAGGTGATTGCCGCGTTGGAGGAGATCCGCCGGCGGCTGGCCGAGTGGGACAACTACCGCCGCTTCCACCGGCAGATTCTCCAGTTGACGCAGGAGCAGAAGGAGACGGCCCGCCGCACGGCCGAGTTGGGCAACAGCACCGTCGGCAAACGTCTCGAGGACCTGCCGCCGCCGCAACGGGCCGATCTGAAGATCCTCGCCGCAGCGCAGCTCGAATACGCCCGCCGGCTCGAACAGATCCTGCAGGAGATGGACCAGGCCGGCTCCGAGTTGCAGCAAAGCGATCCGCTGGCCGCCGAGACCGTGGCCGACGCGCTGGCCGAAGCCCGCCGCCTGGCCGTCAGCAGCCGCATGCAGACCTCCGGCGAAGACCTCGCCAACAATCGCGTCTACCAGGCGGCCGCCCTGCAAGAGCAGATCGTCACGGACCTCCAACAGGTGCTCGACGTTCTGACCGGCCGCCGCCAGCAGGAACTTGCCCGGCTGCTGGCCAAACTCTCCCAGGCGGAAGCCGATCTGCTGGGACTCGAGCGGGAGCAGGAGAGTCTGCGAAAACGGATCGAAGCATGCGGGCAGATGCCGGACGAAGAGCCGCGCCGTCAGCAATTGGAGCGTCTCCGCCGCGAGCAGGAGCAGTTGCAGCAGAAGACCGAGCAGATGGCCACCCGGCTCGAACGCCTGCTGGCAGATGGGGCAAGCCGGGCGACCGCACGCGCCGCCGCCCGCATGGCCCAGGCCGCGCAGTCCGCCGGACAGGGCGACGCCGCCGATGCGTCTCGACAAGCCGACGAAGCCCGCGCGGCGCTCGAGCAAGCCCGCGATCACCTCGCCGCGCAGCGACTGCGAACCGAGGCCGAACTGGCCATGGAGCAACTCGCTCGGCTGGCAGACGCCTTGAAGGACCTCCGCGACGCTCAGCAGGAAGTCATCGACCGGACCCTCGATCTGGCCCCGCGTGAACCGGATCGCACGAAGGTCGCCGCGCTGTACGAGGTGGCCCGGCAGCAGAGGACCTTGCAGTCGGAAACCACCGAACTCGGCGAGCGACTCCTCGGCGCGCCGGCGGCGAAGCTGGCCCTGGCCGGCGCCGCGCGCCACATGGACCGGGCCGCCGGCGAACTCGAACGACTCCAGACGGATCGGGCCATTGAGGAAGCCGGAAGCGCCTTGCGCCGTCTGGACCTGTTGATCGCGGCGCTCAAGGCCGAATCGCCGCTGGCCGATACCA
>DATLAN010000662.1:0-2752 GCA_035527455.1 Thermoguttaceae bacterium
GCACGGACGGGTCGGCAACGGTGTACTCGCCGGTAACGAGCTTGGCCACGGGGAGCAGGCCGTTGAGCACGGCGTCCGCGGCCCATCGGGAATGGAGGTACGCGCCGATGTTCATCGCTTGCCCCCTCCGCTCGTCATCGCCCGGCGGAAGGTCGCGCCCAGCCGACCGGGGTTTTCCCGCAGCGCCGGGACGATCGTCGGCCGCTGCTGAAGTCCCTTCCGGCTGTAGCGGATCCCCAACTCGTGGAACGTCATGTATCGGGCCAGCCGCGAGTAGCCGACCCGGAAGGCCATCAAGACCCGGCTGAATCCGCCCACGATGTTTTTCTGCCCGAATCCGGTTCGGCGTCGGGGGGATTCGCCGGGCTGCGAGGGAGAGGGGTAGATGGTCCGCTGCGTGGCGTTGCTACCGGCCGTGACGCGCTGTTGCGCCACCGTTACGCCCGGGTTGGGGATGCTCGCCTTCTGCCGGGCGATCCGGTGCGACTCCGTCCCGGCAGCCTGGAGCCCGGCAGCCGCCCGCTCCCGCGCGAACTGTAGGAACTTGTCGCCTTTCCAGACTAGCCTTGTCGCCACTCGCTCACCTCGATTACGGGCACCTGCCCGATCTGTTCCGGCCCCGTGACGCTTTCGATCGCGTACCTGGTGCCATCGGCCGCCTTGATCCGGTGCTCATGGGTCAGACCGAGATCCTCTTCCACAAACAACTGCCATCGCCGAGTCGTCCGCCGCGCCTCTTCCTCGACGGTCATCGCCCGGCCGATCGGCTGCATCCGCCCGCGAACCACTCTCAGCCGCGTCCAAGATGCCTCGGCCGCGCCGCCGGTCCCCTTGGAGAACGTCGCCTCCTCGATCGTGAACCAATCGGTCAGCCGCCAGAAGACGACCAGGTCCCGCGCGATGCACCGCCAGCGGTTTTCGAGCGTGGCGTGCTGGGCGTCCAGGATCGTGTAGCGGTTCCCCGCAGCGTCCAGGATCACGTCCCCCAGGTCCGGCCGGTCGCCGACCAGGGCGTCCGGCAAGTGCCACCGCACGTCCCGACTGGTGTACTGGCCATTGCTTGCCGCCGCCTCACGTTCTCCGATCGCTCGCTGCAAGGCACTGGCGATCGACGTGGCCGCCTTGCCGCGACGGACCAGCGTCACGGCCTCCAGACCGTCGACGACGTCCTCGAAATCGGTGGATGGATCGAACGTCAATGTCACGTGTATCCCCTGCTCGAGATCTCGAACGGCGTTTCCGCGGCGATCTGACGATTGATCCTATCAATCTGTTCGAGCAGAAGCCGCTGATAGGCCGCCCACTGGAGCGACTGACCGTCGATCATGTACGACGGTTTTGGGTTCTCGGTGATGTCCACGAGGATCGCGAGAATCTGGGTCTTGATCGTTGCGAGTTGTGCGGCGTCGCTCGGCATGGTTGCATTCCCGTAGCTACAAAAAGTCCAATCGCCGCCGGCCGGCGCGGGGGCAGGGCGCGCCGCCGGGGCGATCAGGAGAAACGGCTGCCTTTCGGTTTACCCGGCCCCGGTGGAGCGGGTCACGTAGTACGGATTGATCACCGCGCAGGCCCCGCGCTCGGACGCCTTGACCTCGATCACGATGTCCTGGTTGAACTCGACGTAGCTGTTCGGCGGCGACTGGACGACCGTGATCGGCCAGTTCTCCATGTAGGCGAACGCCTTGGCGAAGTCGCCGTAGAGCCAGTGCTTCTTGGCATTGGCCGCACTGACTTCTCCACCGTCGATCAGCCGCCGGTACATGTAGGCGCTGGAAACGGGCCGGATTCCCAGATCGGAAATCGGGTTGCCGGTGACCCCGATCCGGACGTCGCTGTCGCCCTCATGGATCTCCGTCGTGTTGATGATCCGGTTGGCGGTCACTCGCAACGCCGGCGGAACCAGCAGCGTCCGCGTCCCCATGATCTCGACCGGTTCGCGCGTGTCCGGCTGCTGCATCATGGAGAAGAGCAACTCGGCCTCGTCGATGTCGGTGTAGTCCGTCAGGACGGCGGTGTGCTGGTTGAGGTACCAGTAGGTGGCGAAATCGACGGCCGTCGCGTTGTAGACGTCGTAGTCGGTCCCCTTGTACCGCCACAGGCCGCCGCCGGCAAACGTCGGCGTCGCGCCGCCGCCGTAGCCGATGATCATGTCCATCACCCGCTTTTCCTTGCGGGTCGCCAGGACCTGGCCGACCTCGCCGGCGCGGGTGAGGACCTGACCGGTCAGATCGAAGTAGATCGCCTCCTTGGTCACGCTGCACTTCAGGCCCCGCTTCGCGGTGTCCGGCGTGTTGATGTAGGTCTCGCCGAACCCGTAGTTGGGGTACGGCATGCCCGGCGAGATCTCGTCGACCTCGTCCGTGATCCGCTCGACGCCGGGCACCTTCTCGCCGTTCAGGCGCGTGGGGATCGTGCTGACCAGCGTGCTGGCGACCTTCGGCGCGTTCTCGAAGCCCTGGAGCACGCTGTTGACGAGCAACTGGCCGGTGATGTTCGAGAAGGCCGTCACGTCGACGGCGTCGCTCGCTTCGCGCAGGGGCCTTGCGTCGCCGCGTCGCGGGTCGCACGATCGCACGTAAGCGTGGCCCAAGAACTCCTCGGCCAATTCTTTGAAGGAAAAGTCTTCGGGCTTGAAGACCTTCTCTGCGAGGCACGTCTTGACCTGCTCGGTGATGTGATCGGGGCCGTGCCTCTGGCATTCGCCCCTGAGTTTTCGGTAATCGATACGCATGGAAAATACTCCTCTCGTGTT
>DATLAN010000663.1:0-7302 GCA_035527455.1 Thermoguttaceae bacterium
AGTGCATCTGCACCTGAGAGCGGTGAGGTCGATCCACACGAGCGGTTGCTGAGGTATTTTTTGTATTCATGACCACGTTTTAGCGCGATCACCAAAAATGCACAAGCCCGTTTAATAAATTCACAGGCTATCCGCGAGATGTGGCCATGGGAGATCCAGGGTCTTTCGGGCTACATCTCGCGGAGCGAGATGGCTACCTTAGTGCTGGCCTTCGTGGGCGGTCACCAGATGCGGCATCCAAAGGGCCTTGTCGATCAGCTCCAGAAGCACTTCGGGATCGAAAGGCTTGCGGAGGTAATAGGTGCCTCCCACGGCGTGGCTGCGGCGGATGATGTCCGGAATCTGAGCGCCGGATAGGAACATGACCGGCACGTCGTTGAGCGCCTTGTTCTCCTTGATCCGCTCGCACATCTCCAGCCCGCTGTGGCCGTGGAGGTTGATGTCGGAGATGATCAGGTCGGGCGGCGCGGCCTCGCTGGCAGCGATGGCGCCTTCGGCCGTGGTGCAACAGCGGCAGGAGTAGTTCGCGGCGGTGAGCACGGCCGCCACTTCCTCCAGCACCTCCGTCTCGTCGTCGACCACCAGGATCAGCGGTTTTTGTTTTTCGAAAGACTTCATTGGGGTTCTGTCAGGTCTAGGGGGTTTCGAGGACCGGTCTGATGCAGGCAGTCAACTCCGCACAATCGCGGAGGTCCCGCTATCCTCTTGGTTCGACCGCGAAAGCGGCCCCCATTCACTAAGCTTTCGCTGGATCGCCTAATTCAGAATACCGGCACAACCGGAAGACCTCGCCTACCCGGAACGAAACGTCACAAACGTCAAATCGTCCGGTTTCGACGGCCAACCCGGCTCGGGCGCTTCCATCCGGCGGCGGCAATCGTCGGCCAGCCGGCGCACCACGCGTTTCAGCGGCCCCTTGCGGACCCGTTCGACGATCTCGTCGAGGTGAAGGTTGTCGAACAGCCCGTCGGTGGCCAGAAGCAGCGTGTCGTATCGGGCCATTTCAACGGTCGAGCCGACGTCGATTCGCATGTCGGGCGTGCCGATGATGTTCGAAACGACGTGGCGTTCCTGGTGGTTCATCGCCTCGTCTTCGTCGAGCAGACCGGCCTCCACGGCATATCCGACGGGCGAATGACAAATCGTCTGCAGCTTGATCTTCCCGCGTTGGCCCACTACCAGAATCATCGAATCGCCGACGTGATAAGGACGCACGGTGCGGCCTTGAATCTCGGCCACGGCCAGCGTGGTGGCGGCCCCGATCCCCAGTTCGCTGACCGCCCGATTGGCCGCTTCGATGCCGTCGAGGATAGCCGCCCGCAGCGTCGGCTCCTCGGCGGGCGCCTCCTTCAAAGAGGCGATCATCTCCCGAATGGCCAAAGCCGAAGCCTGTTCTCCGGCCGGCGATCCGCCCAGGCCGTCGGCCACAACCAGGACCGCCGCGTGACCGTTGACCCGGACCAACGCGGCGGCATCCTCGTTCGGCGTCTGCCTATCGGGCGAAGGCGCGGAGAAAACGCCCGCAGTCCCCCCCGCAATGGGGAGAACTTCACCCTGAGGCATGTCGGCTTGGAAGAAAAGCTTTGGTTCCATACATCAATAGTATCGTCCAGGCGAGGACGCAGCAGTCGGGATTATCTCCCCTATTATCGACGGTGACTAACCACCAAGACATGCCCCGCAGCCGACTGTGCTCGAACTTCCCAACGTATCAGTCCGGCGTCCATAGCTTCTTTTCGCCGCCGGGCTGGTCGCTGCCGGGGGTCCAGATCCTACCCGGCGCGGGTTGCCCGGGCATCCCTTGATCGGCGGCGGCGAGGATCGGCTCGTGATACATCGGAGGCGGCGGCACCGGCATGCCGTCGGGACGCAGCACGCCGTAGCGGACCAGCAACCGCATCAACGACTCGGCTACGCCCGGCTCTTCCATGTGGCGGTTTTGCAGGTGGTTCAGTAGCTCTTGAACCTCATTGCCGTCGCCCTGCTCGAAACGGAAGGAAAGCTCCAACAGATCCCACGCCGCGCACGATTGGCCGGCCGCAAGCCCCGCCTCGCGTCCCCGGGTGACGTACTCGATCGCCCGTTGCGGGTCTTCCTCCATTCGCGCCAGGATGCTGTAGGCCTGAAGTCGCTCCTCCCGGCCGGCCAGGCTTTCCCGTTCGATCAAAGCCAGGGCGAATTTGCGCAGCGCTTTCGCTGTCGCAAAGGCCCTCGCATGACGATAAACCAGCAGCAACGCCTCGTCAGACGCCTTTTCGACCTCCACGCGGAACAGCCGCACCGCCGGTAGATCGTCAATCTCCACCTCGCCCGGATCGATCGGATCGAGCGTCGGCAGCTCGAGTTCCTTGCGCAGTTCATTGAAATCGAACCCGCCGGGCATCCGCTCCAGCCAGCAATCCAGCACCATGATCGCCGCCATGACTTTCACGCGGGAGGCTTCCTCTCCGGCCGCTTCGCACGGCGTCTTGCCGCCCAGCGCTCCCAGTTTCAATTCCGGCCAACGTTCCAGAAGCGCGTAGCGTCGGTACTCGGCAACCAGCTTGTCGAACTGTTCGCGGGTGGTCTTCTTCGGCGGACGCCACTTGTTGTGCAACAACTCCCGGCTGGCCGAAACGTGTCCCATCGTCGTTTGCTCGACGGCGGCCTCGAGGCTCTCGCCGGCCATCTCGCCAAGCAGCGTCTTCAAGGCTTCGACGTCTGCACCGACCACCCCGATCACCTCCAGCCGCGCTTCGCGGTCGGTCTGGCGGCCGTAGAACATCGCCTGGCCGAGGACCCGGGAAAGCGTCTGGGGGGTAACGTCGTCGGCCTCTTCGCCCTGCTGGCGGTCCAGGAGCAAGAAGGCGGCTTTCGGCGGCGGGTTGTCGGCGTCGCTGAACGTGGCGGGATCGAAGGGGATCCGGATCGTTCGCGGCTCGGCCAAGAGCGTCGTTTCGAGCTGGTCGGCGTCCTTCACCGTCCACGTCAGCGAGAGCATCTCGCACTGATCGCCCAACGGATCGTCGGCCGAGAGCATTGCCAGGGCTTCGGCCTCCACGGCGTCTTCCAGCGGAACGTCCAAGGCCGCGTACTTCTGCAAGGTTTCGATGAAGCCGGAATTGTCCCCCAGCCAACCGCGGAGCATCGCCAGGTTGCGCCAGATCTCGGGCCAATCGCCGACTTCTTCAACCAGCGCCGCCAACCGATCGGCCGCCGTCTGCCACTTGCCCGCCTGAGCCGGTGCCATCGCCTCGTCGAATCGGGTCTTCCACGGCGCGTCCGGCGGACAATTGGCGAAGATCGGGGCGTCCTTGAACAAGACGGGCACCTCGGGCGACTGGTTCAGCGCGAAGAGTTTGGCCGTGGGTCGCTCGTCGTCTCGGGCGATGGCCATCTGCAATCGCAGCAACGCACGGCCGGCCAGCCACTGGCCCTCGTGCAGCAGGACGTCGGAGACGACCTGCATCGCCTCGTACAAACGGTCGGAGATTTCCCCGTCGGCGATCTCCAGGGCCCGATGGATAAGCCCGATCGCCGCCTGGCCGCCCTCTTCTGCCGCCGTAATCATGGCGGACTCGGCCAGCGCCGTGGTGTTTTCGGGATGTTTTTCGAGGAAATGGGCCGCGTTGACCACGGCCTCTTCGAACTGGTCGGTCGAACGCAGCAGCGCCGCCTTGATCGCCAGCAGACACGCCTTGTCCGGAGTCTTCTGCAGCAACTGATCGATGTGCTTCGAACAGGCCAATTGCTGGTCGCCTTCGAGCATCCGGCCGATTTTCTGCAGTTCTGCGACGAAGTCCGGGCAACAGAATTTGATCTTCTTGCCGGTACCCCCCGGGCAGAGCGAATAGGCGTCGATGGGCATGAGAGCAGCTTTCCACGAGGACGTGACGGGACAGGCGACGGTTTGACCAAGCCGCCAAACCATCAACCTATCATGAAACGAGTCCGCCGGACAGGGGGGCGGTGGGAAGGCGGGGAACGCAGAGGAAATGCCGGGGGTAAACGAGCCCCCTTGCAGTGGATCACCGTCGGCATCACGACCATTCAAGCAGGTATAATCTCCTCGACAAAATCGACGGTGCCCACCAGCGTCGAGGCCGAGCAAAAAAAGCCCCAAGCCCTTGTTCCTCAAGGGCTCGGGGCATAGGCCCGGCAGGACTCGAACAAGCCCCTAAAACCCCTGAAAAAATAGGGGTTTCTCAAGAGCGCGCTGCACCAGGCGCTGCACCGCCCGAACTATTGGCCCTCTGGCCAACCCTCTCGGAAGATCAGCAGCGGGCCATTCTGGGGGTATTGCGGGGTGATACCCCCGATAACGGCTAAAACCCCACCCTATGAGAATTTCTTTGGAAAATTCCGAGATTTTCGTGCAAGAATTAAATCAGGAACACTTCTTATAGATAGGGAACGACATTTGCACACGGCCGCGGGAACTTCGCATGGTGGACCTTTCTGATTTCGTCGTCTTGACCGAAGAGGAGGCCTGGACAAGCTGCCGGGATTCGTTTGCGGAAGCGTGCGCGCAAAGGTATGGCCGCGACGAAATGACCCGCGACGAACTGGAACAACACCTACTTTTGTTCATAGAAGAGAATCGCCTGGATGGCACATGGCCCCGAGAGCCGTACAACGATTTCCCTTTCCCTTCAGATTGGACTTATATCGGAAAGGCCCTACGCCACGAAGCGCAGCGGTTCTTGCGCGAAGACGCCGTGTTACGAGTGAAGGGCTTACCCCGGCGACGGCAGCGCATCGCCACCACGAAACACCTGAATTATGCGCGGGATTACCAACATCCATCAACCGGGCAATTCCGACGCCGCGGTAAGACAGTTCTGGATGCCGACGATTATGAAGCTCCGATGGCCGCTTCGCGGCGACGAGGCACATTTGCGGCGGCAATAGAAATGCCGACGACAAACCAGAATAAAGCATTCTCGACCCAGGAACGCCCTGCCGATCCCGGGATTCCGTTTCGGGTTCCTGACGGCAAGCCGGACACTTCCCGGAAAATCGGCAAGCAAGAACGCGCTGAACATAAAGCGGAGGTCAAGGAGCAGGCAGATATTCGGAAGCTTGCTACCCCGGCCCTCTGCAAGAAATGTGTTGGGGCGCCCGAGCCGCTTTGCGATGTTTGCAAGCCACGACAAGATGGTAAGCCGACGCAATTGGGGTTGACGCCCCCGCGGGTCTGCGAAGTGCTCGGGATTGCGCCCGATGACGAGCCGGCCAGTGACCCGCGGGTCAACCTCCAGGACCACATCGACGATCCGCGCGATTGGCTTCTGGCGCTGCAACTCTGCCAACGAAGAAAACCGTCCCAGAAAGATTTATGTGAACTCTTCGGATATTCGCTCCGCGAATTACGCGCGGCGATTGCCCGAATCAAGCGACAACTCCCCCCGACCTGAAAGGAACCCCATGTCTCACCCGTCCCATTGCGTTTTGTCCCGCGACGATTACGAATTCATCCACTTCCGCGTGGTGCCCCGACTCGATTCTGACGGCGCACTCGCCGGCGGATGGTGCGTCAAATCCACGCGAACCACCTACCCGCTCACCACCGCCCAGGCCGTCGTCGAGTTACGTCGGCGTGGGTTCACTGTTGACGTGGAAACGCTCAACGGCTTCACCTGCGGCGCATCCTGGCAACCCGCCGACATCGACGCCGTGGCCGATGCCCTACTGGCCGACGATTCGCTGAACGATCTTGCGATCGCCTTACGGGAATTCGATATTCCCGCCCTCGATTACTGGCTGGCCCTCCGATCGGCGGCGGCTCGCAACGTAGCAACCCTCGGACCCGCAGCCGGCGACGCGAGCTATTACGACCTGACCGTCAAGCGTGGGCCAGCGGGGAGTACGGTTATCCTGACCCCCAGCGATGATACCCTGGCGATGATCGTCTAACCTTGCCCGCCGGAGACCCTAACATGCAACGCCCCGATGAACTGTTGATCGACGGCAGGGAAGCCGCAAAACGATTGTCGATGAGCCAGCGAACCCTGACGCGATACGTCAAGCGGGGCGTGATTCCATGCGTCAAGCTCGACCGCCTCGTGCGCTTCTCGCCGGAAATACTGCGGACGTGGATTAAGCGAGAACTCGGGGGGGCCGCCTGACTCTGGTTCTCGCCCATGACCGCAACCCTCCACTACTGCGACTCGCAAGCTTTTCCGGCGGAACCGGATTTTCTCCACCGGGAAACGGCCTACCGTCAAGCGTTCTTGGAAGCCGCACAAGAGGCCGCGCACTGGCCGACGATCGACGACGACACCGTTAACGAAGCCGATCGGGACCGCCTGGCCGCAAAGGACGCGGCATGGATCGGCGACGGCTATGCACCAGACTACGCCGTCGAAGCCGCCCGAACACGCGGCCGACGACATGCCTTCGCCGAAATCGAGTGGGCTTTCCGCGGGAAGCCGATCGAGCAGGACGCCCTTGGGCATTGGCTGATGAAGGTGGCTGGGTGGGCCAGTGCGGACGTATCGGCGAAGCCGCCCCCGCGCATCGAGGTGATGACTGCGGAAATTCCGCAGTCGGCGACTGTTTCTTTGACACAGTCACCACCTAAACGCCGTTCCCGATTAACACGCGCGGATCAACTCGAAATCAAAGCCCCTGACTGGCTTCTCTACGGCATTTTAGAGCGCGATACGTTTGCTCAGATTTTCGGTGATCCTGGATCGGGGAAAACATTCCTTGCTCTCGATTGGGCCTGCCGGATCGCAACCGGGACCGCTTGGCGTGGCCGCGAGGTGAAAGCCAACCCGGTAATTTATGTTGCCGGTGAAGGGCAACAGGGGATCGCGCGGCGGGCTCTGGCGTGGCAAGTTCAACACGAAGTGACACTCACTGACGCGCCTCTGTTCTCGCGGGCCGTGGCTATGACAGACGTGACTGCCCTAGGAAATTTCGTGGCGGCCGTCAATGCCGAATCGGGGCCGCCCGCCCTGATAGTGATCGACACGCTTGCCCGTTGTTTCGGCGGTGGCGACGAAAACTCCACCCAGGATATGAGCCAGTTCATTACGGCTTGTGATGCCCTGCGGACGGCGTGGGGCTGCACGGTGTTGATCGTGCATCACACGGGGCACGCGGACAAGACGCGGGCCAGAGGGGCGATAGCCATGACGGCCGCCCTGGATGCCGAGTACCGGCTCAGTAAAACGGAATCCGGATTGACGTTGACGGCAACGAAAATGAAGGATGCCGAACTACCGCTGCCTCTTAACTTAGAACTCGTGACGGTTGACCTGCCCGGGATGTTCGACGAATTCGACAACCCAGTCACCTCGGCCGCGCTCGAGGTGA
>DATLAN010000664.1:0-10660 GCA_035527455.1 Thermoguttaceae bacterium
GCCGTCCGCTTCGCTCGGCCACAATCCGTCGGGCGCGTAGTCCACTTCGTCGACCAGCAGCCAGGGGATCACCGGCGGATCGTCGGCCGTCGGTCCGTCGGGACGCAGCAGCCGCAGCGTTTCGCCCGCGTTGTCCAACGCCCCGGCGTACGGCCCGAAAATCTGCACGTCCGCCGGCACGCCGTACTGCGCGCGAAACGCGACCGGATCGCTCGGCACGACCAGCATCACCCCGCCGGGCGGAAGTTGCACGTCGCCGGGGAACGTGAAATCCAGCCCGGCGATCTTCCACGTGTTCGACGGATAGTCCGGATCGTACAGCCGCACGGTGTTGTGCGAGGCGTTGTACAGCTCGACGAACTCCTCGCCGCCGACGTCGGGCACCGGGTTGTACATGATCTCGCTGATCACGACCGGGCCGACCCGCGAACCGGTGTTTTCACCCCCAAGGGTCACTTCGGCCATCGGGACCATCGGGTCGGCGGCGGTGGGCCAGCGGCCGAACGATTCGCCGTTGGCCGCCGCGCCGAACTCGACGTGATCGACGAAACGCGTCAGGTTGCCGGCCGTGTCGGCCTCCATCAGCCACACGTCGTCGCCCCGGGCACCATCGAGCGCGAAATCCTTCGCCCCCGGTCCGCCGAACTCCGACTCGCCGAACCGCAGCACGCCGACCTGGTCGTAATGGCCCTCGTAAAACGCGAGGTAACCTCCGGCGGGAATCGTCGTGCCGTCGGGGATGCGGAACTTCTTGTAGTCGCCGTTGAGCTGACTCGACTCCCATCCCCATTCGTCGCTGAGGTACCAGCCGCCGACGTCGATCAGGCTGCCGGTCGGATTGTGCAGTTCGACGGTGTCGACCTGGGGATAGTCGGTGTGGGTGAGCACTTCGGTGATGACCACGCCGAGGTCGGCGGCCGGCACAGCGCCGGGCGTGCCGCCGTAGCGGCTGCTGGAACGCCACGCGGCGCCGTTTTCGTAATCGGCCGCGTCGGTGCCGGTCTGATCGACCAGTTCCAAGGCCGCCCCTTTCCCATCGGCCCGGCCAGGCCAACTGCCCGCGTCGTTGTAGCGGAAGTTGACGATATCCTGACCGTCGGCGGCCAGCAGCCGTAGCGTTTCGCCGTTGTTATCCAGCTTTCCGGTGAAGGTCCCGGCCACGTTGACTCCACTGCCGTACCGGGCAGAAAACGCATCGGTGTTTGCGACGACCACGACGCGCTCTTGCGGAGCGAGATAGTTCACCGTCCCGTCGTTGAAACTGAAAGTAATCCCCTCGGTGAATTGGACGTTGGTCAGATCGATGACGGTGTTGCTGCTCGTGTTGAGCAGCTCGACGAACTCGAAATCGGACGCGGTAAAGTCCTCATCACCCGCCGGCTGCGTGTTCAGTTCCGCCTCGGTGGGATCGTACGGGTTGTAGTTGATCTCGGTGATCGCCAGATTCACGGCCGACGCCGGCGTGTGGATGTAGAACTGGGCCTCGTTCAAGGCGGACCATTGGCCGCCGGAATGCGTGCGGGCTTTGATCAACTCGCTTTGCGCAATGGAAAGCGGCGTGCCGTCGTACAACACGGCCGACCCGGAAAAGCCGCCGCCGACCGTGCGCGGATCGGTCCCGTCGGTGGTGTAGTAGATATCCGGCCCATCGGGATCCTGGACCAGGGTGCCGACGACGAGTTGGGGCAGGACGATCATGTCGCTGCTGCCGGTGTCCGTGTTGCACACGTGGATGGCCAGGACGTTGTGGTCCCCTTGGACCAGCTCGCCGATATGGTCGGAGATGTCGAAGTCCACGTACCCGCCGGCCTCGTGGTTCGATCCGCCGGTGTTCCAACTCGGCGCTGCGGTGATATTGCGGCGTTCCACTTCCCGGCCGTTGATGTAGGCCACGAAGCCGTCGTCGTACTTCATTCGCAGGGTCAGTTTATCGACTTCGCCGAGGTCGTCGACGGTAAAAGGAATTCGCACGAGGATCGACGTGGCGCCGGCGACCACGTCGTGCGGCCGGACTTCCGTATTGATGATATTCTCATAACCGCTGTTGTTCTCGTAGCCGATGCCCGTGTCGCCGGCGGCCCACGAAGCATCGTTGAAACTCCAATAGTGCCACGTGGTGCCGAGCGAATCGTCGCCGGGCACGAGGTAGCGTGCCGGGGTGAACTCGGGCACGACGGTCGTATCTTCATAGACGCCTCCGCCGGTGACCACGGTCATCGTCAGGCCGAAGCCGGGATCGATCCGGCCGCCGTGCTGGCTGAGCCGGGGAGGCTCGACGGTCGGATACCAGCCCACCGCCCTGAGCTGGCCGATGACCGTGTTCGTTCGGCCTTGAAGCCAGTTTCTGACTTCATTGAGGTCGGTATACCAGTCGTCACGATCCATGGGCGGGTGCGTCTTGCGATCGCCCCATCGTGCCGACTCGGCGATGATGGCACTATCGAGCTGTTGGGCACGGGCGTTGATCTTGGCCAGGGCATTCTGGTCGGTCAACACGCCGTCGTTGAAGAAACGCTCGTACACGCGGTCGGCGAAACGGAGCACGTAATCGTCGTTGGCGCAGAGTTGTTCGTGGAGCCAGTGGGCGTTGAAGTACCTCAGTTCGGCCCGGCGGGTGTCGAGGCTGACCAGCGGCTCGACCATGTTGTTTTCGCCGGTCCCCAGGGAATGTTCGGAATCGTGCTCGAAGAACTTCCATCCGTCGGGTTCGGCCCGATTGTAGGCGGCGTAGTAGTTGTTGGGCCTGGGTGTGGTGTAGCGGGACCCCGGCCCGTCCCGATCACCGGTGTAATAGGTGATGATCATGTAGTCGATGAGGTTGTCGACGTCGAGCAGTCTTTCGTAAGCCGGATTCCGCGTTCCGTCGGGGTTCATGCCTTGGGCGCGGAAGTAGTCCGCGTCGTTGCTGAATCCGTTGATGGTCGCTTGCCAGAGCCTCGTGTAGGCGTTCGTGTTGCCGTCGGTGGCGAAGATTTCGCGGTTGTCGTTCTGTTTGACGACGTCGTAGTCTTCCGGATCGCCGCCGAAGTAAGAAGCGGCGTACCCGGCCTCGGACCGCTCCTGCGTTTGGTAGATTCCCCAATACTGGCCGTTGATGTAGAGGTGATAGTAGCGGCTGCGCGTATAGGGTTGTCCCATTTCGCCTTGCACGTCGCGAGAGAAGACTTCGCGAACCATCGTGTTGTTGTTCGGGCCGCCGAAGGCCCAGGAGTAGTTCTGCGAAGTCCTCAGATCGACGTTGTCGAAGCTGTCCGCGCCTTCATCGCCGAAGAGCGGATAGTCGAGCTTGCCGGCCCCGTACTCGCCGCGGAAGAAGAACCGGAAGGCGTGTTTCGGGTTGCCGTCTTGACGGCTGTATCCTCCCCGGATCCGCAGGCCCATGTCGATCTGGAATCCCTCGTCGACCCCGTCGGGGAACCCGGGGCCCCGGGCGCCGGGTGGATAGATCAGTTCCAGCGAGGCCGGCCGTTCCCAATTGCGGCCGTCCTGATTGGCGTTGACGTAAATGCCGATCGACGAACCGAACAGGTTGTCCACGCCGGTCACCACCGACATGCTGGGGATCGACGTCAGGGCGTCCTTCATCTGGGATTGCCAGGGCGAAACGTTCACGATGTCGGGGTCCATGCCGTAGTCGAGCACCTGGCCGTTGACGGAACCCGACGGCCATCCGAGCGGCGCCTGACCGCCGGGCGATTGCAGCAACACGTCGTCGAGGAAGAAGTAGGTCTGCGTGTCGAGGTTGGTGGAGATGTATCCGGTCTTGAACGCCGCGGCGCGGAGCACCGTGGTCGCGGCAATCGGGATCGGGGCGGTGTAGACGGTTCCGGTGGTGGCGGTCGGCTCGCTTCCGTCCAGCGTATAGCGGATCTCGGCGGCGATCGTGTCGGTGGCGATCTCGACGTTCAGCGGCGCGTCGTAGAAGCCGCGATCGACGCTGAACCGCGTATCGGCCACGCGGCCCAGCGCGCCCTGCAGGTTGTCGTTGCCCGGCGTGGGCGAGGTCATGTACTGCGGGCCTTCCAGGTTGCTGGTGGCGATCAGCTCGGGCAGGATCAGCAAATCGCCGTCGGTCGCCTCGAAGTTCAAGCCGTGGATCGCCAGCACGTTCGTTTCCAGGGGCCGCAAGGCGTGCAGGTCGTCGCTGATGTCGATCTCTTCGACGACGATCGCCTGGGAATCGGGACGGGCGGCGGTGGCCGTCGAGTCGTACAGAAGCGGATCGGCCGGGTCCGGCGCGCCGCGCCGCGCGACTTCCACGCCGTTGAGATACGCGATGAACCCGTCGTCGTATTGCACGTTCAGCGTCAACACGTCGCACTGCGACGTATCGCCGACGAGAAACTCGACGCGCGTCCACAGCGAGGCGTTGACGCCCTGCACGGCCTCCGCCACGTCGGTTGCAACCAGGTCGTCGAAGTCGCCGTCGTCGCTGAAGCCGACGCCCGTCACCGCGGGAATGGTCCCCGGCACGAAGGGGACCGTCAGGCCGGGGTTCTGCGAGCCCTTGCTGGCGGCGGCCGGCAGCTCGAAGTCGCCGGAACTGTTGACGTCGGAGTTGCCGATGCGTGCCAGGGCCGGTTCCAGGACGGTCGCTTCCAGTTCCAGGCCCATCACGACGTCGCTGCTGCCGGAGTTGGTCTGATGCACTTCGACGGCGATCAGGTTGTCGCCGGCGACCAGGGCGTCGGTGGGGATCGTGAACGGACCTTCGTAGAAGGCGTTGCCGACCGCCCGATCCACGTAGAAGCCGTGAGTCACCTGATCGTTCGCGTTGATCGCCAGGCGGTAGACCTCCTGGCCGTTGATGTAGACGACGGCGCCGTCGTCGATCACGGTCCGCAGATCGAGTTGCGCGACGCTGGCCGGGTTGGCGTCCAGGGTGAAGTGGGAGCGGAAGTAGTAGGTGCTGGCACCGATCGTTAGCGGCGTATTCTTCGGCGCCGGCAGGCCCGAGCCTTCGACGTAGAGCAGCGCCGCTCCGCTGCCCCAAGTCGAGTCGTCGTAGCCCAACTCGCGCCACGCGGTGCCCAGGTTGGTGTTGGATTGTTCGTAGGACCAGACGTGCTCGATGTCGATCAGCGGCACTTGCCCCGCTCCGCCGGGAACCCCGGGCCCTTGCCACCGGTCGCCGACGGAGAGGTTGCCGAAGGGGCCGGCGCTGACGTCCAGCGAGGCGATTTCGGCTTCGCTGTATCCCCAGGCGACGAAGTCGACCACCTGTCCGGCGTCGTCGACGATCATGGCCCAGCCCGAGCCGGCGTCCCAGGAAATCTCGCTGCCCCAGTAGTGGTCGGCGGGATCGTCGGTCCGATAGAGAACTTCTCCGGCGGCGACCGAGTCGGGCAGGTTCCACACGACGCCGTGTGCGTCGTTGATATTCCCGGTGGAGGCGTCGTTGACGACGACGAACCAGCCGGAGGTATCGATGGCCTGATCCGAGACGTTCTGGATCTCGAGCCAGTCCGTCTCGCCCGTCTCCATCTCGGTGATGACCAACCCCGTGGCTTCCAGCGTGATCGTGTCCGTCCAGGCCGAGTCGTCGTAGGCTTGTGCGGTCCAGGCCAGCACGTCCTCGTCGGCGGTCGGCACGTGATAGCTGACCGGTGCGCCGGGCGCGACGAGCTGTTCCCACAGCGTGGTGCTATCGGGCAGGCCGTAGGAGATGTCGCGCATCTGTTCGGGAAAGTCCCAGTAGGCGTGGGCCACGGTCAGGCCGTCGGGCATCACCAACGCCACGCTTTCCCCTTCGGCGTCGAGCGCGAAATTCGTGTGCAACTCCCCGGCCGGATCGGTCCGGTCCTTGCCCGACGCGTAGACGACCAGGTACTGCTGCGGGTTGATCAAGACCGCGGGGAACCGCCACTGCGTCAGGTCGTCGGCGTTGTCGGTCAGGCAGTAGTCTTTGAGGCTGATCGCGGCGCCGCTGGAATTGTAGATTTCGATCCAGTCCGAGAAACCGCCGTCGGCGTCGGCCCGGGTGGCGACGTTGTTGGCCATGAACTCGCTGATCAACAGCGGGCCGGCCTCGAGGACCAGCCGCGGTTCGAGCGGTTCGAACGCCAGGCGGGCGTGGCGGCCATCGTTCGGCCCGGCCGCCGGCGACCGGGACCGAAAACGTGCCCTGCCGGCTGCGGCGAGGCTTCTGAAGAAGTGGCTTGACATATTCGTCCCCCGGAGATCCGGATTCGCCTCACCGTGCACGCAGGGTCGGCTGAGAAGCCGTCCGAGCATCGGCCCGCCGTGTTGCCACCCCTTATTATGCGGGAATTCTGTGCAGAATGCAACGTTCTTGTCGCGAAGGCTTCGGGCAACTGGAACTCGTTCCGCCTGCCGTGTATGATAGGCGGTGGTCCGGAAACCAGTTTGGAGGACGCCGTGGCTAAGTCGCCGACCAGCCTTATCTTGATGATCGTGCTTGCAGCCACGCTCGCCGCGGGAATGGAGAGCCGGGCCGAAAACTGGCCGCAGTTCCGCGGGCCGACCGGTTTGGGGATCACCGGCGAAAAGGACCTGCCGATCACGTGGGGCGGTCCCGGCGGCGAAAACGTGGCCTGGAAGGCGCCGCTGGTCGGCCAGGGCCACGCCAGCCCGATCGTCTGGGGCGACCGCCTCCTGGTTTGCACGGCCCATTGGCCCGAGACCGTCAGCAGACGCGAGGAAGTGATCCCGGAGCATCACGTGCTCTGTTATTCGACCCTCGACGGGAAGCTGCTCTGGGATACGCTCGTGCCGCCGGGACCGTGGCTGCGCACCGACTTCCGCAGCGGGCCGGGCGGAGGATACGCCTGTCCCACGCCGGCGACCGACGGGCGGCTGGTTTACTGCGCGTTCGGCTCGTCGGTCCTGGCCGCGCTGGATTTCCAGGGGAAAATCGTCTGGCGAAAAGAGATCGTGCCCTACACGTTCGACGTCACGCTCGGCAGCAGTCCCGTCCTCTACCGAGACACGTTGATCCTGCTTTGTGCCATGGCCCGGCCGAGCGACTCGGCGATGATCGCGCTGGACAAGAGCAACGGCGCCGTGAAGTGGCAACAGTCGCTGCCGCAGACCGGCTTCGGCCATAGCACTCCCGTGCTGCTGCCGATCGGCGGCGCGACCCAATTGGTTTTCGCCGCGTCCGGCGGCGGCCCGTCGCCCGAGGCCCTGCAGAGTCTCGATCCGGCCACGGGAGAACGTCTCTGGTGGTGCTGGGGGGCCGGTGATACCGTCTCGCCGGTCTACGGCGGCGGATTGATCTATTTCGACGGCGGACGGGGCGGCCCCGGCGTAGCCGTCGATCCGACGGGCAAGGGAGACGTCTCGAACACGCACATCCGCTGGCGGATCGACACGGTGCCCGAGGGAATCGGATCGCCCTTGATCGTGGACCGGCACGTCTACCGGCTCCATACGCCGGGCGTGCTGAAATGCTGGAGCCTTCAAGACGGCCGCCAGGTGTACGCCCAGCGGCTCGACGGCATCTCCACCACCTGGGCAAGCCCGATCGTCGACGCCGACGGACGCATCTACTACGCCAACGCCGGCAAGAGCTTCGTGATCCGAAGCGGCCCGCAGTTCGAGTTGCTTTCGGTCAACGACTTGGGCGACGGGAACCACGCCTCGCCGGCCGTGGCCGCCGGCGGCATGTTCCTGGTCGGTATGAAGAACGTGTATTGCATTCGGAAGTAGCGGCGGGAGAATCCGCCCTCAACTCATCCCGACAACTCCCCGGCCGTCTTTTCGAC
Source organism: Thermoguttaceae bacterium (assembly GCA_035527455.1). GTDB lineage: Bacteria > Planctomycetota > Planctomycetia > Pirellulales > Thermoguttaceae > DATLAN01. Next base: position 7,728 of record DATLAN010000664.1, read on the forward strand.
GAAGGCCAGGCACTGGGCGACTTCTTCGAGCAGCTTCGGCGAATCGTGCTCGTATTCGAGCGACATCACGCCGCGGAAGCCCTGACGCTTCAGCTCTTTCAGCACGCCCGCGTAGTCGGCCAGGCCGGTTCCCAACGGCACGTCGCGGGCTTCGGGCTTGCCCCATTCGGCGATGTCCTTCAAGTGGAACGTGACGATCCGGCCTTCCATCTTCTTAAGACACTCGATCGGATTCAAGGCGGAGCGGACCCAGTGGCCCGTGTCGCAACAACCGCCGATCCGCTTGCCCCGGCCTTGGCATACGGCCAAGACGCTCTCCGGATTCCAGTAGTGCGAACTGGGCGATTTCGGATGGTTGTGTACGGCCAGGTTGATCTCGTACTGGTCGCACAGCTTCTCGACCATGTCGAAGGCCGCAGCCGGCGGCTCGGCGACGATCGTCTCGACGCCCATCTCTTTGGCGAACTCGAACGCCTTGACGGCGGCGTCCCGGTCGGCTCCGATTCCGGCGTAGTAGTTGGGCATGCTGATGCCGAAGTCGGCCATCCGCTTCTGCATCTCCTTGCGCAGCGGCGGCGAGAGCGATTCGCCCGTCTTCAGTTCGGGCCGCTTGCCGTCCAGGGCGAGGAAGAAACAGGGCTCGACGTACGCCACCCCCAACTTGGCAATCATCTCGAGCGCTTCATAGAAGGAGAAGCGGCGGAACGTATAGAGCTGGCACGCAACCGGCCAGCCGATCTTCTCGGCCGTCGGCGTGCTGCACTGGAGCGTTTCGGCGGCGACCACCCGGCGACCGCTCAGACCGGCCCAAGACGCTCCGGCCGCCGCCGCGGCGGTCGCTTGCAGGAATCTACGACGGTCGACAATACGTCTCATGATACGGGCTCCTTGCTGATGGTGCTTGTTGGCGTGATCCGGCAGAACGCTATTCTAACACACCGCCGCGCTGGTTGGGTAGATTTGTAGGCCGGAACAAGCGCAGCGCAGTTCCGGCTCTTGCTGTGGAAAGGCCGCGCGAAGCCACGGCTTACGGGTTTTCAAGCCACGTGCCGGAACTGCGCTGCGCTTGTTCCGGCCTACTCTGCTTGATTTCAGCGCGGCGTCTTGGGACAATAGCAACGAATCGGCAGCACTCCCCAAAAAAGCCCTCGAGTCGGGAGGATCACTCGATGCGACGATTTGTTCTTCTTTGCGGATGCATTTTGCTCGGCACGGCGGCGGTGGCGCCGGACCGCGCGGCGGGGAAATCGCCGTATGAACTCTTGGTGGAACAGCCGACACCGAAGTTCCGCCCCGATCACACGCTGCCGCCGCTGACGCGCTGGGGTTGGAATATGCCGTACGACGTGCGGGTCGAACTCTGCGAGCGTTGGGGTTACGCGCTGGAATTCGGCGTCGTCAACCAGCGGACGCTCCAGAAACTCGACGACCCGGAAAGCGTCGAATCGAAGCTGGTCGCGCTGGTCGACTCGAATCCGAAGAAGTACCCGCTGCTGGTGACCACGCTACGTCCGTTCCACGACCGCGCGTTCCTCAACGCGCTGCCCGAGGCCGCCTGGTGTCACGACGCGCAGGGCAACCGGTTGGGCGAGCAGCGGCCGACCCTCTCGCCCGAGGCGCCCGCGGAGATCTACCAAAAGGCCGCCCGGATCACGGCCGATCCCATCGCCGAGCTGCGCAAGCGGGCGCCGATCGCCGTGATCCACAACGGCGGCGAGTACGGGATGAGCGTGTTCGGGTTCCACGGAGAGTCCTGGCGGCAGGACCCGCGCGTGGTTGCGGCCAAGGGCACGAAAAGCTGGTTCGCTTACCTCTCCGATCGCAAGGCCTTCGGAGAACGGATCATCGCCGATGAAGTCCGCCGGGCGGCCCGGGGCGGACTGTACCTCTACTATCCCACCAGCGGCTGCCCGCACCGCAACCGCAACTCGGACTGGTGGAAGTGGTGCTACGGCTACGAGCAGATGCAACCGGTCTCCGACGTCCCCAACGGCGAGTCGTACTACAAGCACTTCAATACGGGCTGGACCGGCGAGATCGACATGCTCACCTTGGCGCTGAACTCCGTCGGCCTGCAGATCGCCTGCGGCCGGCCGCTTTCCTACAACTGGCTGTGCCTGGGCTGGGAGCGGAAAGACATGGGCGAGGAGGCCTTCGGCGAGTTCGACCGCTACATGGGCTTCCTCAAGTGCTACTACACGGCCGGGATGACCGGCGGCGTGGCCGGATACTTTTCCTATCCCCAGGGCGGATTCGGCGCCGATTTGGGCGACGAGATGCCCCACTGGCTCGAGCAGATGATCGTGCTGGGCCGCGCCCACGCGCTGTTCTCGCACCTGGAGGAATTCCTCCGCGAGGGCGACCTGCTGCCCGGCCCCCAAATGCACCGCTGGTCCCGCGAGCGCCCGGCCTATGAAATGCCCACCGGCGACGCGGGCGTCCGGGTCGTGGCCCGCAAACACCGGCGGCGCAACGAGTGGCTGGTGACCGCTTGGGCCGCCGGCGGCGAGGACCGGCAGGCGACCGTCGAAATCCTCGGCCTCGGCGAGCTGAAACTCGACGCCCGCACCTGTGGGAGCGTCTACCGCGTCAAGCTCCGCGACGGACAACCGGAGTGGGAACTCGTCGATCGCAACGGGATGCTTCCCACGCAACCCATGTAAAGGCCGCAGCGCGAGTTGACACGCAGCTCCCGGCCGATGATACTGAGAGAGTACCGACGCGATCCCAACTGGAAGGAGGTTCCCACATGAGACACCAAAGTAGCCGTCTCGCTCCGCGAGACGGAGCTTCATCTCGCGGATAGCCTGTGAATTTATTAAACGGGCTTGTGCATTTTTGGTGATCGCGCTAAAACGTGGTCATGAATACAAAAAATACCTCAGCAACCGCTCGTGTGGATCGACCTCACCGCTCTCAGGTGCAGATGCACT
>DATLAN010000665.1:0-5732 GCA_035527455.1 Thermoguttaceae bacterium
CTGCTGGCCGAGCTGTGCGAGAAGAGACCGTCGCGGTACGTCATCTTCGCCCTGGAGCGGTCCGGCGACCGCGAAGCCTGGCCGGCCTTGCGCCAGGTGATCAACCGCCGGCTGATCACGCCGCATGACCTGCATCTGGCCGGTATGGCCGCCGAGGCGCTGGCCCGCGCTGGCGACGGGGAAATCGTCCCCATGCTTCGGCGTTGGCTGGCTACCGACAACACGGACAAGCTGAGAATGGCGATCCACGCGGCCGGCCTGCTCGGCGACAATCGTCTGGTTCCCGACCTGCTGAAGGTCGACGCGAACGTCTTCGGCCGTGATGATCGCAACCGGCTCTATCGAGCGCTGGTCAGTTGCGGCGACGTCCGCTACCTCGACAAGGTCCACCAGGCCGCTCTGGACGAGCGCCAATACGTGTACGAATCGCAACGGGAATCGCCGCCGGATTATTGTCCGATCTACAACTACTCGCAGAACTGGGCCCTGGACGCCATCGCCAAGCTCGCCAGCCCGCGCTCCCTGCCCGTCCTGGACCAACTCAGCGCCAACGCCAGCGACCCGATAATCCGCCAGCGGGCGGCCGCCATCGCCAAGACAATCCGTCAATGACTCCAAGAAGGACCTGAACCGATGGCCAAGAAAAGAACGCCCTCTCGACGCACGGATGCGATCCTCAACGACGTGACGGTCATGATAGCGGCCGAACCCGCTGATCGAATAAATGCCGATCGATGTCAATCGATCGAACCGCGGCGCAGAATCCGCAAACCCCCACAGGAGGAAACCGATGAAAAACTACCGTCATTTTCTGCTGGCGTCCGTTGTTCTTGCCGGTGTGGCGAGCTACGCCCATTCCGAAGACCCGCCGGCGCCGATTGTGTTGGCGTTGCGCGGGGACAATGTTGCCGAACTGAAGCGCCTTCTGGAAAACGACCCGAAGGCCGTGAGGACTGCTTACGGCCCTGACGCTCCAGGAGACACGCTGCTCCACATGGCGGCCAGACTCGGCCGGGAGGAGATTGCTCAACTGCTGATCTCCCGGGGAGCCGACCCAATGGCGCTAAACGGTGTGGGCTATACGCCTTTTGACGTGGCCGAAGGACGCAAGGACATCGTCGATCTCCTTGTGGCTCACGGGGCAACAGATACCGAACCTCTCCACAGGGCGTGTCAGGCCAACGATACGACGGAAGTTACGCGACTGCTGAACAAATACCCGACGTTGGTCAACTGTCACGAGATGAACACATACAGCGCACCGCTTCATTGGGCGGTCTTGCACGGCAACCGGCAACTGACGGAATGGCTGCTTGCCAAAGGGGCGAGTGTGGACGTAAAGAACTCCAGATATCGGGCTCCGTTACATCTGGCAGTCGACAAGAAGGCAACGCAAATCGTCACTCTGTTGATCGCCAAGGGCGCGACCATCGACGCCCGGGACGACTTACAGCGGACGCCCCTGCACGTCGCGGCTCGCTACGGGACTGAAGAACTGGTGGAAGTCCTGCTTCGCCACGGTGCCGACGCAAACGCGAAGTCCGCCGAGAGAGAAACCCCTCTGCACTTCGCGGTGCTGGCAAACAACAAAGCGTCGGCGAAGCAGTTGATTGCGGCCGGGGCGGACGTGGCGGCAAAGTATCGCGGCGGTTGGAAAAGCTGGACGCCGCTCCATTTCGCTGTGGTCTTCGCCGATCGGAAGATGATCGAACTGCTCCTCTCCGCGGGGGCACCCGTCGATGTGCAGAACGGGCATGGAGACACGCCCCTCGAGTTGGCCAAGAGACGCCATCCGACGGACGGCACGATCGAGTTGTTGCAGAAAGCCCAAGAGACGCAAAGTAAAGACCCGCAGGCCGAGGCCCAGTCGCCAGCCGGGCAGAGCGAGATTTCGACCGACCCTTCCAGGAAACAGGAGAAACCGATGAACAACGTGGTCAAGCGATTGGCGGCACTTGCCGCACTGGCCGGTGGAGCATCCGGCTGCGCCCCGGAAGCTGGGACAACTGACGCGGTGGCGGGAAAGGTTGCGCAGGTAAAGCAAGGGACGACCGACGCGGTGGCGGAAAAGGTCGCGCAGGTGAACCAGGGGATGACCAAGGCCGAGGTGCTGGCGATTCTCGGAAAGCCCGTTCGCAAGAGCGACGGCGTTCTACCCGAGCAACCCAGTGTCGGAGCACCCGCACCCTACCATTCGCCGATGCTCAACGAGAAGAACGAATACGAAATCTGGCATTACCACACACAGACGGGCATTGCGAGATTGTGGTTCTCTCACCCCACGGCCCCCAAAGAGGACTGGGTAAAGATCGGTTCGTCGGCGGTTATCAAGGATGGCAACCCGCGGTAGCCATGTGCCTATGCCGAAGTCACGCACGTGTACTGAAAGGGAGTCTTCAGAATGAACTCTGGTCCACTCGTCAACGCCCTGTAACAACTCTCGGTTATCAGTGAGAAGATGAATCAATGAAACCCATGGCCAAGAAAAGAACGAACTCACGACCCACGGACGCCGAACTGGCCATCCTGCGTGTGCTCTGGCAGCGGGGGCCCAGTACCGTTCGGGAGGTCCGCGACGTGCTGGACACTGAGAAGCCCACGGGCTACACCACTGCTCTGAAGTTCATGCAAATCATGCACGACAAGGGGCTCTTGGTTCGGGACGAGAGCCAGCGGTCCCACGTGTATCAGCCGCGGGTCCCTGCCGAGAAGACGCAGCGGCAACTGGTGGCCGATCTGTTGGAGCGGGCGTTTGAAGGATCGGCCAGGAACCTGGTCATGCAGGCACTCAGCGCCAAGAAGGTTTCTCCCGAGGAGTTGGCGCAGATCAGAGCGCTTCTGGACGAAATCGAAGGGGAAGAGCAATGAACGTCCTTGAAAACTTCTTGTCCAGCCCGCTGGTCTACCGCGCCGGGTGGAGTTTGATTCACTTCGTTTGGCAGGGACTGGCCATCGCTTTAGTCCTGGCGGCCGCGTTGGTCCTGCTGCGGCGTCGGTCGGCCGCCACACGCTACCTGGCTGCCTGGGCGGCACTACTGGCGATGGCTTTGTGTTTGCCGGTAACGTCATGGCTTGCGCCGTCAGTGCAAGGTGTCCGGGATGCGGAGACCGGGAAATCGACATCCCTGGTTGGCCTTCCGGCTGAGACGGGAAGCGGCAGCGTCGGCGAGGACGCCGAAATGACCGCGCCGCTGGCCGCTCAAATCGACCTGAAGTCGGATGCTGTCAAGGTATCCAGCGGGGCGCCATTGGGTGCTTCGCCTGCAAACCGGGCGGACGATGCCGCACCAAGGCTAGGCGAACGCAGGGGACAGGTGGCGGCAAACGCCCGGCCCATGGACGGCGTGGCAGAGATGGTGCAACTTGCATTGCCCTGGATGGTCGGCTGTTGGATCGTCGGCGTCTTCGCTTTGTCCTTGTTGCATTTGGGTGGCTGGTGGCGTGTCCGGCGACTGGGACGCGTCGGCATCAGTCCGGTGGCGACTGAACTGGACAAGAGGATCCGACATCTGGCCCGGCGGATGGGAGTCGACCGCGCGTTCAGGTTATTGGAGTCGACGTTGGTCGAGGTCCCCACGGTATTCGGTTGGCTGCGTCCGGTGATTCTGGCGCCGGTGGGCATCCTCGGCGAGATGTCGCCGCAACAACTCGAGATGATCTTGGCCCACGAGTTGGCCCACATCCGTCGACACGACTATCTGCTGAATCTGTTGCAGACCGCCCTCGAGACGCTGTTGTTCTATCATCCGGCCGTGTGGTTGGTCTCGCACCGCATTCGTATTGAGCGAGAGAACTGTTGTGACGATTTCGTCGTCGAAGCCACGGGCGAGCGGCTCATCTACGCCCGGGCCTTGACTCGCCTGGTGGAACTGCGTCAGCAAGCCATCGGCCTGCTGTCAACAGACCTGACCTTGGCTGCCGACGGCTGCTCGATTCTACCTCGTATCCGCCGGATTCTCGGATTGCCCGGCCACGATTACGGTCAGCGTCATTCATGGCTGGGCAGCAGTGTCGCCGCTGGGCTGGCGATCGGTGTGCTGGTCGGCTGCCTGGTCTTCGCCAGTGACGATCATTCAGCTTCGCGGCTGAGCGCCATCGCCAGCGGCGGCGAAACGGCGCGGGAGCGTGCGGCCGACACATTGACACCCCAGCCCGTGGCGTTCCGTGGCGTCTTTCGCGCCGAAAACCTCTGCACCGGCGAAACTGCGGAGAAACCGGCACACATTTCTCTGCACCTTGCCGCCGGAGACGTAATCGAAATCCAGTTTGAAGACCGAAGCCGTCGGTGGGCGTACGTGTTTACGGGCGACGAGCCGCGACCGCTGGAGTTTTCGACGCAGGGCATCGATAAGGGCCGCGAACTGTTGCTCCGCGGGCCGCAGCGCGACGAGGTCGTGGGGCTGATGTCGCTGAACAAGGACATCGGTCCGGCCGAGTTCGAGCAACTCTGCCGCCGGTACTCCGGAGTCCGCAGCCTCGATGTTACCATCACCAGCCGGAACCGGGAATTCGCCGATCTGAAGGCGCTGGTTCACATGCCCGAGCTTGCCGCACTGCGATTGACCTACGCCACGCACGTTTCCGACCTGGGGCCGCTGGCCAGGCTCCCCCGGCTGGCGCTGCTGGACATCGAAAGTTGCGACCGCCTCACCACTCTGGAACCTCTCGGGGAACTCAGAAACCTCCGGGTGCTCAGGGCGATAGGCTGCACGGAGCTGCGCGATGTCCGGGTTTTGGAGAGGCTGACCGGCCTTCAGCGGCTCAGCCTTTATGGCTGCCCCTATTGGGACGGCGACTTGACGCCGTTGACGAATCTCAAGAATCTGCAGCGTCTCGAGATCGGCAAGTGCGGATTGCAGGAAGAAATCGAGCCGCTTGCCGGACTTCACCGCCTCACGCACCTGGCGATTCACGAAGCCCGGAACCTGACTTCGCTCGCGCCCTTGGCGCGGCTGAAAAACCTCCGCGAGATCATGGTCAACTCCAACCAGACGCCGCTGAGCCTAACGCCGCTTTCCGACATGAGGAAGCTTCGGCGGCTGAGCGTTTTGGGGCCGGTCACTGAGATGGGAAGCCTCTCTTCGTGTAACCGCCTCGCCGAACTCCGCCTCGGAGTGGTCAACAAGCTCGAACCGCTACCTGGTGATAAGAAACTCGTGCATCTGGCCGTCCGAGCCGGCCCGCACGTCACGGACCTCAAGCCGCTGGCAGGGATCAAGTCCTTGAAGTATCTCTCCTTGGGTGCGGGGCCGAGCGTGTACGCGGGGCCGAAAGTGACCGACTTGGAACCTCTGGCGGACCTGGCGAACCTCGAGGGACTCAGTCTCGAACGCTTCGACCTGGTTCAGGACCTTACCCCCTTGTCCGGGCTGGAGAAATTGACCTTTCTGAAGCTCTGGCACTGCCAAGGCATCTCGGACCTCAGTCCCCTGAGTTCGCTAACGAACCTCGAACACTTGCTGCTGACGGACGTCCCGTTGGTCAGCGAGCCCGTTGGTTCGCCCGGTTTGAAGCCGCTCGAAAACCTCAGGAGGCTTCAACGACTGGAACTCGACCTCAGCCCTCCCCTGAGCGACCTCAGCCCGTTGGCGGGCCACCCGAAACTGTCCCATCTTACCGTCCACGGTAGCTCCGGCAGCCAGTCCCTGACGCAACTCGGCGAGATGCCGGCATTGGAGCGTCTCTACTTCTGGCCCCAACCCCCGCTCTCCGGTGAGAAACTGGCCGCGTTC
>DATLAN010000666.1:0-13738 GCA_035527455.1 Thermoguttaceae bacterium
GCCGGCCACAACGCCCGCCCCAACGCCCACGCCCATCCCAACGCCCGCCGACTGCGTTCGGCGGGGTCCCAGTTCGCCGGGGGCCACCGAGAATCCCTCGACACGACCCCCAACGCTGTTGCACGGCTGAGGAAGAAACGATAGGCTGCGTTCTGTTGAAGAAGCGTCCCGGCCCGATGTATTCAGCTTACCAAGCCCGCCTTTCACGGAAGCTGCCCGAGAATACGCTGCCGGGTGTCCGACGACCAAATAGAGTCACGAACCCGTACGGATCACCGTCCGTGACGAGTAGATCACCACATCCACGCCGCAAGATTCCGGGGATCCTTGCGTTGCCGGCAAGGGCCTGTTTCTGGGTTGGTGCGGTCTGGGGGATGACCGGCTTCGTCATGACCTTTTATCCGGGTGCCGAAGTCGGCCACTACGCGTTCTGTGGCGTCCTTGTCGCCGCTGGTCTTCTCATCCCAAACAAATGGTATCGAATCGCTGCTGTGAGTTTACTTGTCTTATTTGCCATGATGGCTGCCGACGGCTACTTTCGCGGCGTGCGATACCGGGAATGGCTGCGTCAAGAACATCTTGAAGGAAAACGACCGACAGAAGGAGCCAATTAGCATGGCACCACGATTTTACTACGGTTTGGCGATCGTCATCGCAGCCAGCGCGTTTTCATGCGGGCCGTCAACGATCGCGGCAGACACGCCCCAAAATGCGAATGCGCCCGCGAGAGTCCGGTCCGAAGCGCCCAACCGCCCGGCCGACTGGGCCACGCCGATCCCCGGCAAGCCGGGGCTGCCGAATCTGCACAAGGTCGCCGACGGACTCTACCGCGGGGCCCAGCCGGAAGCGGAAGGGTTCGCGCAACTGAAGGCCCTGGGCATCAAGACCGTGGTCAACCTCCGCACGCTCCACAGCGACCGGGACGAGTGCCGCAAGGTCGGGCTGGATTACGTACACATCACGGCCCAGCCTTGGGAGGCCGAGGAGGACGAGGTCGTCGCGTTTCTCGAGGTGGTCACCGATCCCAAGCGCCAGCCCGTGTTCGTCCATTGCCAGCACGGGGCCGACCGCACCGGCATGATGTGTGCCGTCTATCGGATCGTCCTCCAAGGCTGGCCGAAAGACGCCGCCATCAAGGAGATGACCGACGGCGGCTTCGGATTCCACGCCGTCTGGCAGAACCTGGTCAAGTATGTGCGGGAGTTGGACGTCGAGAAGATCAAGGGCAGGATGTAGTCGACCGAACGAGCCAGGGTCTACCCCACGGACCGCAGTCCGTGGGCGTTGGCGACCGGTGGGGATATAATCTACTGTGAGGTTATAATCTACTGTGAGTTGCCAAGCGGTCAGCGCAAGCTGCAAGCATCGATCTTGTGATGAGCATCCTTCCCCCATCGAAATTCTTCCCGCCGGCCGAGTTGATCAACCGGGAAGGTCTGGTCGGCTTCGGGGGCAATCTGTCGCCGGAGTGGCTGCTCGATGCGTATGGGCATGGGATCTTTCCCTGGCCGATGAGCGAGCCGGACGAGCCGATCCCCTGGTGGTCGCCCGACCCCAGGGCGATCATCGAACTGGAACGGTTCCACGTCCCGCGACGCCTGCGGCGGACCTGTCGCAGCGGCCGGTTCACCGTCACCCGCGACCGCGCGTTCGCCGGCGTGATCCGCGGATGCGCCACGGCGGGCGATCGGTCGGGCGAGACCTGGCTGAACTCGCGGATGATCGACGCCTACGTCCGCTTCCACGAGCTGGGCCGTGCCCATAGCGTGGAGGTCTGGCAGGAAGACCGGCTGGTCGGCGGCACGTACGGCGTGGCGATTGCCGGGCTGTTCGCGGCCGAGTCGAAGTTCTACCGCGTTCGCGACGCCTCGAAAGTGGCGCTGGTCCACCTGGTCGAACACCTTCGCCAGCGAGGCTACGTCCTCCTGGACATCCAACAACTCACGCCGCACATCGAGCAGTTCGGGGCGATCGAGATTCCCCGCACCGAGTATCTGGCCCGACTGGCCGCCGCGTTGGAGATGCCGGTGACGTTCGAGCCGGGCGGGGCAACGTTGGCATAGCAGCCCCCAACTCGTTGGGACAAAACACGTTACGACATCTCGCGGCATGACGTCTAGGCCCCTTCGTCGCGGCCGGAGGACAAACAACGTATGTCTCTGGGTACCGGCCTATCGGATCCTGTGGTACCCCCCCGCCGTTCGATTTGCCTCGCGGGCCAATCGGCCGTATATTTGTTGTTAAAGGCGCCGTCGGAACCGTGCCGGGCGTCTCCCCTGCCGAAGTCCCCCGCCCCAAACTACGAACCCCCGGACAAAAACGTGAAACGCCTAACGAATCGTATTCGACCGACGATCGCTTTGGTCTCGATCAGTTGTCTTGTGTCGTTACTCTCGACGGGACTCTCGCCGTCCGCCCGGGCGTGCTCGACGCCCGTGTTCCGCTACGCGATGTACAACTGGCCGACGGCCCCGTACTACTTCTTCTACTTTCACGACGGCCAGATTCCTGAAGAGGACAAGGCGATCCACGAGCAGTTGGAAAAGCTGGCCACCGCGGACAAGCCGTCGAACGTGCGGCTGACCGTGATCGACGTGACCAACGAAGAGCAACTCAAGTACATTCCCGAGGTGGTGCTGAAGTCTCGGGAGGCACAGGCGAAAGACAACGAGCCGCTGTTCGTGGTCTACACCTCTTGGGGCGCCGAACTCTACGTGGGCAAGCTCGACGCGGAGATGCTTGGCACGCTGGTCGATTCGCCCATGCGGCAGCAGATCGCAAAGCGGTTCCACCAGGGCAACGCCACGGTGATGCTGATCCTCAAGTCGTCGGACGAAAAGGCCAACAAGGAGGCGGCGAAGGTCGCCCGGCAGTTGGTGGCCAAGGCCAAGGCGGGCGAGATCGTGGTCAGTTCCGAACTCGACTACATGATGCCGCCTCCGCCGCCGGCGGAAGGATCGGACGGCGAGTCGGCCGAAGACCAGCCGCCGGCCGAGCCCGAGCCGGAGAAGATGAAGATCGCCGTGCTGGAGCTTTCCCGCGACGACGCGAACGAGAAGTGGCTGGTGCGTTCGCTGTTGGCGGTCGAGCCGGACCTGGACAAATTCGCCGACAAGCCGATGGTCTTCGCCATGTACGGCCGGGGGCGCGTCTTGCCGCCCTACATCGGCAAGGGGATCCACGTGGACAACCTGGTCGACTGCGCCTCCTTCCTGGGCGGAGCGTGCTCGTGCATGATCAAAGACCAGAACCCGGGCGTCGACCTCTTGATGCAATGGGATTGGGACTCCACGGCGGAAGCGTGGGCGGAGAAGCAGGGCGAGTTCGGTGGAGGGCCCGATCCGTTCGGCTATCAAGAGTACGGGCCGGGGAGATGACGTCGTGAAGCCTCGCGCATCCGCAGAGACGCTTTCGATGGATTCGTCCAGGAAAGAAAAAGAAGGCGCCCGGCGACCCGCGGCAACCGAACGAAAGCCGCCGGCCGCGAGTCCCCGCCGCCGGAGCGTGCTGCGGGTGATGCTCGGGACGGTGGTGGGGTTGGGCTTCACGATGCTCGGCGCCGTGGGCGGGCTGTGGGCCGCGGCGACCGCCCGATTCCTGATGAACAACGCCCCGACCGAGCCGCCGCAGCAATTCAAGGTCGGTTTGCCGGGCGACTATCCGCCGGGCTACGTGGAAACCAGGTTCAAGCAGCGTTACGAGTTGTGGATCGTCAACGGCCAGTACCGCGGCCGGCGGCAGATCTACGCGCTGTCGACCCGCTGCACGCACCTCGGCTGCATCACCTTGTGGCAGGAGGGCGAGCAGAAGTTCAAGTGTCCCTGCCACGGCAGCGGGTTCTATCCCGACGGGATCAACTTCGAAGGCCCCGCCCCACGGCCGCTGCCGCGATACGCCATCCGGATCGCCGACGACGGACAGCTCGAGGTCGATCGAAGCAGGGTCTTTCAGGAAGAACTCGGCCAGTGGGAAGACCCCGACTGTTATGTGCCGGCGTAATACCTCATGCCAATGTGAATCACAAGGCACTGGCTGACAAGCAGCCAGTGGCACCCAACGTTTGACATACATGTCGCTTAAGGATCGCATCCGCAACTCGCAGCTCTACAAGAGCATCTTCCGGCATCCGCCGCCGGTGGACCGGCGGAACCGCGTGGCGGTGATGCTCGGCAACGTCTTCCTCCACCTGCACCCGGTCTCCGTCAGGCAGCACGCCCTGCGGATGAACTACACCTGGTGCATGGGCGGGATCACCTTCTTCCTGTTCCTGGTGGAAACGATCACCGGCGTGTTGCTGATGTTCTACTACCGGCCGACGGCCGAGTGGGCCTACAACGACATGCTCGCCCTGCGCGACGTGGTGTCGTTCGGCGTGCTGCGGGAATTGCATCGCTGGGGCGCCCACGCCATGGTGATCACCGTGATGCTGCACATGTACCGGGTGTTCCTCACCGGAAGCTACAAGCCGCCGCGGGAGTTCAACTGGTGCGTCGGCGTGTTGTTGCTGTTGATGACGCTGCTGCTCTCGTTCACCGGGTACCTGTTGCCGTGGGACCAGTTGGCCATGTGGGCGGTCACGGTGGGCTCGAACATGGCCCGGGCCGTGCCGCTGTTCGGACACGAAGGCCCCGCGCAGCAGATCCTCACCGTCGACGGCATCGACATGATCACCAGCGGCTCGGACACCCGATTCATGCTCTTGGGCGCCCAGCGTGTCAGCGAAGAAACGCTCAACCGATTCTACGTGCTGCACTGCGTGGGCATTCCGCTGCTGGCCGGGTTCCTCATGGCCGTGCATTTTTGGCGGATCCGCAAGGACGGCGGGATCAGCGGGCCGCTGTGAGTGGTGAGTGCCGCTTGCGGCTTCGCAGTGGAGAGTGGGTAGTGGGTAGTGGAGAGTAGGAAGTCAGAAAAACACAGAACGCCCCCGCACTGCGTTGCGGGGGGGAGGAATCGTTGAAGGAGCGCTCGTTCGTTGACGATCGAATGCCATTGGTCGTATTTCAATCCACGTTCGTTTCTCGCTGATGCACACTGACCCCGTTGAATTCCTCGAAAGCATCGCCGGGCCGCTGGGGTGGTTTTACCTGATTGCGTGCGCGATGAACGGACTGGCGGCGATCGCGGCCTGGCGCCAAGGGGCGCACTGGAGCCGGCCGGTCGCTTGGGCATTGATGGGTGCGGCGTTCGGAATCCTCGCGTGGCAGGCCTTCTCAGGCAGCCCCCTGCCGATGCCCGAGTCGCTCAAGGGGACGATCGACGACGTGCTCGGACCGATCACCTTCACGCTGGGCTCCTTCGCCACGCTGCTGCTTCTCTACCGGGCACGGCGGTTCTTCGTTCGGCCGGCCGTGGCCTGGGCGATCTTCAACGTGTCGCTCTTGCTGATGGGCACGTCGATGACCGATCCGGATTTCGCCGCCATCGTCACCAAGGCGGACAACGTGCCGATCGTGGCCATGGTCTACCTGTTGGGCTTCTTCACCTGGCTGGCCGGCCGTCAGGCGGTGGAAAACGACCGGCGGCTTAAGCACGGTTCGCCCCCCTTGGAAAAGCAATACGACGAGAAGGTCCTGGTCTGGCCCGATCTGGTTTACATCGAGCTGATCTGCATGATCCTGGTGATGGTCGTGCTCCTGGTCTGGTCGCTGACCGTCAAGGCCCCGCTGGAGCAGCCGGCCAACCCGGTGGTCACGCCGAACCCGTCCAAGGCCCCGTGGTACTTCCTCGGCTTGCAGGAGCTTTTGGTTTTTTCCGATGCCTGGAACGTCGGCGTGGTGGTGCCCTGTCTGATCATCCTCGGCCTGATGGCGATTCCGTATCTCGACTGCAACCGGGAGGGCGGCGGCTACTACACGATCGACCGCCGCCGGTTCGCCTACCTGGTGTTCCAGTTCGGCTTCCTCCAGTTGTGGGTGCTGCTGATCCTGATCGGCACGTTTATGCGCGGCCCGAACTGGAACTTCTTCGGGCCGTACGAGATCCAGGACCCGTACAAAGTCTTGGCGCTGACCAACGTGAAGCTGTCGGAGTTCTTCTGGGCGATCCTCCTCGGCCAGAGCGTGCCGCAGGTGCCCGGCGGCGCGGGCACGCTGGCCGAGTTGGCCCACATCCTCTGGCGGGAGATCGCCGGCGTGGTCTTCCTGGCGGTTTACTTCATCGCCCTGCCGCCGCTTCTGGCCCGCACGATCTTCCGCGACCTGCGCGAGAAGATGGGTCTCGGCCGCTACACGATCATGATCCTGCTCTTGCTCCTCATGATGACAATACCCCTGAAAATGATCCTCCGTTGGACCCTGAACATCAGTTACATCGTAAGCATCCCGGAGTACCTCCTGAATTTCTAACGGCCAATTCAACTCCCGACTGCGAAGCCGCAAGCGGCACTACCCACTGCCCACTACCCACTACCCACTACCCACTATCCACTATCCACTACCCACTACCCACTGCCCACTGCCATGCGTGCCACCGAAAAACACTTCTACAACATCAAACGCCTGCACGTGGTGTTCGCCCTCTCTGCGGCGGCGCTGCTGGCGGTGACGGTGTGGATGTTGGTGGCCGACCATCGGCGGCCGTGGAAGGAGTACCAGCGGACGTTTCGCGACCGGATCGAGCCGTGGATGACCCGGGCGATGATCCACCAACAGGAGACTGCGGAGTTTCGCCGGCGGGAAGAGGCGTTGGTCGGACAATGGGACGACGCCCGACGGGCCGTGCCGGACGAAGCGTTGATTGAAGAGTTCCGCGAGGAAATCCGCCGAGATGCCCGGCGGCGGGAAGCGGCGGCGGTCGATTTCACCGATCTTGGTTCGGCCCAAAAGGCCGTGGCCACCGAGCCGAGTCCTGAGGCCAGAGAAGCCCTGCTCGAAGAACTCCGGCAATTCGTTTCCGCGGCAGCATCGCGAGAAACGCAGGCCGATCGGCAACTGCGGTTTGGGCGTGCGGAGTTCGACGCGGCCAGGAGCTACTACGAGGCGGGCGTCGGCGAGGGCCTGCCGCCGGACGAGCTTATCGACCTGCAGCAGCAAGTCGACCGGCTGGCCGACGGGCGCGATCGGGCGGCTTCGGCACGGGAAAACGCCTCAGCACATCGCAAGAGGCTCGAAGCAATCCTCGCCGAGATCACCCGCGAGGAAGACGACGCCCGAAAAGCGCTGGCCGACCATCGGGCCGAACTCGCGCGGCTGGATCGCACGTTGGCCGAGCAGCTTCCGGGCGCGGGCAAGCGGGCGTTGCGGGCGCCGCTGATCGACGCCTTGGGCCGGCCGCTGACCGTCGATCAGATCTGGCTGCCGGATCTGACCATCGACTACAACTTCCGCCAGGTCGCCCGGTTCGATCGCTGCGCGACCTGCCACCAAGGGATCGACAAACTGCTGCCGGCCTTCCGCGGCGAAGAGGTGCTCACGGTCGAATTGGCCACGCCGAAGCAGGCCCCGCAGCCGGAGGAAGACGAACAAGGCCGGACCATAGAGCCTACGCTGGAGAGTGTCTACGGATTGGTGCTGGCCGAAGAGGGAATTGTCGACCCTCGGGAACCGACCGTCGAGCAGGTCCGCGAAAGTACGCCCGCCGCCTTTGCCAGGCTTCGCCTCGGCGACGTGATCGTGAAGGTCAACGACGTGTCGATCCACGACCGGCAGACGCTTCGGCAACAGCTTCTGGAGGACGTCGAGTGGGGTCAAGCGGTTTCGCTCGATATCCGCCGCGGCCTGTCGCACCCGTACGGTTCCCATCCGCGGCTGGACCTGTTCGTCGGTTCGCACAGTCCGCACCCGATGGCCGAGTTCGGCTGTACGATCTGTCACGACGGGCAGGGCAGCGCGACGGAGTTCGAGTGGGCCTCGCACACGCCCAACGATCCGGCCCAAAGGACCGGCTGGCGCAAAGACCACGGCTGGTCTCGCAACCCGCACTGGGACTTCCCCATGATGCCGAGTCGGTTTGCCCAGAGCCGTTGTCTGAAGTGCCATCACGACGTGACCGACTTGGAGCCCGCGGACAACGCCGGTGAGCCGCCGGCGGCGAAGCTGCTGGGGGGCTATCAACTCGTGCGGCAGCTCGGTTGTTTCGGCTGCCACGAGATCGACGGTCTCGACGAGTCGGGCCGGTCGATCGGGCCGGACATGCGGCTGGAGCCGAGCGTCACCGAAGCCGCATCGTCGGCCGCTGCCGCCGCGAAGCCCGGCACGATGCGGAAGGTGGGCCCCAGTCTCCGCGGCCTGGGCAATCGCCTGCAGGTCGCGTATCTGCTCGATTGGACGGCCGACCCGAGACGCTTCCTCCCCACCACGCGGATGCCGCAGTTCTACGGCCTGCACGAACATCTCGACGGGCAGAGCCGCGCCGAGGCACAGCGACTGGAGGCCGTGGAAATCCGGGCCACCGTCGAGTATCTGCTTCAGGCCGGCCAACCGGTGGAACTGCTGCCAACGCCGGCCGAAGTCACCGAACCGCCTTCGGCCGAGCGGGGCAAGCGGCTGTTTCGAATCCGGGGCTGCCTGGCCTGCCACGGGCACGCCGATTTCCCCGAAGGTCAAGGCACGCAAGGCCCCGACCTGACGCGCGTCGGCGCGAAGTACACTTCCGAGGCCGGCGCCGCCTGGCTGGCGGATTGGCTCCGCGATCCGACGCGCCACTCGCCGCGGACGTTGATGCCCAATCCGCTTTTGGAACCGGCCCCGTTGATCGTCGAGAAGGAGGGCGAAGATCCGGCGGATACCGACGCGGCGGCGCCGGCGGAGAATACGCCCACGCGGATGATCGACCCGGCGGCCGACGTCGCCGAGTATTTATTGACCTCTCAGGCCGCGAAGGACTGGCAGCCGAACGAAGTGCCGACTTTCGACGACTCGGACCTGGACGCGTTGGCCGATCAACTGCCGGGCGACGCGATCGAGCTTTCCGGTGCGATGACCCGCAGCGAGAAGCTCCGCGAACTCGGCCGCCGCACGATTCGCAAGCGGGGTTGCTACGGTTGTCACGATATTCCCGGCTTCGAAGACGCTCAGCAGATCGGTCCGGCGCTCTTTGATTGGGGACGCAAGCAGGAGTCGCTCCTGGCGTTCGGGCAGATCCACCGGTTCCTGGAGGAGCCGTCGCAGCAGCAAGACCTGGCCGATGAAGCGGCTGCCGATCGAGGCTTCTACACGGAAGCCCTGCTGGCCCATCGCCGCGAAGGCTTCATCTGGCAGAAGCTCCGCTCCCCGCGGAGTTTCGATTACGGGATGGCCCAGAACAAGCGTTACAGCGAGCGGCTGACGATGGGCCGATTCGAGCTGACCGATGCCCAGCGCGAGGCGATCATCACGTTCGTGCTGGGATTGGTGGCCGAACCGCCCGCCGCAAAGTACGTCCACCAGCCCGACGCGCGAAAGATGGCGATCGCCGCAGGCCGCAAGGTCCTCGACCGATACGCTTGTGCCCAGTGCCATACGCTCGAGATGGAACGCTGGGCCTTCGATTTCGATCCGGACGTGTTCGAGGGGCCCATGGCGGCGCCCGGCTACGAGTTCCTCCGGCCGGACGTCTCGCCGGAGCAGATCGCCGCATCGTCGCGCGTCGACAACCGCCGTCTCGGCTCGGCCGAAGTGGTCGGCATGCCCACGGTCGACCCCAGGGGCAAGCTCCAGGTCGCCGACTCCGACGAGGACGCCGACGGCAACGAACTCGATCTTTACGGGTTCAGTCTCTGGGAGCCGGCGGCGATCGACGGCGAAGCGTGTGCAGTCGGCGGCGGCGAGGTGTTGCTCGGCGGGCTGCCCGGCACCAGCGGTCGTCCGCCGATCGGCAAGATGGACGTTTCGTTCTGGGGCTCGGCCGTCACGGCGATCCGGCCGCCGGTGGGCGGAGCGTTCGCCCGGCTGCTCTACCCGGAGGTGCTGGCCGAAGCGAAGGCCGCCGGGGCCAACGTCGCCGGCATGGAGGGCTGGGGTTGGGTCCCGCCTCCGCTGGTCGGCGAAGGAGCGAAGGTCCGGCCCGACTGGCTCTACAACTACCTGCTCGAACCGTATCCCATCCGTCCGGCGCTTCAGTACAAGATTCATCCGCCGGCCGGCTCGTCCGAGTTGCCTTTTGCCACGACCCTGCGCATGCCCAAGTACAACATGTCGCCGTCGGAGGCCGCCGAGCTGGTCGATTACTTCGCGGCCGTCTCGGGCGTGCCGTTCCCGTATACGTCGCATCCGGCCAACCGTCCCGGCGCGGCGGATGATACCGCGCCGGATCAGCTCGCCAAGGCCATGAGCCTACTGACCGACACCCGGACGTACTGCGCCAAATGCCACCTGATCGGCGACTTCAGTCCCGGGGGCGAGGTCAACACGATACTCGCCCCGCGGCTGGATCGGGCGGGCGGGCGACTGCGGGCCGATTATCTCCGCCGCTGGCTGGCCAACCCGAAGGCGACGCTCCCCTACACCGCCATGCCGGTCAACTTTCCCGCCGACGGCGATTCCCTCGACCCAATCCGCTTTCCCGACACCCCGGCCGAACAGCTCGACGCCGTCCACCGCCTGCTGCTCGGCTACGACGAATACCTCAAGCGCCGCACATCGATCCGCCAGCTCGTCCAGGAGGCCGCCGAGGCGGATTCGGCGGCGCCTGACGGGGGGAATTAGCCGGGATTCTTCACGGCCTGGGAATAATCCGAATCACCCGGCGGCGGGGGCGGAATCGTCCGGCTACAAACGGTCCGACTCGCCGCTCGGGTGCATCGCCTTGTTCGAGGTTTGACCTTGCCACAAGGGTCGCCCGGACGCAGCCTGCCGCTTTCGAGCATCCTCGAGAATCGCGGCGATGTCTCCACCGAACTTCTCGGCCATTTGCTGGCGTGTTCGATGGATCTCCTCGATGACCGGATCGCGGCTATGGTTCTTCTGAGTCATCACTGACCATCTCTTCCGGCGTACATATGATCGGGACGGGAATTCCCAAGTCTGTCAGGACATCGCGAATCCGAGGCAGGATCTTGGCGTTGGCGATGTGCTTGCAGTTCCACGTCAATAGATATTCTATCCTGTGGTGGGCAACTGTGGCAATATGCAACGCGTCAATCGTTGCCTTCCGGGGCAGGATCGCACGGGACACGATCTCATTGGCGATGGCGCCGATCTGCGGATCAAGCGGGAGCAGGGGAATCCCATCCAACGACTCCAACCGCTCGGCAGCAAGCACCGGATCGCCCACCGACGCTTCGTCGATCACATACTGGGACGCGACCAGCTCGTAGTTGCCGCGTTCCTCGTCCCACCACTGATGCGTGAGAAGCTGCCGCGCGGCCATGATCACTTGCGCACTGGGACGTTGGCGCAAGTAGCTGACGATGGATGTTTCGACGTACAGCGTGGTCACCGAGTTCTCCTCGTCGAACGCTTGCGATAACGCGGCCGGGAGTTGACGTTGCCGAGTGAAGCGAGCCAGACGGCCTATTCCGGCTCGCGTTCATCGCTTTGTTCAGCCTCGGACTGCGCCAGCCAATAGTCTGACGACCAGTAGTATAAGCAAGGCGTCTGAGAATCTTTGACAGCCTGCCATTTTTCGCGGTCGGTTTGCGAGTCCCATTTCAGGTAACGGTCACGTTGTGGGTCCAGCAAGCGCCAAGTCGGATGCGGCAACTCGCTCCCGTGAGGAACACGCACATTTTGCTTAAACCGTCTTTCGCAGGCCCCGCACTGCGCAAAGGTCGCCTGTCCTTCAATTAGCGAGCAGCTGTTTGCGCCACCCGCCATATCCGGAAAAGCGAGCTGCACAATGTCGTCCTCCCAGTAGCAAATAGGGCAAATGTCGTACGAGCCGGGCGGTTCGCCGAATACTTCATAGCCACAGCACGCGCAAGGATACACGGCACTACCTTCAAGTGGCCGAACTACTGTTTAGCTTGCTCGGTCGCTATTCCTTCGGGCGACGAACGAGCACACCGTCTTTGATTTCGAACTCCTTCAGGACGGACACTGTTCCGCCGACAACAGTATGCAGATGCTCGATAGCCTTCAATGCGTCCGCGTCAGGGGATTGTCCTCGTGCATGGGCATATTGATTACGCAAATCACCCAGTTTCACTGCCGCGGCTTTCACATCGTTGGAGATCAAGCCAGATTCAGCCACAAAGTTGATGAGGCTTCGAACGTCAACGCGTTCGATTTGATCAAACGCCTTGTGGGACGGGGAACCAACCTCGTTGTTTCGAGCCACCAACAGATTGTGCCGAAGTATGTCTTTTATGATTCGTTCGACGACGATGCCGCACATCGCCACGCAGGAGTAGTGGTATCCAAGGCAGAACAATTGGCGTGCTTCGAGTAGGAGATCGACAACGAGCTTAACCGCAGGGCCGTCGTGATGAATCATCATGATCGGCAGCTGTGATTGCCGGTCGATAATCGCATCGAGATTGGTTTCCAGCCACTGTCGATGGAACGATGCCGTAGTCTCCTTCGTCTCGGGATGCGCCGCGTAATTCGGCGTAAAGTCAACATAGACTGGGATGCGACGTTGTTCTTGGCTCACGGCATCACCGATGCACGGTCTCATGTACTGAGTTGCAAGCGAACTACTGTTTATCGGGCACCCCGGAATCTGTTAATTCGGCGCGCCAATGCACGATAACGTTCTATTCCCTGAGGCCGATTCTACCACTCAAATCGTGGGGGCACAACACCTTACGTAGCCTTCGAGCGTGGTCCGGCGGTCTGTTATCGGGGCAGAGAAGTGCGCAATAACACCCCGGCCAAGCAGCGCCAAGGAGATAGACTGGCGCCAGATGCCTGACAACGCTCCAATCCACCCTCGCCAGATGCCGTCGTAAGTGATTCCTGGGCAATGTGTTACGCCAGACGACCTCGCGGTACCGGGCCCGGGCATCCACACGCTGTTGCTGAGTTGGGATGAATACGTCAAGCGTCGGGTGTCGATTCGGAAGATGGTGCAGGAAGCCGGCCACGCGGCTATAATGGATGGCGAGATTTCCGTTGCCCCATGGGAGGTCCCCTTGATGAAGAGAAGACTCAGCCGTCGCCGATTCGTCGCCCGAACTGCCGTCGCCGCCGGGGCGGTCGCCGCCGGGCTGCACCTGCCGGCCATGGTCTCCGCGGCCGCCGAGGGATGGGGCGATCTGACCGGCCGGTTCCTTTACGATGGAACACCGCCGGAGCGCCGGAAGCTCACGGTCGATAAGGACATCGAGTGCTGCGGCAAGTTCGACATCCGCGACGAGTCGTTGATGGTCGGCCCGGACGGCGGATTGGCCAACGTCTTCGTCTACGTCCGCTCCCGCGGCGTGGAAATCTGCCCGGAGCTGGAGGCGTCGGTCGAAAAGGACGTGTTGCTGGACAATCGCGACTGCATCTTCATACCGCACTGCATGACCATCTGGTACGAGAAGCAGCAGTATTACGTGGTCAACTCCGATCCGGTGGCCCAGAACGTGGCCTTCACCCCGCTGGGCGACGTGCCGGTGAACAAGATCATCCCGGTCGGCGGGGAGTTCCGGCACCAGTTCGGCCGCAAGCAGACCCTGCCCGTGAAGGTGGCCTGCAACTACCACCCCTGGGAAAGCGCCTACGTGCTGCCGCTCGACCATCCTTATGCGGCCGTCTCGGCCGCCGACGGCACCTTCACGATCCCGAAGCTGCCGGCCGGCGACCTGGAGTTCCAGGTCTGGCACGAGAAGATCGGCTATCTCGATACGCCCCAGTGGACCGGCGGACGCTTCGAGATGACCATCCAGCCGGGC
>DATLAN010000667.1:0-6722 GCA_035527455.1 Thermoguttaceae bacterium
CCGGGCTCGACCGGCGAGGCCGACCAGGCCGTGCAGGCCTACAACTTCCGCCTCTGCCTGACGCGCAACCCAGACGACATGGTGCCGATCCCCAAGCCCGAAAGCTACAACCGCGACGAGTACGTCTCGCTGATCGACGACGTCAAGCTCGGCCGCACCACGCGGGAGGGCAACCAGTTCGGCGGCGAGATGGACTTCCAGGGCATCGGTCGCGTGGTCAACATGGTCAAGCTTCCCAACGAGAAGACCGACGCCAACAACCAGCACGCCGCCTTCATCTCGACCGATCTGCCCGAGGAGAACTGGCCCTGGCCGACGGCCGACTGGCAGTGGCGCGACCGCTACGCCCAGCGCCTGCGCGACTACACGCTCGGGCTGCTCTGGTTCGCCCAGCACGAGCCGGAGCTGCCCGATGAGTTCCGCCGGCGCTGCCTCGCGTGGGGGTTGGCCAAGAGCGAATACGTCGACAACGGTCATTTCCCGCGGCAGGTCTACGTCCGCGAAGGCCGGCGGATCGAGGGCGAGTACCTGTTCACCGCCCACGACGCGCTGTCGAAGCGATTCAGCCCCGAGCACGCCGCGAGCATCACAGCCAGCCACTACGCGTTGGATTCGCACGCCGTGCGAAAACGCGAGCCGGGTCGCGTCCACCTCGACGGCTTCTTCAGCTATCCCACCCGGCCGTACTCGGTGCCCTATGGAGTGATCGTGCCGAAGAAGGTCGACGGGCTGCTGATACCGGTACCGGTTTCGGGCACGCACGTCGGATTCAGCACGCTGCGGATGGAGCCCTGCTGGATGGCCCTGGGCCAGGCCGCGGGCACGGCCGCCTGCCTGGCCATCGAAGACGGCGTGCCGCCGCGAAAGATCGACGTGGCCGGGCTCCAACGCCGGCTGCTGGCCCAGGGTGCCGTGCTGGTCTATTTCCAGGACGCCAGGCCGGGCGACGCCCATTTCAAGGCGCTGCAATACTTCGCCTTGAGGGGCTTTTTCCCCAGTTCCCACTGGCAGGCGAAGCTCGACGATCCGGTGGCGCCCGGCACAGCGTCCGACTGGATCCAGCAAGCCGGCGTCGGCCAACCGCCGGCATACCTCCCCGGCAAGACCACCCGCGGCCAGTTGCTGGACATGCTTTTTGAGTTCAAGCAATCCGACCACGATCAGCCGACATCGACGTGGAAGCGAGTTTCGCTGCCCGATGTCGGCAAACCCGGGGCGGCGGGCGTTCTTGACCTGGCGAACGGGGATACTATCGCTATAGTAAACCGTGACGCCCCTGATCCGTTTGCCGAGTTGGATCAGGGCGATTTTTGCTGTGGTCGCGACGGCCGTAAGGATTATCTCTGGTGCATTCGGGGCGCCAAGGCCATGCAATTCGACGGCAAGCCGCTTGCTTCGCCTCCATTTGCCCGGCAAGAGACGTTCATCGGGTACCGGTTTCCTCCGCTGCCCTGTCGCTTGCTGATTACCACGGGCGAGAATCAGCATTTCGTCGTGAATGTTCTCGCGATCCCCGAGACCGGCGGCGCCATCCTGGAATACCGCCGCGCGGACCCGACCGAGGTGCCGAATGCTCCTCCTGCAAAGTCCTATCCGCCGATCGAGCCGTCGATGATCCGGCCCGACGGGCTGATCGAGAGTCGCGTGCTGATGGACGAGTTCGGCAACTTGCTGGCCGACGCGGCGGCGGCGCGGAAGCAGGCGGGCGACCCGATGCCCGAGGGATGGGACACGCCGCAGTTTCTGCCCAAGATGATCGAGGAGTTCAAGCAGCGCGACCCGAAACTGTTTCTCGTGACGGTGGAGCAGGAAAAACGTCTCGAGAAAGCAGAGGTCGACGAAATCGCCATTTGTCGGCAGTTCGCGGGGACGATGCTCGTTCTCGATGATTTCAACGCCGATTTGCCCTGGCTGTGCATCTACGTACTGCGGCAATTCGACGCTGGCTGGCTCCGCGGTGCTCGGCTGGAACTCGCCGCCCGGCTCATCCTGACACCGATCGCCAAACAGCTCGACGAACTGGACGGGGATCGAATGAAAGGAACCGAAGAAAGGATCCGGCTGCTGCGGCAACTCGAGCTAAGGAAAAGAACGAACCAACGGCAGCAGGCAGAAGCTGCCATCACGACACTATCGAGGGCTTTGGAGACATATCGGCTCGATATCGGCGAGTATCCAAGAACAGCCCAGGGACTCGGTGCCTTGGTCGAACCGCCGGCCAACTTTCCGGAGGCCGGGAAATGGAGCGGGCCGTATGTCCGAGGTCCATTGCCGATGGATCCTTGGGAAGCGCCGTATCGGTATCTCGCGCCGGGCAAACGGAATCCCGAGGGGTTCGATCTCTGGTCGGCCGGGCCGGACGGCATCAATGGGACCCAGGACGACGTCACCAACTGAAGCACAGCCCGGCAAGACCACCCGCGGCCGGTTGCTCGGCCTCCTCCACAAAGCCGCGACCGGTGGTCGCGCCGGGGTAAACTGCGACCGCTCGTCGCGCCCAGTGAACCGCGGCCGTTTCACAAGTAACTTGGGCGCGACCACCGGTCGCGGCTTTATGACCTTCACTCCAAGTGGACCAGGTCCCGCCCGCAGGTTTCGTCGTCGTCTGCTTCGGTGCCTTCCATGATCTTCCGGGCGGCCTTGCAGGAGCAGCCGAGGCAGTGTTTCTTGCGGATCGTGCTGATCGCCAGGCCCAGGAAGGCCAGGCCGAAGATGACGGCGGCGGCTAAGAAGACTCGCATCGTGTTTGGCTCAATCTCCCCTCTCCCTCAGCTCACGAGGCTGATGGGAAAGTTGTGGGGCACGTTTCCAACGTGCCAAGGCTGAAAAAATCGTGGGGCGCGTTTCCAACGTGCCAAAATGGAGGCACTTGGCAGGCCGGTGAATTGACCGTAGGCAGTCCAGGCACGTTGGAAACGTGCCCCACGTTATTGTAGCAACTTCTCGAACTTGGGCGTGGCCTTTTCGACGAATCCGGCGTCGCTCTTGATGACCAGCAGCACCGGCAGATCCTCTTTTTCCGCCAGGGCGTAGCCTTCCTCGGGGCCCAGGACCATCAGGGCGGTCGCCCAGGCGTCGGCCCGCGTGCAGTAGCGGTCGAGCACGGTGACCGACGCCAGCCGGTGCGCGATGGGGCGTCCGGTGCGGGGATCGATCATGTGGGAGTAGCGGACGCCGTCGGCCTCGAAGTAGTTGCGGTAATCGCCGGAGGTGGCCATGGCGTCGTCCCCCAGCCCGACGACCCGTTGCAGCGAACGGACGCCGGCCACGGGCGATTCGATCCCGATCTGCCACGGCCGGCCTTGGAGGTTTTGGCCCTTGGTCCTGACTTCCCCGCCCACCTCGACCATGTAGTTCTCCAGCCCGCGGCGCTCCAGCAGCCCGGCGACCTGATCCACGGCAAAACCCTTGGCCACGCCGGAGAGGTCGATAGAGACGCCTGGAAGATCCTTCCGCACGGCCGGCGGACTGAGACGCACTTCGATGTGGTCCAGCCCGGTGCGGTTCTTCGCCTCTTCGATCTCTTCCGGCGACGGGACCCTTTCGGCCGGTTCTTTCGACGGCCCGAAGCCCCAGAGGTTGACCAGCGGTCCGACGGTGACGTCGAAGGCCCCGCCGGAGAGCCGCCCTATGTCGATGGCCGTCGCGACGACCTCGGCCGTTGCCGCCGAAACGGGGAACCACTCGGTGCGGTCGAAGGCGTTGAAGCGGGAAAGCTCCGAATCTGCCCGATAGGTCGACATCAGGGCGTCGACCCGGTCCAGTTCCGCTTGGATTTCTTTCTCCAGTATCGCCAGTTCGACCGCACCGGGGTGCCGGACGACCTTGACCGTGAACTGCGTGCCCATGGTCGGCCCGGTCAGTGTTTCTTCCACCGGCCGCCGGCAGCCGGCGCACAGCAGCACGATCGCAGGCAGGATGATGTGCCAGCGGTTCGCATGGGAAAGATGGTGCGCCGACGTGTTCATCCCGGTCGTCTTCTTCGGGTTGCGGTCCCCTCTCCCTTTGGGAGAGGGTGAGGGCGAATCGGCGAGAGACATCCCACCGCGATTTTCTGTCTTCTTTACACCCTCACCCCCTGCCCCTCTCCCAGAGGGAGAGGGGAGTCGCACAATCACTCGCCCCAACAGATGATACTGCCGTCGGCCGTGCTCAGGAAGAGCCGGTTGTGGGCTACGGCCATGCCGTCCCACGTCGGGGCGGCGGGCAGCTTGTACTCGGCCAGCTTCTTGCCGTCGGCGGCGGAGACGGCCCACAAAATGCCTCCCAGGCGGCCTTCGTAGGAGGCCTCGTACTTCGCGGCCGGCTCGTCGGGCGGAAACCCGATGGGCGTGCCGGCCACCAGCAGCACGTCGCCGGCCAGCGCCATCGCCTTGCCGGTCAGGGGGATATCGGTGCTCCATCCCTTGGCCGGGCCGCCGGCGGCAGCCCCGCGCGCGGCTTGCCGCCCCTTCGCTCCGGCCGACTTCGACGCGTCGCTTCCGGCGATCGTGCCCGCACGCAGCTCGTATCCCTTGATGCGAGGGTCGAAGTACGAGTGGCGCGTCACCGGGAATCCTTGGACTTCGTAGTAGTCGCCGCCGTCGGTCACCAGGATGTCGCCGGAGGGGCGGTTGCCCATCGACGTCCACCCATAGCCGGTGCCGACGGTCCAATACGTCCGGTGCTGGGGCGTGCCATCCAGGAAACCGGCCGAAGGCAAGATGTGCGCACCCGGCGACGCGGCGTCGCTCAGATCGGAATTGAACGCCCGATGCCTGAGATAGAGCAGCTTTCCGTCGGAGACGAAGATGTCCGCTTTCAGCGCGCCGGGACCTGCGGATGGAAAGCCCGTCTGCTGGTCGAACGGCCCGTACAACTGCCGCGAGTGGATTACCCGGCCGGTTCGCGGATCCAGCGCGTAGACGAAGATGCCGCCGTCGAGGAAGGAACTCCTGCCGGCGGCGAAGTAGGCGACGTCGTCCCAGACCAGCACGCTGCCGCAGACCGGCCAGGCGGATTCCAGCCGGCCGAAGGCACAGATCGTCTTGTCCGGCAGGTCCTTCATCCGCCAGGCCAGCACTCCGTCGGACGCCCGCAGACAATGCACCCAACCGTCGCGCGAGCCGAACAGGACGAGTCCCCGGTAGCAGGTCGGCGGCGAATCGACGCGGCCGCCGGCGACGTACTGCCAGAGCACGCTTCCGTCGGCGGCGTCCAGGGCGTAGAGGGTGTGGGCGTCGACCTGTGCCACGAACACCCGGCCGTCGGCCACGGTCACCGCACTGAGCTTTCCGCCCAGGTCGGCCTTCCACGCCTGCTTCAATTCGGCGGGAACGGAGGTCGTGCTTCGGCCGCTGCGTGCCGGATCGCTTCGATAGGTCGGCCAATCGTTGGGACTGGGGATTGGGGATTGGGGATTGGGGATTGGTGAATACGCCGGGCCTTTGACGAGTTGCAAGTTTCGTTCGACGCGGATCTCCTGACCGGAAGACTCGAGGTCCTTTTCGGTGTACACGGCGTTGAAGTCCTTGATCATGGCCCCGGCGCTGCACTGGCAGGAATAGGGCGGCGCGTAGAGCAACCCGTTGCAGGGCAGCACGCCCATGCCGCAGGTGCCGCGGATCCAGTAGTTGGGGAATTCCTTCTTGCCGTCGAGGGTCAGGAAATCGGCGCCGCCCGTCTTGCTGTTGATGTAGAAGCGGTCGGTGATGAAGTTGCGATAGCAGCGGTCGTGGGGCATCGGCCCGGTCATCCGCTGCGTGATCACGGTGATCTCTTGGCCGGTCTGCGGATCGCGGCTGGTGGGCTTGTCGGTTCCGCCCGTCCAGACGGCCCCGGCGGCGAGGAACAGATCAGCGGGTTTTTCGTAGCTGTTCGTGATCGGCGCCGTCCATTTCTGCGTGCCGTCTTCGAGCGAATAGGCGCAGAGCAGACCGCTTTCCTTGGCGTACACGGCGTCGTCGGAGAGAATCAGCGTGTTGGCCTCGGTTCCGTCGCCGCTCTGGATCGGCTTGGCGACGCTCCAGATCTCGCCGCCGGTCTTCGCATCCAGGCAGAACAGACCGCCGTCGGTCTGATGGACGGCGTATCGCCCCCGGATCGCCAGCGTGCAGCCGACGTACCCGTGGATGGCTTCCTTCCGCCAAAGCTCTTTGCCCGAGGCGGCCTCGACGGCCACGATCGCACAGGTCGGATCGGCCTTATCCGGCGTTTCCGGGGCGTAGGCACCGCGGAAACCGGTCCCGCCGAAGGGCGCCAGCGGGTCGGATCCGCCCAGGCTGATCCCCTTGCCGCCGTAGTCCTTGACGATGTTATACTGGGCGCTGTTCATCCGATCGCCCACGGCCAGGTAGAGCGTGCCCCGATCGAAAGCGAACTCCTGGGTCCGCTGCGTGCCGTCGTACGTCCGCAAGACCTTGCCGGTGGCCGCGTCGAACGCCGTCAGCGGCGCCTCCAGGCCCGGCGTGCAATAGACCGTGTCGCCGATCGCCACCAGCCGCCGTTGAAGCTGGACGGCGATGTCCTTGACGTACCGGGTGACCGGCTCCCAATCGGGGAAGTCGTGCCTCCACAGCACCACGCCGTTGAAGGCGTCTCGCGCGACCAGCGCGAACTTGCCCGGCAGGAAGGGGTTCTCGGTCGTGGCCCTGTCTTCGATCGAAAACAGCCGCCCCTGCGCCGACACCATGCTGACGACCGTGGGGATCGCCATGTGCGAGCGGCTCCAGGCGGGCTCGGTC